>JBAQYY010000224.1:0-4345 GCA_049790415.1 Candidatus Dormiibacterota bacterium | reverse complement strand
GGAACTGGAAGGTCTGCAAGAAGTTGGTCCAGGCTGGGAGCGAAGAGGAGGCCGGCGTAGTCGGCGAGAACCACCAACTCGCCAGCACCGCCGCTGATGCCGTCGCCCCAGAAGTCTCGCAAGCGCTCCGCCAGCTGAGTTGCCCGGTCCTGGCCGATCAGAGCGAAGAGCTCCGCCGCCTCCGGTCTCGGGTTGAGCACGAGGTGACCCAGCCAGAGCAACTCCATTGGAGCCGATGGTTCTACAGGCAGGCGAGGTTGGGTCTGCGTCGAACCATCATCGACTGGCGGCATAGCCAGCTGACTATATCACTTCGGAATGAAATGCGGCCGTATACGGACGCATCGATCAAGTTCCCATCTCCACGAAGGACGCTACCTCCATGGCTGACAGCTATATCGCCATATGCTAATATGTGGTCATGTGGAACCAGTACAGCGCCGAGAGATACACGACGACATCGCAGGCCGAAGCACAGGAATCGGCTCGGGTGGCAAGGCTCGCAGGCGAAGCGGAGAGTCGCTCCCGAGATCACCGCTGGAATCTGAGCCTGGCTGGCTGGGGAGCTCGCCGGCAGGCCGGGCAGAAGTTGACTAGAGGAGGCGAGCGACGGGCCCACTCATCCTGAGCGTGCCAGTGGACCAGTCGCCACGGCCCGTCGGGCAATCAAGAGAGCACGGGGAGTCGCTCAGTCGCCGCGGACTTCTGCCCGAAGCGCTCGGTCAGGCAGCCGCCGCGGTGGCGACAATCACTCCTCTCTACGGGCGCGGCTAGGGGCCACCCGCTTCGGCTCGCCAACCTGCTTGGCAAAGTGGGGTGGCCAAGGTGCGTCACCTAACCCGGACGCCTGATCGCGTGCAGCGAGCTCCAGTAGGGAGTCGAGGCTGCCCCTCTTGTCGTCAATGCGGGCTCCGGGGTCGCCGATCTGGGCAAACCGACTGGGCACTGTTGCCAAAGTGAAATCGTTGGGTTCGAGTTCCCCCACCTCGTCCCAGGCAACCGGGCAGGAGACTGTGGCTTCGGGCTTGGGCCGCACCGAATACGCCGAGGCGATGGTGCGGTCGCGGGCGTTTTGGTTGTAGTCAACGAGAACTCGCTCGCCGCGCTCCTCTTTCCACCATGCCGCGGTGGCCACCTCGGGTAATCGTCGCTGCAGCTCCCGCGCCAGAGCCAGCGCTGAGCGGCGCACGTCATCGAACTCCCAGCGCGGCTCGATGGGGACGTTGATGTGGATGCCCCGCGACCCAGACGTTTTGGGGAAGCCCACCAGCTGGTGTTCGGCCAGCACCTGACGGGTCTCCAGAGCAACCTCGCGCACCGCCTGAAAGGAGACCCCGGGCTGGGGATCGAGATCCACTCGGAGCTCATCCGGGTGGTCGACATCCGCCCGACGCACCGGCCAGGGGTTCAGTTCCAGGCAACCCAGGTTGACAGCCCAAATGACGTGAGCCATGTCAGTTGGGCACAACTCCTCGGCACTCCGACCGCTAGGGAAGTTGATGGTCACCGTCTGCAGCCACTCGGGCCGGTTGGCGGGTACTCGCTTCTGGAAAAAGAACGGTCCCTCTGCCCCGTTGGGAAAGCGCTTGAGGACGGTAGGTCGCTCCCGCACGCCTGTCAGGACTCCTGTTCCCACCGCCAGGTAGTAATTGACCAGGTCGAGCTTGGTCTCCCCGCGAGCGGAGAAGAAGACCTTGTCGGGATGGGAAATCTCCAAGTTCCGACCGTCGACCTCGATCCGTGCTGGCGGGGACTGGGCAGCCATACGGTGGATGGTGCCAGACCGCGGCTACCGGCAGTCCCAGCGGTGCTTCGCGAGCAAGGCACCTGCGCCCGGGGAGCCGGCGAACGGTCAATCGTGCTGAAGTCAGCCAGACTGGTCTCATGAAGCTTGCTGAGCTGGTAGCCTGCTCCCTCGCGGTTAGTGCCAGCCGATCAAGGAACGAGAAGATCAGCCTCATCTCCACCCTGCTTCGCCAGGCGGAGTCCGACGATGTCTCGACCGCGGTCAGCTACATCGCTGGGGAGACGCGCCAGAAGCGCTTGGGGATCGCCTGGTCGAGCCTCGCTGAGCTGGGCACCGCCGCACGAGAGGCCCATCTGACATTGGCGGCGGTCGACCAAGCGTTGGCTGGCATAGAGGCTGTTTCTGGCTCCGGCTCTGTGGGCCTGCGCCGCGACCTGCTGGCTCGACTGATGGCCCAGGCGACCACAGCGGAGCAGGAGTTTCTCCGGCGGCTGATCAACGGCGAGCTGCGCCAGGGTGCACTGCGGGGATTGGTTGCCGAGGCGGTCGCCCGGGCCTCCGGAGTGAGTCCCAGAGGCCTTCGCCGGGCCGCGATGCTGGCCGGGGACCTGGTCGAGGTGTCGGTGGTGGCACTGGATCAGGGAGAGTCGGGCCTGGGCCGTTTTCAGCTTCGGGTAGGGACGCCGGTGCAGCCGATGCTGGCCAAGTCCGCTACCTCCCTGGCCGACGCCCTCGCTAGGGTCGGTCGCGCCGCTGTGGAGTGGAAGTTGGACGGGATCCGGGTCCAGGTGCACCGAGACGGTGATCGCGTACAGATATTCACCCGGACCCTGGAGCCGATCACAGAGCGGATTCCCGAGGTGGTCGGGGCGGCTCTTCAGCTCCCTGCCGAGCGCTTCCTCCTGGATGGCGAGGTGATCGCGCTCGGTGCCGATGGCCGACCTCGGCCGTTTCAGGAGACGTCGGCTCGGGTTGCCTCCAGGGGTGATCCCGAGGCTCTGCGGCTGCGGGTACCTCTCAGCTCGTTCTTCTTCGACATCCTCCACCTCGATGGGCAGGATCTGATCGACCTGACCACGAGCGAGCGGATCGAGATAGGCGCGCGACTGCTTCCTCCCGAGATCACAGTCCCCCGCCTGCTCGACCCAGCACCAGAGGCGGCCTCGGCCTTTCTCGACGACGCCTTGGCGCGGGGCCACGAGGGGGTCATGGTCAAAGACCTGGACTCGACGTACCAAGCCGGCCGCCGAGGGACAGCGTGGATCAAAGTTAAGCCACGGCTCACCCTTGACCTAGTGGTCCTCGCCGCCGAGTGGGGACATGGGCGGCGCCAGGGCATGCTCTCCAACCTCCACCTGGGTGCCACAGATCCAGCCGGCGGCTTCGTCATGCTCGGCAAGACCTTCAAGGGTTTGACCGACGAGATGCTCCATTGGCAGACGCAGGAGCTCCTCGCCCTTGAGACCAGCCGCCATGGGATCACGGTGGAAGTGGCGCCTAAGTTGGTGGTTGAGGTCGCCTTTGATGGCGTCCAGACGTCGCCGCGCTACCCAGGCGGAGTCGCACTCCGGTTCGCTCGCGTGCTGCGCTACCGCGAAGACAAGGGTTCGGGAGAGGCCGACACCATCGACGCGGTGCGGGAACTGCACCGACGGTGATCCGTTCCGGGGGGTAGCCTGACAGTCCGGCAGCGAGCGCGGTCACTCTGGAGCCAACTGCAACACTCCGCGCCGGCGTCCCTGCTCGCGACGCGGGAGCCGGTGTGTACCCATCCGAGCCTTGCGGATCCATGCCCGCCGGCCCAAGCGGCGGCGCCCGGCGCCTACCGAGCCGCCAACCCAGGGATACCTCGGGGTGGGCCGATTACCAACGAGACTTGGCCTTAACCCAAACCCGGTCAGTCGCGGGTCGGCCCAGCCGGGCTCGGCTCGCAGATCCAGAGTGCCGCCGGCGCGGCAGGGCCCACCAGGCGGCCAGCAGGGCTACGACGATGAGGAAGGCGAGGATCACCCATGGAGCAATCACCCAGTAGCTTCTGGTAATGAGGATCTGGCGGGTTGAGAGCGAGGTTCTGCCCGGATAAGTTACGGAGATTCCCATGGCGACGATGTCCACGGGGAGCCAGCCGGCGCCGCCAAGACTGAACTCGCGATACCGCCCTGCGGGCACCAGGGAGACGGGGATGCGATGCTGGCCCGGCTCGCCGTCGAGAGGAGACGTGACATTGTTCTCCCCCCAGAACTGAACTGCCGTCTTGCCGGTGTTGCGGACGACCAACGTCCCCCTGACGCCGGAGCCGAGCACGAAATTGCCGATGTGCCAACCCTGCGGACCTCGGAAGGCCGCGGTCAGGCGCCCAGCGCGAGGCCCGGGCACGTTGATGGTTACAAACGAGCCGATCTGGTTGATCTGGACGACGCCGCTGCCGGTGGCCACCGGAGTGACAAGAAAGCCGATGAAGTACAAATTTGGTGGCAGATGGGCGGGCACGCGGACGGTGCCGACAAGGTCGATGTAGCTCTGCGGCTGAATCGTGTGCTCACCCGCCGGAAAGCTGGCCCACGTCGACCATTCGGGATCAGGGCGGCCAGTGAGCGT
>JBAQYY010000223.1:0-25828 GCA_049790415.1 Candidatus Dormiibacterota bacterium | reverse complement strand
CCGGGGCCAGTCGGCGCAGGGTGGCAAAGCTCTCATCCAGAGCCTCGGGTTCGACGGCGCTGAGACGGATGGTCACACCATCGCTCCGCGGGTATGAACCGAAGCTGACCTGCGGGTAACGCGCCTCCAGTTCGGTGAGCACCGGGAAGAAGGTCGACTCGGCCACGCCGGGGAAGAAGAGCTCTCGATAGCTGCGACCCCCGTCGCCATGCAGATAGATGGGCGCGATCTCCTCCTGGAAGACCGCCTGCAGTTCCGCCGGAACCCCGGGAACCACGAAGAGCCAGCGGTGCGCTCCACCGCCAGGAAGTGGGATAGCGAGAGGCGGCGCCCCTCCCACGGGATTGCGAAGGACGATCGCACCCTTGGGTATGAGCGCCATCTTGAGGGTGCCAGGATTGGGTTCGGGGCTGGGTGCCCGACCTTCACGGAAACGCTGGGCGACCCTCTCTCTGACGCGGGCCAGGACGGCCGGATCTCCGACCAGACTGACCCCCAGCATCTCCGCCACTGCGGCCATGGTCCGATCGTCTGGAGTGGGACCGAGGCCGCCACAGCAGAAGACGCGCTCTGCCTCCCCGGCAACCGCCGCCCGGAGCTCTTCGACGATGAGCGGGATCTGGTCCGGTATCACCACGATCCGCGAGCAGGGATAGGGCGTACCGCTGAGCCGACTGGCCAGCCATGCCGAGTTGGTGTCGGCGGTGTGACCGGAGAGAAGTTCGTCCCCGACCGCCACGATCCAGCTGAACAAAGGCGTCCCCTTGATGACGTCGGCGCCGGTCCGCCGCTCAAAGCGAATCATGCCCCTCCGCTGCGGAGATGCACCACCGAGCGTCAGGATCGTGCCTGACTCGCGACCGCCGGCGCCTACCGGCCAGAGGCGGCATCGGGACCCGCTGGGGCGGAGATGTTGCGATCGAAACTGGCTGACCGCCCTCTTCGCCAAGGTCTCAAGGGGGTTGGGATGGTCCGGCAGGCTCCGCCGCCGATATAATTCGGCGGCTCCGGTCAGCATCAGTTCCAAGCGGAACAAGGGGCCGGGCACCTCACTTTCTCAGTCAGAGTCCGCCGCGCCCGGCTGGAGGATCACACCGCAATGACTCGAACCGTGCTGATTCCGGTGCTGGTCGCCGGCCTGCTGGCCTTGGCCTATGGGGCCTATCTGGCCATCGGGGTAATGCGCCAGTCCCCGGGGAACGAGCGGATGCAGGAGATCGGCCAGGCCATCCGCGAGGGTGCCTCCGCCTACCTCAACCGCCAGTACACAATCATTGCCGCGATTGGGTTGGCGCTAGCCCTGGTGCTCTACCTGGGCGGGTTCGTCAACTCCGTGCTGGGCTGGAAGACAGCTCTCCTCTTCCTCTTCGGCGCCACCCTTTCGGCCAGCGCCGGTTATGTCGGCATGAACGTCTCGGTGCGCAGCAACTATCGGACCGCCGAGGCCGCCCGTCGAGGCGTGGGACCGGCGCTCAAAGTGGCCTTCAACGGTGGCGCCGTGACCGGCTTCTTTGTGGTCGGGTTCGGCCTATTGGGTGTCACCATTGCCTTCTGGATCCTCGATCAGCCCTCCGCCATCGTCGGACTGGCGTTCGGAGCATCGCTGATCTCCGTATTCGCCCGCCTCGGCGGCGGGATCTACACCAAGGCCGCCGACGTCGGTGCCGACCTGGTGGGAAAGATCGAAGCGGGAATTCCCGAGGATGACCCGCGCAATCCCGCCGTGATCGCGGACAACGTCGGCGACAACGTCGGCGACTGCGCCGGCATGGCCGCCGACCTCTTCGAGACCTATGCCGTCACCGCGGTGGCGGCCATGCTCCTGGGCGGCTTGGAGTTCCACAACTTCGATCTCACCATCTATCCCCTGATCCTGGGGGCGATCGGCATCCTGGCCTCGATCTTCGGAACGTTCTTTGTCCGGGTCGGCAAGGGCGGTTGGATCATGGGCGCCCTCTACCGGGGCTTGGTCTCGGCCGGCATCTTCGCCATCGTCGGCTTCCTGATCGTGACCCTGGTCCTCAAGGCCAATGGCGGGCTCTCTGCCAAGGTCCTGGGCCACCCGGTGCTCAACCTGGTCTGGGCGGGGGTGATCGGAATCGTGATCACCATCCTCATCGTCGCTATCACCGAGTTCTTCACCGGGGGCCAATTTAACCCGGTCCAAATGGTGGCCCGTGCCTCGCAGACTGGCCACGCCACCAACATCATCGCCGGGCTCGCGGTTGGCCTGGAGGCGGCTGCGCCGCCGGTGCTGGTCATCGGCATCGGCATCCTCGGTGCCTACGCCCTGGCCGGGCTCTACGGCATCGCCATCGCCGCCATGAGCCTGCTCAGCATGGTGGGCATTGTGGTCGCCATCGACGCCTACGGACCGATCACCGACAACGCCGGCGGCATTGCCGAGATGGCCGACCTACCTGAATCGGTGCGCGCCGTGACCGATCCCCTGGACGCCGTGGGCAACACCACCAAGGCGGTCACCAAGGGCTATGCCATCGGGTCGGCGGCGCTGGCCGCCCTGGTCCTCTTCGCCGGTTACACCGAGACCCTGGGGCACCACCACTTCGACTTCAGCCTGAACAACCCGCGGGTGATCGTTGGCCTCCTCTTCGGTGGCATCCTTCCGGTGCTCTTCGCCTCCTTGTCGATGCAGGCGGTGGGGCGGGCCGCCGGTGGGGTCGTCGAGGAGGTGCGGCGGCAGTTCCGGGAAATCCCGGGGATCATGGAGGGCACTGCCCGGCCTCTCTACGGCCGCTGCGTGGCGATCGTCACCCGGGCGGCCCAGCGGGAGATGATCCTGCCTGGTCTGATCCCGGTCGCAGCCCCCCTGCTGGTGGGCTTCATCCTGGGCCCGGTCGCCCTCGGCGGCATGCTCATAGGCACCATCGTGGTCGGGCTCTTCTTGGCTCTCCAGATGACCTCGGGCGGAGGCGCCTGGGACAATGCCAAGAAGTACATCGAGGAGGGTCATTACGGCGGCAAGGGCACGGAAACCCACGCTGCCGCGGTCACCGGCGACACGGTCGGCGACCCCTACAAGGACACCGCGGGCCCAGCGATCAACCCCATGATCAAGGTAGTCAACATCATCGCCATCTTGATCGCCCCTCTGATCGCCACCCACTTCCTGATCCACTGAGCGGGGCTCCGGCCAGGCCCGCCTCCAGCCTCACCTCTATGCAAGACGCCCAAGTAGCGGAGTACCAAGCCGAGATCGCCGAGCTCCAGCGCAAGCTCATCGAGCTTCAGGAGAACGAGGCCGCGCCCCCTCTGATCGAGGAGTACTCGGCCGAGGTGCGGATCCTGACCGCCTTGCTGGGTGCGGCCCAGGCTCTAGACGAGGAGTTGCAGGGAGATCCCGATCTCAGCGCCGAACTCTCCCTCCGGGGCTTCCAGCCAACCCAGTTCCGCGAGGTCTACGCCTTCGTCTACGAATCAGCGCTGGAGATCGAGAAGTCTGGCTCCGAGTTCGCCCGCGAGATCGAACAGACGGACTTCAGCCAGCAACTCCGCCAGACGACCTGATCCGCTAACCCGCCGACTCGGTCAGTGGGCAGCGCAGACCTGGCAGACTCCGTGACCGAGGAGCTCCACCCTCTCCAGTTCGAACCCCAGGGGCCGAGCCGCGCTGTCCACCCACCCGGGAACCTCGGGGCAGCTGACGTCGAAGGTGCCCCCACAGCGGTCACAGACTAGGTGCTGGTGAGACTCACTCCCCGCCATCACCGCCTCGTAGGCGTTGGCGTGACCGAGCTGGATCTTGCGCGCCAGCCCGAGCTCTTCGAGGAGGTCGAGGGTGCGGTAGACGGTGGTGCGCTGGAATCCGGGCAGCTTGCGGGCTATTGAGGCGCAGAGCTCGTCCGCTGTGGCATGGCCGGGATGCTCCAGCAAGGCCGCGTAGACGAGGCGACGCTGCGGGGTCAACCGCCTGCCCTGCTGGCGCATGGACTCGAGTCCGTTCACAACTTTTCACTATAACTGTTGCCCGCTATTGCAACATCCTGGTCGGGCTCGCGAAGTCGCCCGGAGCGAGTCCGATTGGGGTCCCAGCTATGATCGAGGTCAAGTGTCCGCAACCTCAGCGCCGAATCCCCTGGCTGCGCTGGAGGATGCCCTGGCCCGTGTGGAGGATCCCGAGCTCCACCGGCCGTTGATGCATCTGGGCATGCTCAAGGGCCTGCGCATCGAGGGATCTACCGCCAAGATGCGTGTCGTCCTGACCACGCCCGCCTGCCCCCTCAAGGATCGGATTCAGGCGGAGATCGAAGCCGCGGTGATCGGCATCGTCGCCGGAATCGAGACGGTTGAGTTGGAGTGGGATGCCGACGTCAGCCGGACGCGCGGCGTGATCGGCCGTCAGGACATCCCCGGGGTTCGCAACACGATCGCGGTGAGCGCCGGTAAGGGTGGCGTGGGCAAGACCACGGTCGCCGTCAACCTGGCCTTCGCTCTCCTCCGCACGGGGGCCCGGGTGGGGCTCCTCGATGCCGACATCTACGGGCCCAACGTCCCCATCATGCTGGGGCTCAGCGACCGGCCCTCGCAGATCGAGCGCCGGATAACCCCACTTCAGAAAGGGGGGCTCAAGGTGATCTCCATCGGGAGCATCATCGAGGCCGATCGGCCGGTGGTCTGGCGGGGCCCGATGCTGGCTGGGGCCTTGAA
This sequence comes from Candidatus Dormiibacterota bacterium, assembly GCA_049790415.1. Classification (GTDB taxonomy): domain Bacteria; phylum Chloroflexota; class Dormibacteria; order Aeolococcales; family Bog-877; genus Bog-877. The sequence goes on along the minus strand of JBAQYY010000223.1, from coordinate 21,160 downwards.
GCAGTTCCTCTTCGACGTCGAGTGGGGTGAGCTCGACTACCTCGTCTGCGACCTGCCTCCGGGCACCGGCGATGTCCAGCTCACCCTGGCCCAATCGATTCCGCTGACCGGCGCGGTCATCGTGACCACCCCACAGGATGTCTCTCTAGCCGACGTGGGCCGGGGCATCAGCATGTTCGAGCAGCTCAGGGTTCCGGTTCTAGGGGTGATCGAGAACATGAGTGGATTCGCCTGTCCGCACTGTGGCGAGGTGACCGAGGTGTTCGGGAGGGGTGGTGGTCGAGAACTGGCCCAGTCTCGCCAGCTTCCCTTCCTGGGCGAGATCCCGCTCGACCTAGCCGTCCGGCTCGGCGGCGGCGACGGCGAGCCGCTGGTGCTCGCCCAACCGGAGTCTCGCCAGGCCAAGGTGTTCGAGCAGGTGGCGGCCTTGCTGGCAGGTCAGATCAGCCAGGTAAACTTCCAAACCGCCGCCGCCCCCGAGATGCCCGCCGGTCCCCGGATTCCAGCCGGGTGACCGCCGCACCTCGGCCAAGCTGGTGGCCGGGAGGGTGGTCGAATCCATGGGGCTGCTGGTACTCGGGCTGGTACTCCTCAGCCGTTTCCTGAGGCGGCGCCGACCCTATTTACCTCTGGCCCGCGTCAGGCGGTCCCGCACATTCAAGCCAGAACGCCGGGCATGGTGCGAACCGCGGCGTCTCGAATCGCTTCCCGAGCCTCCAGGCTGTCGCTGTAAACGCGCAGCCAGATGGTTCTAACGGGGAGCAGGCGAGCCAGCAGTTCAGGCGCAGCCTCCGCCTCAACTCGGCCCGAGATGGGGTCATAGAGGCGGAGCATCTGGTCGTCGCGGGAGGGGTTGTCGGGCCGGGGAGCGGTGGTGGCCACGTCCACCTCCATGGCGACCTCGCGAAATCGCTCGGGCAGGGCCGAACGGATCAGCTCCTGGATCTCGCCAGGACTCCCTAAACCGTTCGGTGGGGCCGGCTTATTCAGTTCCCGGTAAGCCTCGAACGCGAGCCGCCAGGGCAGTCTTCTGCTGGTCACCGCCTCCCAGTGCCGCCCTAGCTCGCGCTCCTCGTCGTCGCGCGGCTCGCGCTGCAGGCGCTCCACCTCGGTCATCAGCGACCAGTCGGTCAGAAGCAGGTATTCGTCAAGGTGATCGAGGGGATTGCCGGGCGGTAAGAGACGGGCGCAGGTCTGGGCGAAGACAGGGCGCAGGTGGAGGTCGATGCGGCGCACGGTGCGGTGAAAGTAGACGTGGTTGTACATGTAGAGGCGGGCCGAGAGGAACACCTCCAGGGCGGGGGCACCATGTTGGTGCAGAACCAGGTTGCCATCCTTGATGAACATGTAATGGCGCAGCCGGGCCAGGTCCACCGGGCCCACCGCCACCCCGCACATGTAGGCGTCCCGGGGGACGTAGTCCATGTTGTCGGTGCTGGCCGGCCCGCAGAGGACGGGCTTGAGGGCACGAAGCCAGGCCGGCGGTTCGAATCCGGGCAGCTCCCGCGGTGCCATCACCCAGGCCACCCACTCGGGACGGATCTCCTCACCGGGCTCGAAGTCGCCCTCCGGGCTACTCCGTAGCGCCCGTACCAGATCGGCCAGCGGCCCCAGTACCAGACGCCGGCCGATGTCCTCGTGGTCGACTCCGTATTGGGCGAGCACTTCCACGTCGAAGAAGTGGCCGAAGGGTCCATGGCCCACGTCGTGGAGGAGGCCGGCAATCCGCATGGTCTCCACCACCAGCTGTCGCGATGGCGCCTCGGGGTAACTCTCGAGCAGGCTCGAGTAGAGGTGCTCGGTGAAGCTGCCGGTCAGATGCATCGCTCCCACGGCGTGCTGGAAGCGGGAGTGCTCGGCGGTGTGGAAGACCCACCAGGCGGATTGAAGCTGGTGGATGCGTCGCTGGCGCTGCAACCAGGGGTGGTCGAGAAGCGCCTCCTCGGAGCCCGTCCCGTCGTCCCGCCGCTTGGTGATGGTGCAGTACTGGTAGAGGGGATCGGCCAGGAGGTTGACCGCGTCGAACCGGCTCTCTGCTCCCTTCACGTGATCGCCATGTTAGGCGGGCAGCGGGGATCCCCGGTCCCGGGCGGAGACCGATTGGCAAAACTATTTGGTATGATCAAACCAAGCACCCCACCACAGGCCAGGAGACGGCGCTTGAGCATCAGAAACGGATTGTTGGCGGCCCGCCGTTCACCGCAGCGGCCGGTCGGAGCCAACTACAAATGGATCGCCCTCTCCAACACCACCCTGGGCATCCTGATGGCGACCATCAACGCGTCGATCGTGTTGATCGCCTTGCCCGACATCTTCCGAGGTATCCACCTCAATCCCCTGGCCCCCGGCAACACCCCCTACTTCCTCTGGCTCTTGATGGGGTACATGGTGGTCACCGCCGTCTTGGTGGTCACCCTGGGCCGGATTGGGGACATGTACGGCCGGGTCCGCATGTACAACCTCGGCTTCCTGGTCTTCACCGTCTTCTCCATCCTGCTTTCTCTGTCCTGGCTCCAGGGCCCCGACGCGGCCCTCTACCTGATCGTCATGCGGGTCCTCCAGGGTGTCGGCGGGGCCTTGCTCTGGGCCAACTCCAGCGCCATCCTCACCGACGCCTTCCCCAGCAACCAGCGGGGAATGGCCCTGGGCACCAACATGGTGGCGGCCATCGCCGGCTCCTTCATCGGCCTCGTCCTGGGCGGGGTGCTGGGGCCAATCGCCTGGCAGCTGGTCTTCCTGGTCTCGGTCCCGGTGGGGATCTTCGGCACGGTTTGGGCCTACCTCATGCTGCGCGACACCGGGGTGCGCCAGCACGCGCGCATCGACTGGTGGGGAAACCTCTTCTTCGCGGTCGGCCTGGTCGGACTCCTGGTGGGCATCACCTACGGCATCCTCCCCTACGGCCACGCGAGCATGGGCTGGGGCAATCCCCTGGTCCTGGGCGCGATGATCGGCGGGGTGCTCTGCCTGGGCTTCTTCACCTACCTGGAGACCAAGGTCAAGGCGCCCATGTTCCACATTCAGCTCTTCCGTATCCGCGCCTTCGCCGCTGGCAACGTGGCCGCCCTGCTCTCCGCCCTCGCTCGCGGCGGCTTGATGTTCATCCTGATCATCTGGCTGCAGGGGATCTGGCTGCCCCAGCACGGCTACAGCTTTGCCCAGACTCCCCTGTGGGCGGGCATCTACATGCTCCCGCTGACGGCCGGATTCCTGGTCGCCGGACCGATCGCGGGCATTCTCTCCGACCGCTATGGCTCCCGCCTATTCGCCACCATCGGAGTCTCGGCCTCGGCCGTGATCTTCCTGGTGTTCCAGCTGCTGCCGGCCAACTTCAACTACATCTGGTTCGGGGCCCTGCTCGCCCTCTACGGGCTCTCCAGCGGGCTCTTCGCCTCGCCCAACCAGGCCGGGATCATGAACAGCCTTCCCCCCAACCAGCGCGGAGCTGGCGGCGGCATGGCGGCCACCTTTCAGAACTCAGCCCAGGTCCTCTCGATCGGGATCTTCTTCACCCTGATCATCGTCGGACTCTCGGCCACCCTGCCCACCACCCTCTACCACGGGTTGGTGGCTCAAGGGGTACCGGCGGCGGCGGCCACCCGGATCTCCCATCTGCCGGCGGTGGGCAGCCTCTTTGCATCCTTCCTCGGGTTCAACCCAATTGGCTCCTTGCTCGGTTCCACCCTCCCCCATCTCACCCATGCCCAGCAGGCCTACCTGACCGGTCGGGCCTTCTTTCCCCACCTGATCTCAGGGCCCTTCATGAATGGACTTCATGAGGCCTTCGACTTCGCCATGGCCGCCTGTGCCCTGGCGGCGGTGGCCAGCTGGCTCCGGGGTGGCAAGTACATCCATCAGGAGGACCCGCCCAGCCCGGTTCTCGCCTTCAACTCGCCAGCGGTCGATCCCGCCGAAACGGAGCCGGAGGCTGAGCTCGCCCCAACCGGTGAACCATCCCTGGAGAAGCGTCCCCTGGAGCCGGCCCAGGCCGGCGACCGTTCCGGCTCGGGTGACGACGAGGCGCCGTGAGGGGGGCAACAACCGTCGATCAGCTGGCTCCGCAGCAACCGGGAACAACTTCGGACGAAGGTCCGGTCGCGGAGCTAGAGCGGGCGGTCACAGTGATCGTCCGCTGGTCCAACAGTCGCGAGGTTCAGGTCGAGACGATGCGACGAGCTCGCTGTGACCTGCCCCTGGGGGCGGTGACCATGCTTCAGCGGATCGCCATCTGTGGCCCCGTGCATCCCTCTCAGCTGGCGGCCTACTACGGCGTCGACAACTCCACCATCACGCCCAAGCTGCAGCGCCTGGAAGGGGCCGGACTGGTGGCCCGCGAACCCGATCCGCGCGATGGGCGAGCAGCGTTGTTGCGGATCACCGCCACCGGCCAGCGCTTGCGCAAGCGCCTGCACCTGGCCCGGCGCACCATGCTCGAGGAGTTGCTGCGCGAATGGTCGCCTGGGGATCAGGGGCGCCTGGCCCAAGCCCTGACTCGGTTGGCGGCGCGACTTGAGTTCCCCCGCGAGGTGCTCGAGCCGAAGTAGGCTCCTCGGGAGCTAGCGCGGCAAGCTCAGCTTGCGATGCACGGGTCGCTCTGCTTGCGGGAGACGAGCTACGAGGGGCGCGAGAACTGCCGAATCGCGATCCCCAGCATCACCACGGCCGCGACCGCCACCAGGCTGACCTCGAAAAATACGGGCAGAGTCCAGCTCCCCCAGCTGACGCCGGGGTCAAAGGTGTGCCGAATCACCGGTGGAATCGAGAGGTAGCTGAAGACCTCCTTGCGGAGCGGGTCGATGGCATAGGAAAGCGGATCGAGCTTACTTAGAACGCCCAGCCAGACTGGCAATTTGGTGACCGGAAAGACGGCTCCCGAGAGAAAGAACATGGGCAGCACGAAGAGTTGGGTTACAACCTGGAAGGACTGCACGTCGGAAATTCGGGCCGCCAGCATCACTCCGAAGGCGGTCAGGGCGAAGGCCGTCAGCATCATCTCCAGGAGCAGCACCAGAAGCATGACCGGGTTGTAGGGAACCCCCACCAATCCGGCCAGGGCGAGCATGATCGCCCCTTGAATCGTGGCCACCGTGGCTCCGCCCAGGCACTTTCCCAAGACCAGCGTCCAGCGGTGTACGGGCGCCACCAACATCTCGCGGAGGAAGCCGAACTCGCGATCCCAGACGATGGAAATCGCGGAAAAGATGGAGGTAAAGAGGACTGTCATACCGAGCACTCCGGGGAACATGAAGGTCCGGAAGTTGAAGTGATCCGCGGTTGAGATGACCGTCGACAGGCCGGTCCCCAGAATGAACAGGAAGAGCACCGGCTGGGCCAGCGAGGTGATAATCCGCATCCGGTTGCGGCGGAACCGAATGAGCTCGCGTTTCCAGACGACCCAGAGCGCTCTGAGGTCATCGCCAGCCCGCCCGCCGGCCACCCGGACCACCGGGACGTCGACCGCAGCCGCCATCTACCTCCTCCCCCGGCCGCGCATCCAGGGAGTGGCCCGCAGACGGTCGCCGGAGGTAGCCTCGGCGTCCCGGATGGTGCGTCCGGTGTAGGTCATGAAGACATCGTCAAGAGTCGGTCGCGAAACCCGGATGGAACTGATGGGAACACCCAGGTCGGCAAAGAGGCGGGGAACGAACTGCTCGCCCCCCGGTACGTGAAATGCAACGGCACCCTCGCTGACCTGGGCTTTGATCTGGAACTGTTGCTCGAGTCGCTCGATCGCCTGCTGATCGTCACTGGTATGCAACTCGACGCGGTCCTCGCCAATGCTGCCCTTGAGCGCCTCAGGGGTGTCAACGGCCACCAAGACGCCATTGTCCATGATGGCCAGACGGTCGCAGTATTCGGCCTCGTCCATGTAGTGAGTGGTCAAGAATATGGTGATCTTTTCTCGCCTCCGCAGCTCCTGGATGTAGCTCCAAATATGCGACCGTGTTTGCGGATCGAGGCCAACGGTCGGCTCGTCGAGGAAGAGCACCGCCGGCGAATGCAGTAATCCCCGGGCAATCTCCAGGCGCCGTTTCATACCGCCCGAGAAGGTCTGGACCAGGCCGTCGCGGCGCTCCCAAAGGTCGACCATTTCGAGCACTTGGCGCATCCGCGGCGGCACTAGATCTCGCGGCACTCCGTAGAGCTCAGCATGGAAGCGGAGGTTCTCGGAGGCGGTCAGGTAATCGTCCAAAGTTGTGTCCTGGAAGACCAGCCCGATGCGCTGCCGCACCTGCGCCTGGTCGGCGACCACGTCGAAGCCGGCCACCCGGGCGCTGCCGGCGGTGGGGTTGACTAGGGTGCAGAGCATCGAGATGGTGGTGGATTTGCCAGCTCCGTTGGGGCCGAGAAAGCCAAAGATCTCACCGGTCGCAACATCGAAGCTGACGCCCCGGACAGCTTCGATCTCCTTGTAGTTCTTCTTGAGATCCTGTGCGATCACGGCGCGGTCGCTGGCCAGGGCGATCTGAGGGGCGGCCGAAGTCTCCAGCTGCGTCACCGGGAAAGCTTGCCACACTGAGGAAGCCGACCCCGCCGCCAGCCGCGGGACTGTCGTGGGCGCCAGCCGGGTGGTGGCCAGTCCCGAGCACCGGCCTCTGGGTTAGCCAGGAATTTGCGCGTCGGAGCAGAGCTCGAACACCTTACCGTCGGGACTGCGGAAGTGCTGCCAGCGGTCGCCGCCAGGACGGCCTTCGATCTCGCCCAGGAGCTCGACTCCGCCCGCCAACAGCTCGGCCCGGGCTGCCTCGATGTCGTCGACGAGAAACCCCGCCACGACCGCGTTCTCCGCGAACTGCGAGTCGGGGTCCGGTCCCGCCGGCCCGAAGATCTCGACCTTGGCACCGTTGGGTAGCCTCATTACGGCGAAGTCGGGACGTTCAAAGGTCACCCGCAGGCCCATCACCTCGGCGAAGAAACTGCGAGTCAGGTCGAAGTCCGCGGTCTTAACTCCGACCCAGTTGATGCCCAAGATCTTCACCGGCGTCTCAGCCCCGCAGCCCGGTGAGCAGCTTGCCGCCATGGGGACTGCCCCAGCCGGTACAGGGATCCCAACCGGGACCCGCCTGGTAGGCCCCGTTGTTGCCCTTGGTGATGTCCCGAGTGACTGCCTCAGCCGCCAGCGTCCGGTAGAGGAGCGGGTTGAGAAACCCGGGGTTGTGGCCGAGGCCCTGAGCACAGCGGACAAGCAGGGCCGCCCAGAGAGGAGCCACCGCGCTGGTGCCGCCGAAGACCGCCTTCTGTCCGTCCACCAACACCTGGTACCCGGTCTCCGGATCGGCGTTGCCCGCGACGTCGGGAACCCCTCGACCCTTCTTGTGACCAGTGTCGACGGAAGGGGGTACATGGGCCTGCGCTTGCCAGCTCGGCTGAGCAAAGAAAGCGCTAACTCCCCCCCCGGTTGCACCACCTTTTGAGCCGTCGTTCCAAGTGACCTCGGTCTTGATGGCGCCATCCTTGGAGGTCACCCGACTACCGCCGCAGGCGAGCACGTGGGGGCTGGAGGCGGGGAAATCGACGTGGGCCTCGCCATCAGTGAGCCCGTCACTGGAACCACTGTCACCGGCCGCCACACAGACGCTGACCCCGAGCAGGGCGGCGTCCTGGAAGGCTTGATCGAATGCGGTCATCGAGGCCGCGGTCCAGCCGGACTCTGGGCCTCCCCAACTGATCGAAATGACCGAGGGACGATTGGCCTCGTCATGGAGAGCGGCGTTGATTGCGGCCAAGAATCCCTGGTCAGTGTTGGGGGCGAAGTAGACGGCTAGGCGCACCCCCGGGGACATCGAGCCGGATAGCTCGATGTCCAACATCACTTCGCCGTCTGGTCCATCGGGATCTCCGGTCGGAGTGTTGCTACCGCCGGAGACCGACACTGCGACCAGGTCGGGAGCGGTTAGACCTAGCCCGGTGAAATAGGTGGTCACATCAGAGCTCCGGAAGCCTCCTCCCAGTTCGATCAACCCTATGCACTCACCGGAGCCGCTGGTTCCCGGCGGGAACCCGTAGAGTTCGGCCACCTGCGTGGGAAGGTAACTGAGCGGTGCTGCTGTGGCCAGGGATTCAACCGGTTGGGGTAGCGGCAGGGGACGGAAATGGGGCTGAGCCAGGGGTCTGGTGTCCAAGCCCAACACGGCGACCACAACCGCGGCGAATTCCTCGGGAATCACAACCGTGCCGCGGGCGATCCGATACTCGCCTGCCGCACTCTTGGCGCGGCGGAACTCGACCCCGAAGAGGGAGCCAAGCCGGCCTAGAGTTCCCCTGATCTCGACGGTCCGGCGCTCTGGTGCGGCGGCAACCAGCACCATTCCGGCTGCGATCAGCCACTCCAGGAGGTAGCCGACATCTTCGGGATGGGCGCCGCGCACATCGCCCAGTTGTTCGCGAGAGAGGTGCGCTCGAAGCCGGGGGCTGAGGCCCCCCAGGTCGTCAGCAACCGGCGTCGTCGTATCCGGACGGGGCCGGAGCAACAGCGAGAGGACCGCCTCCTCCTCGGGCTCCGACGGTCCTGCATCGGTCCAGCCCAGGCCGATCGAGGGTTCCTCGGGCTCGTCAGATGGCACCCCGGGGAAGAAAAGCTCGGAGCCAAAATCAGCTGGCGCCATGGCTCCAGTATCGCCTCTCGGGGGGCTGCCGTCCTGCCCCGGCAGGGCGGACGCCAGGAGCCTACCGAGAGGGCCGAGCGGGGCCAGGTCCCCTAGCGCTCCTGGGCCAGACCTCTGGTGATCTGGAGGACTCCGACGAACCTACGGTAGACGGTGAGGGCGTCTTCACCCCCCACGGCCACCTCGAAGTCAGACAAAGCCTCGATCCCCCGGATCTGGCGAGCGACCTCGGCAAGGTCGGCATTGCGCAGCCGAACGACCAGTTGGATTGGCCCGGAAAACTGGGGTGGAGCGATCTCGGCTAAACGGCGCAGGCCATCGATCGCCCCGTCGTGTATCCGCTGCCGAGCGATCGTGGGGTGAAGGCTGCGGGCGGCTAGCCGAGTTACTGACTGTTTGACTACCACCATCTCCGCACCAGGCAGAACCGGCGCGGCCTGGGCGGCGGTGTGCTGGTCGCCGGTAACAAGGCTCACCGGAACCTGAAAGTGGCTGGCGACCAGGGCATTGATTCCACTCTCCCCAACCAGCTGGCCGTTCAGCGCGACTCCGACAATTGCGGCCGGATTGTAGGTGTGGGAGAGCACCGAGGCGGGGCCGTCCGCGGCACCGTGATAGCCGATGAAGAAGCAGGCATCGAAGCCTCGGTCCAGCCCCTCCATCATGTAGAGGGGCTTGTGCTGGCCGGAGCAGTACTCAGCATCGCCGTGGATCTGGTCGGGGGGCAGATTGCGCATGGCCCCGTGGGCGTCGTTGACCAGGAAGCTCGCGGCGCCGGCCTCCAGTGCGCCATCGATGGCCGCGTTGACCTCTGCCAGAAGCAGACGCTGGCCCAGCCCGGGCTCCCCGGTGGCAGCCACCTGGCTCCAGTCGACGATCCCAGCCACGCCCTCCATGTCACAGGAGATGAAAACGCGGATTTGGCTCCCTCCACTTACCTCGGTTGGTCACCCGAGTCTAGGTTGCGGCGGCGGCGCCTCTGGCGACAGACCGACGATCACGGTCCTAGGAGTGGCGTGCGGTTATCCGATCCAATTCCTTCCAGTCTTCGTCGCTCGCGGTCCACTCGGCCGCCTTGACGTTGGCAACCACCTGCTCGGGCCGGGTCGCTCCGGCGATCACCGAGCCCACCAGGGGGCGTCCGAGTAGCGCCCCGAAGGCGACCTGGAGGAGAGTGAGGCCGCGGCTCTGAGCGAATTGTTCCAGCGCCTCGACGGTGTCGAAGTTGCCCTGGTCGTCCAGCATGGCGGAGTTCTGGCTCGCCCTGGTCCCGGGCGGAGGGGGCTCTCCACGCTTGTATTTGCCGGTGAGCAGTCCCCGCGCGAGGGGGAAGTAGGGTATGAGCCGCATACCCAGGTGCTCCAGGGCAGGCAGAAGCTCGCGCTCGGCATCGCGCTCGAGGAGGCTGTACTCGTCCTGGGCGGAGACGAACGGGGTGAGGCCGAGTGCCTGAGCCGTCCACTTGGCTTCGACCACCTGCCAGGCGGGAAAGTTGGAGCAGCCGACCCAGCGCACCTTGCCTGCCTCCACCAGCTCGTGCAGTGCCCCCAGGGACTCGGCGATGGGCGTCTCCGGATCGGGTTGATGCATCTGGTATAGGTCGATCACCTCGACCCCCAACCGGGCCAGGCTGGCGTCGGCCGAAGCGCGGATGTAGGCTGGCGATCCCCGGTGCTGATCGGGATCCTCCCCAGCCCGCTGCATGCCGAACTTGGTGGCGATCAGGGTCTCGTCGCGGCGCTCCCGAAGAGCCCGCCCGAGCAGCCGCTCACTCTCGCCCCGGCCGTAGATATCAGCGGTATCGAAGAGGTTGATGCCGAGGTCTAGCGCGGTGTTGACAACCTCAGGCACCGCTTCGTTGGGCATCCTGCTACCGAAGCTGTTGGTGCCTAGGCCGACCGCCGACACCGAGGGGCCGCCCAGGCCCAGCAGTCGCCGCTGGGGCTGTGTTGGGTTGCTCAATAAAACTGCTCCCAGATGAGATTGGTGATGGCCGCCCGGTCTATGGTGTCAGATCGACCCCCAGCCCAGAGGGCAGCACAATGACCACTGTGCTACTCACTGCCTTTGGAGCATCAGCTGTGACCTTGATGGTGGTCATGTACGCGCTGGAACGACGACACAACGCGTTCGTGCTGGCCTTTGCCGGCGGCTGCCTTCTCTCCAGCGCCTACGGCTTTCTAGTCGGGGCCTGGCCCTTTGGCGTGGTGGAGGTGATTTGGTCGGGAATTGCCCTGCGCCGTTACCTGGTCCTCCGCGCCGATCGACCGTAGCATGAGGTCAGTCACGAATTCCTGCCCCACTGCCTGGGAGCAACATGGAGAAGATAGACAGATGGAAATCAAGGAGTTGGGCCACCTGGTCCTCTACGTCCATGACGTCAAGCGCTCCGCCCACTTTTATGGGGATGTTCTGGGCTGGAAGCGGATCACGCCAGAGGGTCTCCCCATCGCCGCCTTCTCCAGTGGCCGGACCCACCATGAGTTGCTGCTGATCGAGGTGGGAGAGCAGGCGCAGGACCTGCCCCAGGGCCGCCACGTCGGTCTCTACCACTTCGGACTAAAGGTGGCCGACTCGGATGAGGAACTGAAGCTGATCCTTGAGCACATTCAAGAGCAGGGCGTGACCCTGGTGGGGACTGCCGACCACACCGTCACCCACAGCCTCTACATCAAGGACCCCGACGGCAACGAGATCGAGCTCTACTCCGACGTCGCCGACGCTGATTGGCGCAGTGACCCCCATCTCCTTCTCTCCCCGATCCGACCCTTGTCGATTTAGCAGAGCAGCAGGCCTGCCGTGGCTAGTCGGGACGAACGCCAAGATATGCTTGGGTCCGGAGTGGAGGAGGTTCGCGCTGGAACCGCCATGCGACCCTGTCCAAGGGAGAGACGGGGGCTGGGTCGGCGTTCCAGGAGAGGCATCTGGGCCAACGGCCGGGAGGGATGACGTGATGAGAAGAGAGTTGCTGGCGAGTAGCGTCGCCGCTGTCCTGGTGGCGGGGGCCGCCGCCACCGCCTCGGTGAGCATCCAGAGCACCACCGCACTTGCCAAGTCGATCTCGGGCTGTGCCCCGAGCCAACTCCACCTCTACCGTTCCGGCCAGCTCACCGTCGCTACCGATGCTCCCGCCTACACCCCTTGGTTCGAGCACAACCGACCCAGGAACGGCAAGGGCTACGAGAGTGCCGTCGCCTACGCCGTGGCTGAGGCGCTGGGATTTAAGGCAAGTCAGGTGCACTGGACCATCGAGTCCTTCGATAGCTCTTATGCGCCCGGGCCGAAGACCTTTGACTTCGACATCAACGAGATAACCATCACCGCGGCGCGGGCCAAGGCGGTCACCTTCAGTGAGGGCTACTACAACGACCACCAGGCGCTCATCACCTTTAAGGGCTCACCATTGGTAACCGCCCATTCCCCAAGCCAGCTGAAGACCTACAAATACGGCGACCAAGTCGGTACCACCAGCTTGGCCTACATCGAACAGAAGATCCAGCCGACCCAAACGCCCGCCGTGTACAACAACCCCAATGACGCTGTCTCGGCGCTGTCTGACCACACCATCCAGGGCTTCGTTACCGATGCCCCCACGGCGCAGTACATGGCCGCATCCGGCGAGGTCAAGCATGGCGTGGTGGTGGGGCAGTTTCCCAGCAACGACCAGGCCTATGGGCTGCTGTTTCACAAGGGAAATCCACTGGTCAGCTGTGTCAATCGGGCGATCACCCAGCTCAAGAAGAACGGCACCCTGCATCGGTTGCAGAAGAAGTGGCTGGGGATCTACGCCAGCATCCCCACCATCCAGCCCTAGACCAGCCGCCGGTTCCCGACCGCTGTGAGCTCTGACCCCGGCGGGTTCGACGACAGTCCGCTCCTGGTTGCCGGGGGGCCACCAACGAACAGCCTGGGCGGTGGGCGACGCCACTCAAAGCTGCAGGGACGCCGCGCTATCGCCGTCTCGGCCGCCAGCTCGGTTGCGCTCCTGGGCGTTCTGGCGGCGCTCTTCTTCTACGCGCCCGGAAGCGCCCAGGTGCGCCAGACCTTCTTCAACATCCCCGATGCCCGCACCGCTTTCCTGGGCGACCCGCGGGGGGGAATCTTCTCTGAGCTCGACGCGCTCCTCATCAACATTGAGCTCTTCGTGTCGGCCGAGGTGCTCATCCTGATCCTGGCCATGGTCATCGCCCTGATCCGCCAGCTCAGCGGTCCGGTCACCTTCCCTCTCCGCATGATCGCCATCGCCTACACCGACTTCTTCCGCGGAGTGCCGCTGCTGCTGGTGGTCTACGCCATCGGTTTCGGCGTACCGGCCCTGAATCTGGCCGGGGTCTCGACCCAGCCGGTCTGGGTGTACGGCCTGGCGGCCCTGGTTCTCTCCTACTCGGCCTATGTGTCGGAGGTCTACCGGGCGGGAATCGACTCGGTTCACCCGAGCCAGGTGGCTGCCGCCCGCTCGCTGGGGCTCTCCCACGGGCAGGCGATGCGCTCGGTGGTGATCCCCCAGGCGGTGCGTCGGGTGATCCCGCCACTCCTCAACGACTTCATCAGCCTGCAGAAGGACACGGCCCTGGTTGCCGTCCTGGGAATCATCGAGGTCAATAGGGCGGCCGGAATTGTCAGCTCCACCGACTTCAACTACACCGGCTACACCGTCGGGGCATTCCTCTTTCTGCTGCTTACCGTCCCCATGGCCCGCTTCACCGACTGGCTGATAGCCCGCGACCGCCGCCGCCGACAGGCGGGAGTGGCCCACTGATGGTGACCAGCCCGGCTCCCCCAGATGCCACACTGGCGCTCCAGCTGCAGGGAGTACGAAAGGCCTTCGATCACAACCTGGTGCTCAAGGACATCGACCTGGCGGTTGCTCCCCACCAGGTGGTCTGCCTGATCGGGGCCTCCGGTTCTGGCAAGTCGACGCTGCTGCGCTGTATCAACCTGCTCGAGGAGATCGACCAGGGACGGATCAGCTTCTTCGGCGAGGAGATCAGCGCCGCAACCGTCGACGTCAACCGCCTCCGGCGCCAGATCGGCATCGTCTTTCAGTCCTTCAACCTGTTCCCCCACATGACGGTGCTCCAGAACCTCACCCTGGCGCCGATCCGGGTCTTGCATAAGTCACGCCCAGAGGCAGAGGCAGAGGCAGACGCCCTGCTCAGCCGCTTCGGACTGCTCGAGAAGCGCAAGGAGTACCCCGACCGCCTCTCCGGCGGCCAGCAGCAGCGAGCGGCAATCGCCCGGGCCCTGGCGATGCAGCCCCGGCTGATGCTCCTCGACGAGGTCACCTCGGCCCTCGACCCGGAGCTGGTGGCCGAGGTGCTCAACGTGATCCGATCTCTGGCCCGGGCGGGCATGACCATGGTCATCGCCACTCACGAGATGGGCTTTGCCCGGGACATCGCCAACCGGGTCTGCTTCCTGGACGGTGGCGTGATCCTCGAGCAGGGACCCCCAGAGCAGCTGTTCAGGCAACCCCACGAGGAGCGCACCAAGCGCTTTCTCCAGAGCCTGACTGAGGCCGGTCGGCTCTAGTCGGCGACCACCTTGGCACTGGGGCGCACGGCGGGCCGGGACTGAGCCGGACAGCGGCAGACCGGGAAATCGCCAAGTTGCGCCGATCAGCGAGCGTGGGCTGATCGCTTCCGGCCGTTGAACTCGGCGAAGCTCAACTGTGGAGCCCGCACTCCGTCCTGTCGCTGTCTGCCCAGCGCCCGGCGCGCGGGTCCTCGCCCGGCCTGACCGGTCTGGTCGTGGGCGCACAGCCCATGGAGAGATAGCCCTGAGCCAGCAGGGGGTGAACGGGCAGGTGGTTGGCGCTGATATAGGCGGCGATATCTTCGTCGGTCCACGGGGCCAGGGGGTTGATCTTGACCATCTGACGACGCTCGTCCCAGGCGACCACTTCGGTGTTGGTCCGAGTGGCAGCATCACTGCGCTTGAGTCCGGTAATCCAGGCGGATTTACCCGCCAGGGCTCGGAAAAGAGGCTCGACCTTGCGTCGCTGGCAGCACTCGGCGCTGCCGCAGGGCCACGCATCTGCTGATGCCGAAGGATGGGTCACCGTCAGGTTGAGCTGGTATCGATCGCGCACCAGCTCAACGAATTCCAGGGTCTCCGGGAAGTGGAACTCGGTGTCGAGGAAGACCACCTCCAGTTGGGGAGCGACCTTGGCCGCCAGGTCGACGATGACGCAATCCTGGAAGGAGCAGGCAAGCGCAACCCCCGCACCGAAGCGCTCCTGTGCCCAGCGAATGGTCTCGACGGGACCGGCCGCCTCCAGGCGGGCGGACTCCTCGGCCAGTTCGGCCGACCCCAGTCCGATCTCGCCCACAGCAGCCATCCTTGTCTCCAACTGGACAGCCCCCAAAGGGTTCGTCCGGGATATGCCATCAGTCTAGTAGACTTAGGCACCGCACCTTAGCAAACTTGCCGCTGGCTTTCAACCGGCAGCTTGCGGCACCGCCAACGTGGAGGCGGCCACTTGGAGCAAATTGGCGCAACCTCTTCCTGGCCAGATGGCGCATCCCGGTCCGGCCTCGGGCTTGGAGCCCCTCGCTCCGGATTATCTCGACGTCTTGGAGAGCCACGCCGTCTTCGTGATGCGCGAAGTGGCGGCGGAATGCCAACGCCCGGCCTTGCTCTTCAGTGGCGGAAAGGACTCGGCGGTACTCCTGCGGTTGGCCGAAAAGGCCTTCCCGCCCGGACCCATCCCCTTCCCGCTCCTGCACATCGACACCGGGCACAACTTCCCCGAGACGCTGGAATTTCGCGATCTTCGCGTCTCCCAATTGGGAGCGGATCTGCGGGTGGCGCTGGTTCAGGACTCAATCGACCAGGGCCGGGTCGAGGATCCCGGTCCGGGCCAGTCGCGCAATCGAATCCAGAGCGTGACGCTGACCGATGCCATCAGCCGCCACAGTTTCGACGCCTGCATTGGGGGAGCGCGCCGGGACGAGGACAAGGCGCGAGCTAAGGAGCGCATTCTCTCGGTCCGCGATGAGCAAAGCCGCTGGCAGCCGGACCGGCAACGACCGGAGTTGTGGAATCTCTACTACGGTAGGGTGGGAACTGGCGAACACCTCCGGGTATTTCCCCTCTCCGACTGGACCGAGATGGACGTCTGGCGCTACATCCGGCGTGAAGGAATGACACTTCCATCCATCTACTACGCCCATCAACGCCAGGTAATACTGCGTGACGGGATGCTCCTGGCGGCCTCCGAGTGGGTGACTCCCTCGCCGCCCGAAGTCGTCCAGTGGCTGAGCGTGCGCTACCGCACGGTTGGCGACGCCACCCTCACTGGCGCCGTGCGCTCGGACGCCCACACCGTCGACCAGGTGATCGCCGAAATTGCCGACTCGCGGGTGAGCGAGCGAGGTGCTACCCGAGGCGACGACAAGTTCTCGGAAAGCTCCATGGAAGACCGCAAGCGCGAGGGTTACTTTTGATGATCAGCGCTGTGGCGGCGCGCCCGACCGGGTCCGACTCCACCGGCGTCGCGCTCCTGCGCCTAGCTGCGGTGGGTGCCGTCGACGACGGCAAGTCGACCCTGATCGGACGCCTCTTGCATGACGCCGACCAGCTCACTGAAGACCAGTTGGCAGCCCTGGAAATGGCCAACCGCGCCCGCGGCTACCCGGGCATGAACTTGAGCTTTGCCACCGACGGTCTGCGCGCCGAGCGGGAGCGGGGAATCACCATCGACGTCGCCTACCGCTACGCCGTTACACCCCGCCGCAAGTTGGTCATCGCTGATTGTCCGGGCCACTTGGAATACACCCGCAACATGGCAACCGGCGCCTCCACCGCCGACCTCGCCCTAGTGGTGGTGGACATCAGCCGAGGCTTGCGCGAGCAGACTCGCCGCCACACTGCGCTGGCCCTGCTTTTCGGGGTACGCCATCTGCTCGTCGCCGTCAACAAGATGGATCTTGTCGAGTGGGACGAGGACCGCTTTTTGCTCGTAGCCAGACAGATGGAGGAGCTGGCCAGTTTGCTGGGAGGCGCCCAGGTTCAGGCGGTGCCCGTTGCCGCCCTGTATGGCGACAACGTGGTCGAGCGTTCTAGCAGCGCCCCCTGGTATCGGGGTCCGACGGTGCTGGAAGCCCTCGAAGAGACCCCGACCTCCACCTTCGCCGCCGAGGGCGCGGGTGGTTTCCGACTTCCGGTGCAGTCGGTCAGCACCAGGAGCGACGGTTCGGTCGAGATCGCAGGAATGCTTACCGGGGGTCGGTTACGCTGCGGGGACGCGGTCGTGGTACTGCCCGAAGGGCGCCACACCACCGTCACCAGCCTGGCCACGCTCACTGCACCGGTGGCCTCCGCGCTGCCGCCACTCTCAATCTCAGTGACCCTGGCCGACGGATCCCGGTTGAGGCGCGGGAACCTGATCGCCTCCGCCATCGACCCGCCACCGGTGCGACGCGACCAGCTGACCACCGTGTGCTGGTTCGCCGACCAGCCACTAAAGGCGGGGCAACGCTTCCTGATCAAGCACACCACCAAGGTCACCGATGGCGAAGTGGTTGCGATCGAGAGCGGGCTGGACATGGAGAGTCTGCGCCTGACCGCGGCAGCGCAACTGGGCGCCAACGACATTGGAGTTGTCCGCTGGCGCCTGGCCGACCCCATCGCCGCGGACCCGTATCCGAACAGCCGGGTGACAGGTAGCCTGATCGTCATCGATCCCAAGACCAACGTAACCCTGGGAGCGGCCATGGTGGGAGCACCCACGCTGCGCTAACCCGGCGGGAGCAGCCGGACCATCGCGTCGACGACGAGTACAACTGGCCAGAGGACACCGAGACCGGCAGCACCACCGTAAGATCGCCGCGGTGCTCGATCGTATCGGATCCAAATCCCAAGGGCAGTACCTGGCGGTGGCCTCGTCCGAGCGCGGCGAGAGTGCCTCGCGGCGACGCCGCCGGGTCCCACAAGAGCTCTCCTTGACACCCACATTCGCACGGCTTTTCGTTGCGATTGTTAGTCCACGGAAATCCAGTTTGCTCAGGAGGGTTCTATGAAGTTCGTCCACCAGCCTCACCCGCGCACCACCGCCATCTTGGAAGGCAAGACGAACGGTCCGGTCCGTGTCAGAGACCAGCTGGACCGGAGCAACTCAGTCGCCCGCTTCAACTCCTGGGTGGCGGTAAAAGTCACCCAGGGCGTTGGATCAATGTGGTGTGCCTACATCTTCGGCGTCATCGCCTTGATTGGACTGCCGGCAGCGCTCAAGCCCGGGGGCGAAGGAATCATCGCCTGGATCGCGCAGACCTTTCTCCAACTGGTTCTCTTGAGCATCATCATCGTGGGCACCAACATTCAGAGCGCGGCGGCCGACAAGCGCGCTGAGAACACCTACGCCGATGCCGAGGCGGTGCTGCACGAGGCGATGCAGATTCAGGCCCACCTGGCGGCCCAGGACCAAGCCCTCAACGCGATCATTGCCGCCAACAAGGCCTGACCCAAAGCCGCCGTCATCGGCTCACCTAAACTGCGTTGGGGCCTTCGTTTGGCCAGGTGGAATAGCGACAAGTGGAGGTAGACGCGATGGCCGGTCGGGCGGTCCTGGTGACCGGCGCATCGCGCGGCATCGGCAAGGCCACCGCTTTGGCCTTTGCCAAGGTCGGCGACCGCGTCGTCGTCAGCCACCGCGACTCCCCGGCGGAGGCCGAGCAAGTGGTCCAGTCTCTGCCCGGGTCAGGGCACGTTGCGATTCAGGCCAACCTGGTCGTCCCCGAGGCGGCCGAGGTGCTGGTGGAAGCGACGGTGGCAGCCCTGGGAGGCCTCGACGTCCTGGTCAACAACGCGGGGGTGAGCCTGCCCCATGACGTCGCTGTCGACGATTTCGCGACCTGGCGCGCCGCCTGGGAGCAGACCCTGGCAGTCAACCTGAGAGGCCCGGCCTTCGTCACCTACTGGGCGGTGCAGCAGATGCTCAAACAGGGCGGCGGCAGAATCATCAACATCAGCTCGCGCGGAGCGTTCCGGGGTGAGCCGGGCCAGCCCGCCTACGGGGCCAGCAAGGCGGGTCTGAACTCCTTCGGCCAGTCGTTGGCATTGGCGCTGGGCGGCCGCGGCATCACGGTCATGACCATCGCTCCCGGCTGGGTGGAGACGGACATGTCGAATGACGAGCTGAAGCGCCCAAGAGGGAGCGAGATCCTCAAGCAGAGCCCCCTGGGACGGATGGCGCGACCCGACGAGATTGCTGCCGCTGCGGTTTTCCTCGCCTCCCCGGAAGCGGAATTCACCACTGGCGCGGTGCTGGACATCAACGGAGCGTCCTACCTGCGCACCTGAGCGACCTCCGACCGGCGCGGCGCGGGTGGCCGCAAGTTTAGACTGACGCCGCGCGGATGCGCCGGGAGGGGAGCAAGCTTTGACCTCCGGGGTCTCGGGCGGGAGCCCGGTATCGGGGCGAACCGCCAAGCGCGGCGACCAGACTGCGGTTCGCGGCACTCTCCGGTCACCCGCCAGCACTCCCGGCTGGTGGAAGGTGGCCGGCGCGGCTGCCCTGCTGGCCCTGGTGATCCGTCTGGCAACCCTGCTCATGGCCCACCACTTGTCCGGGGTCTTTGAGTACGACGACGGCGTCTACTTCGGGTCAGCGGTGATGCTGATCCTGGGGCATCTACCCTACCGGGACTTCGTCTTGATCCAGCCGCCCGGGCTGACTCTGCTGCTGACCCCGTTCGCGCTGCTATCGAGGTGGACCGGCACCGACCGGGCTCTGGAGTTGGCGCGCCTAATGGTGCCTCTGGTGGCGGCCTGCAACGTGCTCCTGCTGGCACGCGTCCTGCGCCACCGGTCCTGGCTCGTGCTGGCCTCAGCCTGTCTGCTGCTGGCGGTCTACCCGGACGACATCCTCGCCTCCACCGCGCTCCTTCTGGAACCGTTCCTGATCTTCTTCTGCCTGCTGGCGCTGGTGGCCGCCTTCGATGGCGACCGGCTGACCAGCTCGGCTTGGCGCGTCTTCTGGGCCGGCGCCGCCCTGGGATTCGGGGCGGACATCAAGCTCTGGGCTGCCTTCCCGGCGGTGATCCTGCTCCTCCTCTGCCTGCCTCGCCCCTCCCGGGTCGCAGGCCTCATCGGAGGGGCGCTCGTCGGCGCATTGGTACCGTCCCTGCCCTTCCTGGTCGCCGCACCGGCCGCTTTCTGGCACCAGGTGGTCGTTGACCAAGTCGGTCGCGCCGGTGTATCGGCCCTCTCCCCAGTCATCCGGCTGGAGTTCCTGACTGGGGTGTGGCCCGGTCTCGGCGTACCGGCCGGCCATCTCTACCAGCTGCTGGCGGCCGTCGCCACCGGGGGGATTGCCGTGGTGGTCCTAACGGCCTTCGCCACCCGGCTGGGGCGACCCCGAGATACCCATGGCGCCAGCTCCCGAGGGCCGAGCCAGCTTGAGCTCTTCGCGATCGGGTGCACTCTGCTGACCGCGGTGGCCCTGCTCGTCCCGGCCGACTTCTTCTACCACTACGCCGCCTTCCTGGGACCTTTTCTCGCCCTCCTGATGGGTCTCGCTGTGGGTCGGCTGGAGACGGTCAGACCCAAGCCGATACTGGGCTTGGTGGCCCTGATTGGGGCAGTTGGGTTGATCCATGCCCTGGCGATCCCGCTGCTGGTGGAGAAGGCCCCTATCACCGGGGCCGAGATCGCCGCGCTGATCCCGGCCGGCAGCTGCGTCGTCACCGACGACCCCGAGTACACCCTCACCGCCAATCGGTACCTAGCAGCCTCCCCAGGGTGCCCCGAGCTGGTGGACGGACTAGGGACCACGATCGCCATCTCGGGCAGCCAGAACCCGACCAGCCAGCGCGCTCAGCGGGCGGGGCCCGCCTGGCTTTCCTACTTCCGCCGGGCCGGATACCTAGTCTTGACCCCTTTGAGCGGGTCTCGCATTCCCTGGGACCATGCCCTGGAGGGCTACCTGGAAACCCACTTCCGGCTGATCAGCAAGTCTCCGGTGGTGGTGCTGGGCCGGCGCTCCCTGCCTCTCCGCCACAAGGTCCCGCTGCCGCTGCCCCAACTCGCCGGCTCCGGCTGACCCCGGGGCCAAGTCCAGTTCTCTGGTCAGGCGCGGGGGCTGGGGAAGGCGCCGAAGAGGCGCAACTCGGCGGTAGCCGCTTTGAGTGCCTGGAGCAGCACGGCAAGCCGGTCAGCATCGGCCAGCACCCCGTCCACATAGAAGCGGTAGTTGAAGGGCTGCTCTGGGACTGGGCGCGAGTCCAGGCGGGTGAGGTTGACCCTCTGGTTGGCAAAGACCTGGAGGACCTGGGCTAGCCCGCCGGGACGGTGCTCAGCGACCAGTCCCAGGATCAGCTTGAGCGGACCGGGGCCTGGTGCCAGCGATTGACTCTGGCGCACCACCAGAAAGCGGGTGCGGTTGCTGGGCTGGTCGGCGATGTCCTCGGCCACCACCTGAAGCCGGTAGCGCTCGGCCGCGGCCCGGCTGGCGATCGCGCCATCACCAGGCTGACCGCGTTCGGCGATCTCGCGGGCAGCGCCGGCGGTGTCAGCGAAGGCGACCGGAAGGATGTGATGGTCGGCCAGCCATC
>JBAQYY010000222.1:0-2327 GCA_049790415.1 Candidatus Dormiibacterota bacterium | reverse complement strand
GTGTCATATGGAAGCGGAAGCACCGGAGCCCGGGAGCGACGCTGACTACCTCCTGAGGTCGTTGTCCCAACCCCAAGAGTTCTCGGTCCTCTACGCCCGGCACTCCCCCGCCGTGTTTCGCTTCTTGGCCCGTCAAACGAACCGACAGGCGGCCGACGACCTTCTCGCTTCGGTCTTCCTCACTGCGTTTCGAATCCGGGGAAGGTATGACAGTTCTGCACCCGATGCCCGGGCCTGGCTCCTGGGGATCGCCGCCAATACGGCGCGTCATCATCATCGGTCTGAGTCCCGCCGGGCGAGGCTGAGGCCCCTCTGTGTCAACCTCCAGTGAGACAGGTTCAGCACCCGAATCAAACACCTGAGAGGGCGGAGAAGGAATTCTCCTATGACCACGACGATCAACCACTCTGAGGACCCGCGCCTGCATGCTGGCGCCATGGATGACACAGCTCCACCGGACCCTGAGGTCCCCGAGAGGTCGACAGGACGCCGGCAGTTCTCGGCCAAGTACAAGGCCAAGGTCCTGGCCGAGTACGACGCCTGTCCCCGCTCGGCCCGAGGGGAGCTGTTGCGACGCGAGGGTCTGTATTCCTCGCTGATCATCACCTGGCGCCGCCAACGCGACGAAGGCGCTCGGGAGGCCCTGGCCCGGCCGGCCGGTCGTCCGAAGGCCGATCCCCGTGACCGTGAGATCGTCCAGCTAAAGGCCAAGGTCGATCATCTGACGGGCGAGCTGGACAAATCGAAGAAGGTCGTCGAGATCCAGGGAAAACTTTCCGCGCTGTTGGAGCAATTCTCCACGGACAGCACAGCGGACAACGGCGAGTCGAGATGATCGACGATGCGGTAGACGAGCTGACCGAGATCGTGGGCACCAATGCGGCGCTCGTGGCCGTGGGCGTGGACCGGGCCACCTGGTATCGCCGGCACCGCCAGAGCGCTCCATTGGTGCGCCCGGAACGGGTGCCCACTCCGCAGCCCCGGGCCCTCGACCCGGTGGAGCGCAAGCAGATCAAGACGGTTCTGGACTCCGACGAGTTCGTCGACGAGGCCCCGGCCACCGTCTACGCCAAGCTCCTCGACCAGGGAACCTACCTGGCGTCGGTGTCCACCATGTACCGCGTCCTGCACGAGCACGACGAAGTCCGTGAACGTCGGCGCCAGGCCACCCATCCCGCCCATAAGAAACCCGAGCTCATCGCCACCACGCCGAACTCGGTGTGGTCGTGGGACATCACCAAGCTCCACAGACCCGAGAAGTGGACCTACTTCTACCTCTACGTGATCTTGGATATCTACAGCCGCTACGTTGTGGGCTGGATGCTGGCTCGAGCCGAGAGGGCCGAACTGTCCCGGAGACTGATCAACGACACCATCGCCAAGCAGGGCGTCGATAAGGACCAACTCACCCTGCACGCCGACCGGGGATCCCCGATGATCGCCCAACCGGTGGCCCACATGCTGGCCGATCTCGGCGTCACCAAGAGCCACAGCCGGCCTCATGTGAGTAACGACAACCCCTACTCCGAATCACAGTTCCGGACCTTCAAGTACCGACCCGACTTCCCCGACCGGTTCGGCAGCTTCGAGGACGCCCGTGCTCACTGTGGGCGATTCTTTGGTTGGTATAACGACGACCACCGTCACTCAGGCATCGGGATGCACACTCCGGCCGACGTCCACTACGGCCGGGCTGAAGCCATCCGCGATCAACGGGGTGTGGTCCTGCTCGACGCCTACGCCGAGCATCCCGAGCGGTTCGTTCGCAAGCCCCCGACGCCACCGGCCATTCCAGCCACGGCCTGGATCAACCAACCACAGGCGGAGGAGGCCATAACTCACTGAATCAGCGAACAACCTGTCTCAAAAAGGTTGACACGCACCGCCCCGAGGTGGCGATGACCTGCCGGAGAGCCGAGAAGTGCCTGCGGCGCACATCGTCGGACGCCTCGGGGCTCAATGAGGCAGACAGCTCGGTCGACCCGACGAGGTCGGTGAAGAGCACCGTGATGTTCTCGGTGGTGGGCACCGACCCCCCTGTCCTCGCAAGTAGGCGAAAGACTAGGCGAGAGCTGGGCTTTCGTCACGGTGCGACGATTAGCGCTCCCGACGGCGGCGGCCTGATTGCCCTGCTCGCGATCGGGGAGATACAGGCCTGTTCATGCATCGAAGTGGCCCGGGCGATACGTGTGGATACCGATAGGGGCAGCCACCGTTACAGAAGGTCGCCCGATAATCGCAAAGGATCGTCGGGCTTAGGAGTTGATGGACGACCCTCTTGCAAGGCGCGCACCACGTCGGTCATCCCTACTTCATCCCTACTACTG
>JBAQYY010000221.1:0-21965 GCA_049790415.1 Candidatus Dormiibacterota bacterium | reverse complement strand
GTACCAGACCGTGTGGAGGGCCGCGTTGCCCACCGAGGCCGACTGCGGCAAGGTGGAGGCGCCCCCCCGCACCAACCAGTAGCCGATCACCCCTATGGGCATCCCCAGGGCAACAGCGATTAAGAGGAGGATCCCCGCGACCACCGGCCAGCGCCAGGCCCCCAGGCGCTGGCGGGAGATCAGCTTTCGGGAGTTATGGGCGGCACGGGTGCCCCGGCCCCGATCGCGCAAGGTGCCCTCGCCAGCTAGCACGAGGAGCCCGAGCAGCACCACCACCAAGGAGAGCGCACAGGCAGCGGGCGTGTTGAAGCCGACCTGAAACTCGGTGAAAATCTCGGTGGTGAAGGTCTGATAGCCAAGGATCTCAAAGGCCCCGTACTCGGCCAGAAGCGCCAGGGACACGAGTAGACAGCCGGCCAAAATTGTCGGACGCGCCTGGCGCAGGGTGACGTGCCAGAAGGTACGCCAAGGTCCCAGTCCCAACGTCCGAGCGGTCTCCTCCAGAGTGGGATCGGCACCCCGCAGGCTGGCGGCGACGGGCAGGTACACGAGGGGGTAAAGACCGGCCGTCATCACCAAAACTGCACCCCCAAACCCGCTGACCGCGGGCAGGACTGACACCCACCCGAAGGCGACTACAAAGTCGGGGATCGCCAGAGGCAGTACCAGAACCAGGGCCAGCAACCGGCGTCCAGGCAGGTCCGTGCGTTCCACCAGCCAGGCGGCGCCGGTGCCGATGCAGGCGGCCAGCGCGGTGACCACCACCGCCAGTTGGAGCACGTTCCCGAGCAGAGTTGCCGTGAGCGGCCGAAACAGCAGGGTGGAGACCTGTGCCCAACCGACCTGACGAGCCTCCAACAAAAGGAAGATGAGGGGCAGGAGCAGGAGGGCGGCGACCAGGCTGCTGGCCAGCAGAAGTCCTCGCGGCAGGCGCCTTCGAACCCGCACCTGTCCCGCGGGATGGAGCCCGGACGCCAGGGTCGCCATCAGGGAACCGCCACCTCAGAGGAGTTGGGATTGGTGGAGCAGGGAGACTGCCTCGGCGCCATCGCCCAGCTCCGCGATCGTCAGCGGTGCGGGCTGGAGGCTGGCAAAGGGTCGAAGCCCCTTGGCGGTCACCACTCCCGAGCCGAGCGGGTACTCGAAGCTCTCACTGTGAGCGAGGATCTCCTGCCCCTGGCGGCTGACCAGGAAGGCGAGGAACCGCTCCGCCGCCTGGCGGTGCTTCGAGGACTTGAGGACTGCTGCCCCCGAGACATCGATGACGTAGCCGGCATCCCGCGGCGCGAAGTAGGCGATGGCGGAATCCATCTGCGAGCTTCCCACCTCAGCGCGCAGTCGGTACCAGTAGTAATGGTTGATGATTCCGATCGCGATCTGACCGGAGTTGACCCGGGAGGTGATGGTTTCGTTGTCCGGGTACAGATGCTGGCCGGCGTTGGCCTTGACCCCATTGAGCCATTTGAGGGCAGCTGCGCGGCCGTATTGACGAACGATGGAGGTGATGATCGGCTGGAAGTCGGTCTCACCGGGGGCGATCCCGAGCAGACCCTTCCAGCGGGGGTCGGCCAGACTCAGGACCGAGGTCGGCAGCTGGCTCGGGGT
Organism: Candidatus Dormiibacterota bacterium; assembly: GCA_049790415.1. Classification (GTDB taxonomy): domain Bacteria; phylum Chloroflexota; class Dormibacteria; order Aeolococcales; family Bog-877; genus Bog-877. The sequence continues at coordinate 20,360 of JBAQYY010000221.1, read as the reverse complement.
CAGCATCTTGGTGTTGTAGACGAGGACGCTGACTCGGGCCGAGACACCGACCCAGCGGGAGGCCGGTGAGTTGTATTTGGCAGCAACGTGAGCCAGAGTTGAGCGGGGCACCGTGGCCAGCAGGTTCTTGCTCTGCAGGTATTCCAAGGCGGGCGAGTTCTCAGTGTAGATCAGGTCCGCCGGGGATGCGGCGCCCTCGAGGACAATCTGGTCGGCCAGGACATCCTCATCGTTGGAGCGAACCACCACCTGGATCCCCGTCTGCCGCTCGAAGGCGGCGACCAGGGAGTCGGTTGTCTGGGGGTGCTGGCCGTTGTAGAGCACCAGGGTCGTCTGGGTTCGCCCGGCCTCTCCGCCGCAGGCCGAGAGCAAGGCCAAACCCAGGGCCACCAGAGCCACTCTGGCAGCCAGGGTTGAAGTCGCGACCGCCGGTCTCGTCATCTGGCCTCCGGTGAGCGACCTCCGCGGAGCCGCAACGAGCGAGCGGCGAACTTCTTCGCCCACGCAATGTCGTCAATTAGGCTGGGCTAACCTCGCTCTTTGACCGAGCTTATCTGGCTCCCTGGGGAAGTGTCAAACCAGCCCCGGCTCGAAAACTGACCGCGACGGGCCGTTCTCAGCGCAGATAGAGCAGCCCCTCACTGCCCAGCGACTCGATCCGCGCCAGCGCAACCTCGGTCCCCTTGGCCACGCAGTGGTTGGGGTCGGCCAGGAGCTTGCAGGCAACTCCGGTCGCCTGGGCGAGGCGATCGCCGACCTGGGCCAGGGCCAAACCGCGTCCAGCCATGGCCACGCCTGATTCGGCCGCACGTTCCCGCAGTCGGGGAGGAAGGTCCTCGAGCAAGGAGTTCAGGCCATTGGCAAGCGCGACTCCCCCTGCCTCGCTCTCCCACGATCCCGGTGGGGATGGCAGGCATAGGTGACCGAGCAGGCCCTCGTGGCAAATGATCGCTATCTGGGCCGCCTGGGGCAGGAGGAAGACCAAGGGCAGTGGGGTCCAGGAGGCAATTGGGAGGCCGCCTCCCAGGGTCGCCGCCAGGGGTAGATCCATCATGTGAGCCATGCGCGCTCCGGAGGCCATGGCAACTTGGAGAAGGGCACGCCGCGAAGCTGTCGACAGGTCAGCTGAAACTCCGAGCATGACCTCGTGGCGCGAAAAGAGCAGCCGGCCAACCACCCGAAAGATGACCTGGCGGAGAAACTGTTCAGCGGCGCCGATGTCCGCCAACTCCTCCACCCCCAGGGGCCAGCTGAGCTCCACCTCATCACCGCGATCGGCCGCCACCTCCAGGGCAGCCAAGCCGAACGCCAGCGGTCGACCGTTCGACCTCTGGCGAGCCAGGGCGGATGGTTCCTCGATCACCAGTCCATCCCCACGGGCCCAGACGACGACCTGATCCGGGGAGAGGTCGATGCCGAAGCGGCGGAGCGCCAAGAGCCTTAGGTCCTCCCCTCGCCGGGCTGCAGGTGCAGGGTCGCGCCCAGTCCAGCAAGCTTGCCGACCAGATCCTCATACCCGCGGTCGAGATGGTGAACGTTGGCCAGACGGCTGGTTCCCTCGGCGCAGAGTGCTCCGATCACCAGGGCCGCTCCCGAACGGATGTCGGAGATGTCCAGCTCGGCCCCGCGCAGGGGCGGTCCTCCCCGGACGACCGCGCTGCGCCCATGCAAACTGATCTCGGCCCCGAGCCGACGCAGCTGCTCGACGTGCTGGAAGCGGTTTTCGAAGAGCGCCTCCGACACCGTGCTGAAGCCATCCGCCCGGGTCATCAGGGCAACGTACTGGGCCTGCAGGTCAGTGGCGAAGCCCGGATGTGGCCAGGTCGTCATGTCCACCGACCGAAGCTGCCCGGGACGGGACACCCGCAACCAGGTCCCGCCCTCCTCCACCTCACAGCCTGCTCGGCGAAGCTTGTGGAGAACCTGATCGAGGTCGTCGCAGTCGAGCTGTTCGATGACGATCTCGCCCCCGGTCGCAGCCGCGGCGATGGCGAAGGTCCCAGCCTCGATGTAATCGGCGCGCACCCGATGCTCGGTGGGATGGAGCCGGGCCACCCCCTCAATGACAATTCGGTCACCGCCGGCGCCGGCAATACGAGCCCCCATCGCCTTCAGGCAGAGGGCCAGGTCGACCACGTGAGGCTCGCGGGCGGCGTTCGAGATGACGGTGATGCCGTCGGCGCGAGCCGCCGCCATCATCAGGTTCTCGGTCCCGGTCACGGTTGGCATGTCGAGTTGGATGTGGGCTCCGTGGAGACGGCTGGCCCGAGCGCGGATCCCGAATTCGTCCTCGCGAACCTCGGCGCCCATCGCCTTGAGGCCGTCCAGATGTTGCTCGACCCGACGCATGCCGATGTCGTCGCCGCCAGGTAGCGGCAAGGAGGCCTCGCCACGGGAGACCAGCAAGGGGCCGAGCAAGAGCAGGGAAGCCCGCATGCGCCGTCCCAACTCGAGGTCCGGCTCGATGGTGGTGATGCCCTGGGTGTCGATGGCCACCTCGCCTTCAGATCGATCCACCCGGGCGCCTAGCCCGCGCAGGAGTCGACACATGGTCTCCACGTCCTCGATGCCGGGGACATTGCTGAGGCGGAGCGGCCCGTCGGTGAGGATGGCGGCGGCCATCTGAGGCAGGGCGGCGTTCTTGCTGCCACTCACGGTTACCCGTCCCTGGAGAGGCACGCCACCGACGATCTCCAACTGCTGCTGGGACACTGCCGGCGGTTCAGACATGGGGTCGGTCCAAACGCGGCGGCTCGGCCTCAGCCCGCTGCTGGAAGGTGAATCCGCCTCGGTGCCAGATCCTCCAGAGGAGTAGCCCCAAGGTCACCAGCAAGAGCGCCAAGGCCACGGCCAGGATCCTGCGGTGACCGAAGACGGCCAGGCCGACGCAACCCAGGATGGCGGTTGCCAGGTAGAAGGTGACCGCGGTCTCGCGAGGAGTCAACCCCAGTTCGAGAAGACGGTGATGTAGATGCTGGGCGTCGGCGTGGGCGAAGCCGAGGCCCTGACGACGGCGCCGGAAGATGGCGAAGGCGGTGTCCCCGATGGGCAGGGCCAGCGCCAACACGGGCACGAACAAGGCGAGAGCCACGGTCACCTTGGCCACTCCCAGGATGGTGATGATGCCCAGCAGCATCCCTAGCACATGGCTGCCCGAGTCCCCCATGAAGATCCGGGCCGGCGCGAAATTGAAGACCAGGAAGCCCAGGCAGCATCCGATCAGAGCCGAGGAGAGGAGGATTACTCCTCCCTGGCTAGGCTCGATCCCGAGCCGGTTCACCGCCGCCAGGAAGAGAACACCGCCGACGATGGCGACCACGCCCGCGGCCAGGCCATCGACACCGTCGAGCAGGTTGATCGAGTTCTGCATTCCCATCAGCCAGATGATGGTGATGGGAATCGAAGCCCAGGCCAAGGGGATCGCAAAACCGGGCAAGTTGACGGCATGGATGTTGATGGCGAATATCCATGCCACCGCCAAGGAACAGAGAGCCTGTATGACCAGCTTGGTCCAGTAGGCGAGACCCAGGATGTCGTCGGCTGCCAGCAGACCACCCACCACCAGCGCGATCACCACCACCTGCCACCAGTCCTGTACCCCCCGGCCAAAGGAGACCATGGCCACGGCGAAGCCGACCATGATCGCCAGGCCGCCCAGACGCCCGGTGGGGCGGGCGTGAATGTGGCGCCCGCCGGGATGGGCCACTGCGCCTACCCGAAAGCTGGTCCAACGTGCCAGAGGTACGCAGGCCATGGTCACCGCCACCGCCACCAGCATGATTGGCAGAGCACTGAGGTAGTGGTCGTTGACGGTGGGCACGATCACCGCCCGCGCTAGCGGTAAGGCAGGGGAAACGCCTCACACAAGGTTCGCGCCCGGGCGGCCACCTCGCGCTCCACCGCCGCGTCGCCAAGGTTGTGAATGGTCCGAGCGATCATGGCGGCGATTTCGTCCATCTCCTCCAGACCCATTCCCCGAGTGGTGACTGCGGGGGAACCCAGGCGGATGCCGCTGGGATTGAACTTGCTCGCCTCATCGAAGGGAATTGAGTTCCGGTTGACTGTGATGCGGGCCCGATCGAAGACTTCCTGGACCTCCTTGCCGGTACGCCCCAGCGGGCGCAGATCGATCAGCATCAGGTGGTTGTCGGTGCCACCACTGACCAGCCGGAGCCCTTCACGGAGCAACCCGGCGGCCAGTCGCTGGGCGTTAGCCACGACGCGCTGGGCGTAGTCCTCCATCTCCGGCTGACTCCAGGCGTGCAGGGCGGCGGCCTTGCCGGCGATGGCATGCATCAGAGGACCACCTTGGACTCCGGGAAAGACGGCCTTGTCGATGGCCTTGGCGTGCTCATCGGGAACCAGGATCATCCCCCCCCAGGGTCCGCGCAGGGTCTTGTGGGTGGTCAGGGTGACCACGTCGGCGTGGGGAACCGGACTGGGATGGGCGTGGCCTGCCACCAAACCGGCGAAATGGGCCATGTCGACCATGAGAATGGCCTCGACCTCATGGGCGATCTCCGCCAGCCTGGGGAAGTCGAAAGTCCTCGGATAGGCACTCGCCCCCGCCACCAGCACCCGGGGCCGAACCTCTTTGGCACGACGCCGGATCTCGTCGTAGTCGAGCTGTTCGGTGTCCCGGCTGACGCCATAGAACTCAGCCTGGTAGACGATGCCGCTGAAGCTGACCGGAGAGCCGTGGCTGAGATGGCCGCCATGACTCAAGTCCAACCCCAAGATGGTGTCACCAGGCTGGCAAAAGGCCATGTAGGCGGCCATATTGGCCGAGCTCCCGCTGTGGGGCTGCACGTTGGCGTGCTCCGCTCCGAAGAGCTGGCAGGCCCTTTCCTGAGCCAGAACCTCGATCTGGTCCACGAACTCGCATCCCCCGTAGTAGCGCTTGCCCGGGGTGCCTTCAGCGTACTTATTGGTCAGCCACGAGCCCACCGCCTCGAGGACGGCCGGACTGGCGATATTCTCGGAGGGGATCAGCTCAAGGGTGTACTGCTGGCGGTCGAGCTCCGCCTCAAGAAGCGCCGCCAACCGAGGGTCCGCTTGGTGCAGGGCGCTGAGTCGCTGTTCGGCGATCGCCATCTCAGTCCCTCCGACTCCCCGGGTTCACCCGGGGACGTCAACTCCCAGTTCCCGGGTGCCGAGCTCGCCCTGGCGGAGCAGCACCGGCGTTTCGCCAGTTAGGTCGAGTATAGATGAGGGTGCGGCGGTCCTCGGAAGGGTGGCGCCGTCGGCCAAGGCACCACTCAGACCGGGGAGATTACGCACCGCTGCCATGGCATCGGTAGCCGGACTGCCGCCATGCCGATTGGCGCTGGTAGTCGCGAGCGGACCGGAGCGCCGAAGCAGCTCCAATGCCACCTGATGGGCGGGTATCCGCACCCCGAGAGTTCCCGCCCCCCGGCAGGCTTCTCCGGCAGTGGTGGCCCTGACTATTAAGGTAAGTGGCCCCGGCCAGAAGCGTTGGGACAGGTCGTCGGCGGCCAGGGTCCAATTGGAGAAGAGCTTTATCTCGGCGACGCTGGCGGCCATCAGGATGAGGGGCTGGTGGGCTGGCCGGGACTTGATCTGGTATAGGCGCTCGACCGCTCCAAGATCCCGCGGGCTGCAGGCCAAGCCGTAGACCGTGTCGGTCGGGAAACCGATCACCCCTCCACCGTCGAGGGCTTGCGCCGCGGCCAAGATCCCCACCCTGTCCGCCGGCCAAATCGGCGGCTCCCGACCCATCAGAGCTGGAACTCCAGGACTCGGGATCGTCCGCTGAGATCCTGGTGCACGGCGGCCACGCCATGGGGCCAGGCCTCTTGGCATAGGAGGATCAACCGATCCATGCGTCGAGGATCTGTCTCCAACAGCAAAGTGGTCCCCTGGGCCGCCACCGGCGGCAGCGAAGCGAGCAGAGCTCGGTACGAATCGAGGCCGTCCGTTCCACCGTCCAGAGCAACGCGGGGCTCGAAGTCCCGGACGCCGGGATCGAGGGCACAATACTCGGCACTCGTCACGTAGGGGGGGTTGCTCAGTATCAAGGGAAATTCTCCGCGCCCATGGAGCGGCTCGGCCCAGGATCCGCGAAGGACGCGGAGCCGGTCCTGGACGCCGTGGCGTCGGCCATTCTCCACGGTCAATTGCACCGCCTGGTCAGAGAGATCAACGGCCTCGACCTCCAAAAATGGCCGGTTGACAGCCAGAGCCACCCCGACGCATCCCGTGCCGGAGCCCAGGTCAGCGCAACGCCGAGCGCCCCGGTCGAGGACGGCTAGACCGAGCTCCACTAGGAGCTCTGTCTCCGGCCTGGGGACCAAAACCCCAGGCCCGACCTTGAACGAGAGCCCATAGAACTCGCGCACCGCTAAGAGGTAGGCCATGGGAGTTCCCTGGCCCCGCCTCTGAATCAGCTCGCGCAGGCGGGTTACCTCCACCTCGTCGAGGGGTCGCTCGAACTGAAGGTAGAGATCGAGTCGGCTGAGACCCAGGGCGTCGGCAAGGATCACCTCAGACTCGAATCTCGGCGAAGATATGCCCGCCCGGCCGAGGTAGGCAGAACTGCGCCTAAGCACTTCGAGAACGGTCATTTGCGCAAGCTTGGGAGGGCTCCCGTGATAACCTTCGCTGACGCGGTAGGAGCGTGCACAAGAAGCTGTTACCGAACCGTTGCCTAATATTGCGGGGTATCCCGACCCGGGCTAGCTACGCTCCGGACATTCATGAAGCGATTCGACCGACTGCGAATGTCCTGGTCCCCCAGGCTAGCGCCCCGCGGGACGCGGTGGCGCCGTGGGCAAGCGATCACCGAGTTCGCGCTGATATTCCCGATCGCGGTGTTGATCTTAGCCGTGGCCTCCACAGGTGGCCAGATGCTGATCTCCGCGATCGACTTAACCCAGGCAGCCCGGGCAGCCACGGTCACAGTGGTTTATGACGTGGGGCAAGGCGATGTCCCGCAGACCCAGCAGGAGCAGGACGGGATCGACAAGGCAAATGCGGAGTTGGGTCAGACCATCACCTGCAGTGGGAGTGGCGCTCCCAGTAAGTGCATCGCCATCACTTCGAACACTACGGGCCAAGACTCGGGCACGCCCCTGGTTCAGGTGACTCTGTGGCAGTCGATCACACCCTTTATACCCCTCATTCCGTCGATAACCATCAGCAGCCAAGCCACTTCAGCCCAGCAATGAAAGCATTGATGGAATGGCTGGCCGGGCAGCTAAGGGTTCGCCGGAGTCGATCCGGGCAAGGTGGTCAGGTCGTTGTTCTGTTTGCGATCAGCTTGGTCGTCCTGCTGATTCTGGTGGGGATCGCCATTGATGGCGGCTTCGGGCTGTTCCAGTACCGCAAGGCCCAGAACGCTGCCGACTTTGCCGCCATCGCCGCCGCCCAGGCCCTGCAAGTGAACTGTACCGACAAAGGCGGGGATTTGGCCGACGGGACCCAGATCAGCAACGTCATAGACGACCTGGTCAACGCCAACGCACCCGACGCCGATAGCGCTGCCGGGATCGAGCACTGGACGGCCTACTACCTGAACGACCTCGGTAAAGCGTTCTCGCCGTCGGTACCTGTCGTCGTCGGCGGTCCCGCAGTTGACGGGGCCTGCGGCGTCCACGTGGATGTCCAGCCTCAGTGGCCGCCCTTCATCGAGCAAATCATGGGCGTCACCCACCTGCAGACCGCCGCCGGAGCAGATGCTCTGAGTGAGGCGGCGGCGGGTCCGGGTCCGCTCACCAGCATCGTCGGTCTGGCCGAGAACGGCGCTCACACCATTCTCGAGGCCGGCGACGGTGTGTTCACTGTCGACGGCACCATCTACGACAACGCCAACGGGTACACCACTGACGCGGGGGCATCATCGTGGTGGGGAGGTGCTCCCGACGTGATTGACGGTAAGCAGAACGGGGACATGAACGTCCAGGGCGACATTGAGTCGGTCGCTAATCCGCCCTTCGACTGGTGCTTCGGGGCTGCGCCTCCGAATGGGCCGCTTACTCATTGCACCGCGAACAACACCACCATCCAATACGACTCGTGGAGCGGCGGGCACACCCAGATCAACACCGATCCGGTGGCCTCAAATGGAGTTCCCAATCCGCTAGCCACCGACGGCAGCGGTCAGTACTACCATGCTGAGTGCCCAGGACAGACGGAGCCGACGGACTACACCAGTCCGAGCATGACAACGGGTGGCAAATACCTACCTGGGGTCTACACCTACTCCGTCAACATCACTGGCAACGCCGTGCTCGAGAACTGCAGCCAGGCGGCCGGGGTCAACATTACCAACGACGCCGATCCCGGCATATTTGTTTTTGAGAAAGGCCTTACCATCCGGCCCGCGACCGGAGACACCGTGACCGGCAACGACGTGACCTTGGTCACCCAGTACCCCTCGACATCTGTGAGCGGAGTGACCGTGGTCCAGGGCGGCGGCACCGTCGTTGAGACCGTGCCCAATGCCGGAAGCGGTGAACCCTACATCGGGACTATCGGCGACGATGAGAACTCGGTTACCACCGCCTCTCCGGCCACCTCAACCCAGGGGCTCAACGACAGTTTGGAGATCGGTGGGCAAGGCTCCGTCACCCTGACCCCCCCGCAGACCGGTTCGTGGACGGGTTATGTGACCTGGCAGGACACGAGCATCCGGGGCAACATCGGGTTCGACGCCTTCTTGGGTGACTCGGCCACTATCAATCTCTCAGGGATCGTCTACAACAACAGTGATCAGGGAGGCCAGGACATCGTGCCCCCCCACAACAACCCGCAGTACTGGGGGGCTGCGTCTTCGCTGCCGTTCCTCAACGGAGGAATGTTGGTGGCGGGCTTCGGTATCGATTCATCCACTGGAGAGACCTGTTCCTCGGGGGCGGCGTGTCACGTGACAATCGATGGACTCGCGATCGTGGACCTGTTCCAGACCCAGGGAAACACCGACCTGAACGTGACCGGCAGCACTTATCAGATTCCCGGAATCAAGGGCTCAGGCGCGATCCTGACCCAATAGTGAAGTGACAAGACTTCGGCACGGCCAGGGGATGGTCGAATTTGCGCTGGTTGCTCCCGTCTTCTTCGCCGTCGTGCTGGGAGTCATCGCCGCCAGTTACCTCTTCTTCCAGAGTTCGGCCGTGAACGACGCTGCTCAGGGCGGAGCCCGCGAGGTCCTCGTCCAGTCGCCGATAGTCACGGGAACCTGCGAGTCGAACTCTCCCGAGGCGATCGAGACGGCCGTGCAAAGAGCCGCCAATATCCTTCCCGTCAATACCAATGAGCTGTGCGTCAGCGCAACCAATCCCAACGAACTGGTGCAAGCCGCTCAGGCGGGAACCGCCTCAATCACCGTGGTTGGTCACCCGTCGCTAACCAGTCCAGTCAGCTTCACGGTGACGGTCACCTACGTGGCCCATCCGCTTGAGCCCCTTCTCGGGAACCAGGTCGTACTCCAGTCGTCCAGCACTTTGGACATCCAACAGCCGAGCTAGGCAGTCGCGGTGAGCGGGGGAAGCGACTGAGATGCGCCAGGAGTGCTTGGCGGCGCTGGACAAGCAGCAGAGTCAGGAAGGGGACGGACGGCCTTAGATGCCGGAATTGCCAGAAGTAGAGTCACTGGCGCGCTTCCTCGACGGCCGTACCACGGGAAGGGAGATCACCCGCCTCGAGTTGGCGTCCGTCTCAGCACTCAAGACAGTGGCGCCTCCTCTCGAAGGACTCTTGGGCGCTCGAGCGGTACGGTGGCAGCGCCGCGGCAAATATCTGTGCCTGGAGACCGACCGCGCCTGGCTGGTGGTCCACCTGGCCAGAGGTGGCTGGGTACGGTGGTACGACCAGCTTCCCGAGGCCCGAGCCAGACCCAGCCGGAGCCCGGTCACACTTCGGGTAGGCTTCAGCTCCGATGAGAACGGCCAGGTGCGCCCAGGGTTCGACCTCACGGAAGCCGGAACGTCCAAGCGGGTGTCGCTCTGGGTGGTGAGTGATCCAGAGCGGGTCGCTGGGGTGGCTGGTCTTGGCATCGACCCCATCGCACCCGGCTTCGACAGCCAGACGCTGGGACGAATTCTCGCGACCGCTAGGGGGACCATTAAGTCCGCCCTCACCAGCCAGTCGCTCATCGCCGGGATCGGCAACGCCTACTCGGACGAAGCCCTCCACGCCGCCAGGATCTCGCCCTTCAGGAACGCTCGGAGCCTCGATCCGGTCGAGGTGAGCAACCTCAATGGAGCCATAGTCGAACTCCTAAGCGGCGCCTTGTCAGCCAGACGCGACCTCGGGCCGGCCGACCTCAAGGATGACAAGCGGGCGGCCATGCGGGTTCACGGTCGTACCGGATTGCCGTGCCCCACCTGTGGTGACACCATCGCCGAGGTGGCCTACGAGAACAGGTCGCTGCAATACTGCCCGACCTGCCAAACAAAGGGCCAGCGTCTCGCCGACCGCCGACTTTCGCGACTGCTGAAATAGCAACTCACGTCGTTACTAGTCGGAGGCATCCTCCAGGCTGAGCTGAAGCAGGAGGGTGTCCACCCAACGATCCTGCTTGAACCCCACGCGGCGCAGCCGCCCCACCTCTACGAAGCCCGCGCTCCGGTGCAGTGCTGGGGATGCCGCTTCTCCCGAGTCTGCGATCACCGCAACGATCTGCTTCGCGCCCCACGCTCGCACAGCCTTGATGAGATTGGCCATCAGGAGCAGCCCCAGCCCGTGTCCAACCCGCCTGGGATCGACGTAGATGGAGTCCTCCACCGTGAAGCGATAGCCGGGTCGGGGTCGCCAAGGAGTTGCCAAGGCATAGCCAGCCACCTCGTCGCCCTCGACGGCGACCAAGAAGGGCAACCCGGCTCGATCGAGGTCTTGCAGCTTCATCTGCCACTCTTGAAACGTCGGCGCAACCAGTTCAAAGGTGGCCAGAGAGTCCTCGACGTAGCCTCTATAGATGCGCGCCACCGCAGTACAATCCTCCCACCTCGCCGGCCGAATCACGACCTCGGTGCTACTCATCTCGCCAGGTGAGGCGGATGAGTGTCGTCCGCCTCCCATTGGGGATGATTGAGGTGTTTCAATGCCAGCCCGGAATCACTCCGTGGAATTGTCGATGGTGCGTCGGGAGCGTTCACTGCCATCGGCACCCAACCCCCAACTGAGAACCCGCCGGGGGTGGACACGGATCAACTCCTCGCCCATATTTGACTCACCTGAGCCCTGATTGCTCAACGCCTCGGCGGTACCGCGGACCTGCACCCCGCGCGGCTTCCAAGGTTTTACCGAGGCTAGGTCATCGACCACAAAGGCAACCTGGGGGTTGGCCTCAACGTTGCGGAACTTCCGACTGCTGCCCATATTCCAGCCGCCAATGTCGATCGTTCCAGCTTCCTCATTCACCTGGAACCCCACCGGATTGTTCTGAGGACTTCCATCGGGCGCAATCGTGGCCAGGCGGCCCAGGCGCTGGGAACGCAGATACTCTAGTTCGGCATCGGTGAAGCTCACGTCGTGTTGCCCTCCTGGGACCGGCAATTGGGCGGTCGTCGTCTGCAGCGTAACTGGGACCCCACAACTCCTGTTCACGAGTCACTCACCCCGCCACCCCGGTTGCCTACAGTGGCTAGACTTCGACAGACCGTGAGTGCCCCAAATCTTGAGTTCGGCGAAGGAGACAACCGGCTAGCGGGTTGGCGAGCCGGTGCCGGCCCGGCGGTGCTTCTCCTCCACGGTGGACCGGGCCTCTCGGAGTATCTCCAGAGCCTCGAGCCCGAACTGGCCGACAGCTACACCACGATCCGGTACCAGCAACGGGGATTAGCACCCTCCACTCTTGCCGGACCGTTTACGGTCGAGACCCATGTTGCCGACGCGGTACGGTTACTCGACTACCTCGGCCTGGAACAGACCCTGCTCATCGGCCACTCCTGGGGTGGTCACCTTGCCCTCCACCTGATGGCGACCGATCCTGAGCGCATCTCAGCCGCTCTGGTGATTGACCCCTTGGGTGCCGTGCCCGACGGGGGCGAAGCCAACTTGAGTGAGAACCTCTTGTCCCGCCTAAGTCCGGCGGCGGCGGCTCGGGCGGCGGAGCTGGACGCCAGGGCCATGCGTGGGGAGGGCACCGACGAGGATGCCCTGGAGAGCCTGGCTCTGGTCTGGCCCGGCTACTTCGCCGACCCCACCACGGCACCGCCGATGCCACCGATGCAACTCTCGGTTCCCGCATATTCGGAGACGTTCACCTCGATCCACGAGCACTTCGAACAGGGAACGCTGACCTCACTCCTGCCTCAGTGCCGGATACCAACTCTTCTGCTTCTGGGCGCCGGCAGCCCCATTCCCAACTCCTATGGAATTCAGACCGCGGCTCTGATTCCCGGCGCCGAGGCCCGTGTCCTCCAGAAATGCGGACACCTGCCCTGGCTGGAGCAGCCGGGAGTGGTTCGGGCCGCGCTCGATGAGTTGCGCGCCGCGCCCGTCGGTTAGGGAAGCTGTCCAAAGTAGAGGGTCTCGACCTGCTGGCCACTGATGTGGCCGCGGCGCATGCTTAGACGGTCCTGTGTTTGGCCTTGCGCGACCAGGGCAGGCGGATGCCGAGCAACGACTCGTGGATTGCCGCCGCCGCGATCTCCGGAGGGATTCCGCTCGCAACCCAGGACGACGACTACGACGGTGGGCTGGGCCTGACAGCAATCAGGGCATGACCGGCGCGGGCCTGTCGCTGTCCCGAGCTCGCCACAGGGGAACTTCCGCCGTCACGAGAGAGCCCGCTCGAGCGCGGCTAGATCCGTCGGGGCTCCGTGCGCCGGGAGGACGATGTTCACTGGCAGCGCGAGCAGCGGGCGCAGTCGTTCGACGACCTGCTCGCGGGTCACGCCCCCGCGCAGCCACTCGTTAAGCCCGAAGCCCCTTCCGAAGTCGACGAGGGAATCACCAGCGACCACTGCTCGGAAATCCGCTATCCACAAGACGAGGTCGTTGTGCTCGCGACCTTCGTACGCCTCGATTCCGATCGGAAGTCGGTCGCCTGCCCCGAACCACTGGGCGTGACCGCCGCTGCTCCGGAGCCACTCCAGGTCCGGGCTGCCATCGCCGGCCTGCTCGGCGGTGATGCCGTACTTATCGATCAGGTCCTGGGCGGTGTCGGGGGGCGGCGCGAACAAGGCTGCCGGGAGTCCCTCGACGAGTGCCCGCGCGTCGCGCTCGTGCCAAGGGGCGGTGAGGACGATCACCGGCTCACGTTCCCGCGCGAGTGCCAGTAGCTCGTTCGGCACTGCCAGAGGGTCTAAGAGGAGAAGGCGCTCGCCATCGTCGATCGCGTACGACGACACCTCTTGCGGCCAGCGCTCGCCCGGCGTCCAGTCCGGGTGGAGCGCCTGCCAGTGCCAAAGTCCTCGCTGGAGCTCGCGCACGGTGCCATGCTAATCCCGGTTGAGATTTGTGGCCCAGTCGACGGCATCGGTGCTCCAGACCCAGGCGGCGCTACCCTGAGTGATGTGCTCGAAAGACGCCGACCCCCGCGACGACAGACCAAGGAGAACAGATATGCCCACGGATAACGCGATGCAGCTAGGCGTGGTCGGCCTCGGGCGGATGGGGGCGAATATCGTTCGACGCCTGATGCGCGATGGCCACAGTTGCGTGGTCTTCGACGTAAACGCCGACGCCATCACGGACCTCGAAAAAGAGGGCGCGACTGGGGCGAGCTCGGTGGCAGACTTCGTCGAGAAGCTGTCAGCGCCTCGGGCGGTCTGGGTCATGGTGCCCTCCGGAGAGATCACCGGCAAGACCATAGAGGAGGTGGCCTCCCACATGGAACGGGGAGACATGATCATCGACGGGGGGAACTCCTACTACCGCGACGACATCGCCCGCGCCGCATCTCTGTCTGGACAGGGCATCCACCTGGTCGACTGCGGTACCAGCGGCGGGGTGTGGGGAATCGACCGCGGCTACTGCCTCATGATCGGTGGCGAAAACGACGTCGTCGAGCACCTCGAACCGATCTTTTCTACCATCGCCCCCGGCATCGACTCCGCACCTCGGACCCCGGGCCGCACTGGGGAACCCGACTCGGCCGAGCACGGCTTCTTGCACTGCGGACCGAACGGGGCTGGACACTTCGTGAAGATGGTCCACAACGGCATCGAGTACGGGATGATGGCGGCCTTCGCCGAGGGCCTCAACGTCTTGCGCAACGCGAATGCCGGCAAGAAGAGCTCCGCGTCGGACGCTGAGACGGCCCCGATGGAAGAGCCCGAGTTCTACCAATACGACCTCGATACCACCGCCGTCACCGAGGTGTGGCGGCGCGGCAGTGTCATCGAGTCGTGGCTGTTGGACCTGACTGCGACCGCCCTTTACAAGTCGCCTGATCTCGCCGAGTACTCCGGCCGGGTGTCAGACTCGGGTGAGGGCCGGTGGACTTCGATCGCGGCGATTGACGAAGGGGTCCCCGCCCCGGTGCTCACCACCGCCCTGTACTCCCGCTTCGCCTCCCGGGGCCTCGACGACTTCGCCGACAAAGTGCTCTCAGCCATGCGCAAGGGCTTCGGCGGCCACGACGAGAAGAAGGCTTGAGATGCCCCGTTCAACAGGATCTAGGGCATCCCCGCCAACATCGGCGAACACAGCTCGGCGGGTGAGACCGACCCGCAGGTGGTCCGCGCCAACTTCAACGCCGTGCTTGGTCGCGAATCGAGAGCTGGCCGTGATTGAGCGTTTGAGCGCTAGCGTACAGACTCCATTGCAACCGGGGCCCACACTGCAAGCGACGTCCACAGTTGACCGGGACGCCAGCGCGTCGAATCCGGTCGACTTCGCGGAGGCACTGACATGATCGTACTGGGCGTCATTTTGCTGATCGTCGGCTTTGTGCTAGCGATCCCCATCCTGTGGACGGTGGGCTTGATCTTGGCCGTGGTCGGGCTCACGCTATGGCTGCTGGGGAGCAGGGGTCACCAGGTGGGGCGCCGCACTCACTACTACTGACCCGCAGCAAGACTCAGTTCGTTCAGCTTAGGTTTGCCAGGTCGGGGACACGAGCCTCTGAAAAGAGCGTCCTGACCTAGTCCGGGTAAAGCCCGGCTGTTTGGACCGGCCACGAACGCACGGAGAAGGGATCATCGCCCGGCATCTGGGCCTGCACCCGAACCTTGGACTCCCGTACGAGGCGCTGATGTTGCCCCGCCCCGCGCCCCTTACCTCCGACCGCTCGTGAGGATCCCAGCGCGGTGCGGAGGAGTTGGAGGCCGGTTACCCGCCTTCAAGCTCCTTTTGCGCCAAGCCGGCAATATCGGCGCCTGTGTTGGCCCGTCCGCCGATACCCCGACCACCTTCCGGAGATTAGGTGATCAGCACCCACGTCCGGGTGGTCAGCGTCGGGTCTCCGGCGGCGGCAGCCACGATATCGGTCAATTCTCTGACTACGCCAAGCTGCTTGTCGCGATCCAGCACGCCCACCGGAGTCAGGATCTGGACGCGGACGTAATTGCTATTACCGGCAGCATTCGACATGGAGTCCTTTGGCAGATCGTGGATGAATGCGGCGGTGTTATTCGAGAACAAGGAGATCGGGGGAACCTTCTCCCACCGCATCACTGCGTTGGCCAGGTCTTTGGCGAGGGAATGCCTGTCGCTGAACTTTCCTTCGGTCGCGTACACGTCGATCATGGGCATGGGTCTCTCCTTCGCAGATAGCGCTGGTGGCCGTGGATTAAGCCGTTGCTGATGCCCTGAGCGAGGCATTGGAGGGGGCTCCCAACGTAGCAATCGGCATCGACCGGTTCCTCAACGTTGCCCAAGGGTCGGTTGCGGGGGACGCCTGCGCAGGATGTCCAGTAGCCCCAACCGCACTCGAGTCTCCCATCATTAGTCCCCGTCTACGAGTTGCAGCGGCCCGGTGCTTCGCCCAATGGGAGGCCATAATTGCAGTACGACTCCACGCTGACGGATGGCCCGAAGACTCGGTCACCGAGGCAGCCTCGGCTGCTGTTGCCCTCATCGAGGGGGCATTATTCCTCGCCCGGGTGAGCGGGCAGGTGAGCCACCTCACCAACGCCAAACTCGCCGCGCTGGCCCTCTTCGGCGCCCCAGCCGCGGACCTCTCGGCCAGGGCTGGCAATCGGCCCCCAGCTGCCTGACGCTCCTGGTACGCCACTACGACGGCACTTCAGCCCTTCAACAGGCCGGCGAAGACCAGATCCGCCGGCTTCATCGAACTTCAAAGCCTCAACATGGACACGGCTGAGACTGATCTCAAGCCTAGATCAGCTGGAGCGACGCCGAGATGGATACCGCTTGCCCCACCGATCGCTGGCCTCTAGTCGCGAGGTGCCTCTGAATGCGCCTGAAGTCGGCGAGGTCAGGGTCACCCGCTCTTCTTCCATGGGGTGACAGATTCCCTGAGCAGTTAGCTAGTGACAGATTCCCTGAGCTTCCACAAACCCCCGCCGATTGCCTTGACCATGGGCAGCGCGCCTCCTATCCTTGACCGAAGTACTGGGGATTCAGGTGGGAGAGCAACCGATGAGTTCCATTCCGTCCACAGCCGCGGTTGGCGCGCGTTCCCAAGAGGCTGAACTCGCTGCCGGCGTCACATCCTCGGCCGCGATCGCTCGGATCAAGCGGGTAATGCTCTGGTGCCTAGCTCTGCTGTGGTTACTGGACGCCGCCCTCCAGGCTCAACCCCGGATGTTCACGATCGACTTCGTGAGCAACATCATGAAGCCGTCAATCGCCATTTCACCTTCGTTTATCGGAGCAATCTCCAACTGGACTCTCAGTTTCGTCACCCCTCACATCGCTCTTTTCAACTGGCTCTTTATGCTCACCCAGTTCGTCATCGCGTTTGCCCTGATCGGCGGGCTACTCCGCCACGACCGCAGGTTGATCCTGGCCGGACTTGCGCTGTCAATTGCGTGGGGCATGGTGGTCTGGGTTGCTGGAGAGGGAACCAGCGGCGTGTTCACGGGCAACGGGACCATGTTCACTGGGGCGCCCGGCTCGGTGTTCCTGTACATGGCGGTCGCCGTGTTCTACTTCCTGCCCGATAGGTGGTGGCAGCTCGGAGATTCCTTCTGCCTGCCGCGCGACTTCCTCGCCATTGTGTTCCTTTACGGTGGGGTCGCTCAGGCGGTGACCCCGGGCTTCTGGGGTTCCCAGGGGATCTCGGTGTTGATCGAGGGCCAGGCGAGCATGGCGCCCTCCTGGATGATCAACACCATGACGCCCTTAGCGACCTGGACGCACCAGTACCCTGTGCTCTCGAACGCCCTCTTGGTGGGAGCGCTGCTCGCGTTGGCTGGCCTCCTGTACGGAAGGCACCCCAAGACGGCTGGCTTTGTCCTGATGGTCCCGGTACTAGGAGTGATCTGGTATTGGGGCCAGGCGTTTGGAGGAATCTTCTCCGGAATGGGGACGGACCCGAATACCATTCCCCCGCTCTTGATCCTGGCGATTCCGGCCTACGTTATCTGGCGCGCACGGGGGATTCAGGGAAAGCCGGCGATGGGTCTCCCGGGAGCCTCAGGCAGCCAGAACGAGACCATTCCGGCCGGGCCAACCTCGGCCCCCTGATCGACCGCCATAGGATGGCGCTGGCAACGCCACGACTCGGCACCGTCCGATAGCGTGATGCGCGCTAAGCGATTCAGCGTGTGCTTGATCGTGGGCTTTGGCTTGACTCTCTTCGACGCAGGCTGCTCGTCCGCCCCATCCGCAGGTAGCTCCCAAGGTGCCGGCAGCCATTCATCCCGGGGAGCATCGGCTCCACTGCCTCCGGCGCGCAAGCCGCCGGCTGTTGGAGAATGTTCGGTACAACTCGAATTCGATGGTGACGGCAACGCCAGTCCCCTTGTGTGCCATAACGGCGCGATCAACATCTTGGCCTGGAACTACTTCGCCACGATCGACTCACCGCTTCTCGGGCTGGGGCGGGCCGCTACCGAGCAGCGGGTCGAGCGTCAGCTTTGCGCCGATCTGAACCATTCCACCGTTCCGATTGAGCGGAGCGCCTACACCCTGGCCCGCGCCTACTACGGCTGGAAGTTCGGCGCAAGACCCGTGAATATGCTGGTGGACGACGCATGCTGACGACTTGCGTGTCCTCGGGTCAGCCTAGAGTTCCCTGAGCGGGCGCCTCAGGTGAAGACACGCGGCCACTGGCTCACCGCCAGCAGCAGCACTAAGGCAATCGCCAACGCAACTTCTCCGTTTGACCCGAGTGTGGAAAGTATCCGACGCCCAGGCGAGTTGACTGTGGGGAGTTGCGAATCGAGCCCGCCTCGCCGCAGCACCTCACCGACAAATGCCAGCGAGAGTAGGAGAACCAGCACAGTGAGGGGAACGATGGATGCTGCGGAGAAGACGTAAGCCATGGTGAGGGCCAGCAGAAGTACCCACAGGTCCTGGACAAGACGCGCGGTGTCCCAGTGAGTGACTGCCCGAATTAGCAGCACTGCAGCCAGCACCGTAAAGCCAGCGGTGTACAGGAGCAGAGGACCAAGCGACCGCAAGGTGCCGATCGTCAGAAGGGACATCGCCGCCAGCCCCGCAGCCGGCAGCACATGACCGAGCAGATCGCTCACGGAGCTGTAGTTGCGGATCCTCGACCGCAGAAGCAGTCTCAGGATGAAGATTGTCGCTGAGAAGGCGGCGAGAACCACGGCGATGATCAGAAGGGGTTTGATCAACGAGGGTCCAGCCCCTGTGCGGAGCGCCGGCGCGTAGGAGGCGCAGCCTGGCATCACCATGCCGGACATGCATTGACCAGTCATCCACTAGCTCCAATCAGGACCTCTCATGGCACCAAGCCTATGTGCTACCGAGGCTATCGGCGGCAATAGACAGATGCCAGCAGCTTCCCTGCGTCTACGGCAAGGATAGGATGGAAGCTAGGCTCGCGGGAGCACACCCACGAACTGGACTCCATCTTGGAGGCTTGAGGTGCGGACAAATTGCCAAGCCGAATTGCGCCTTGGACGCGGCTAGTAGGGCACCGAAGATCTCGTCCGACGGTTCAAGCACAGTGCTGAATTCTTCGCAGATGAAGTGGCCGTGGGTCAGACGATGGCGAAACCAGATCCGTCGGCCGCATCGGGAGTTTGAAAGCCTGCAAACCGGCCCCTTGGGCCGACCGCGCACTTCCCCCGGAGAGGCTTGTACACGCAGAGCGTGAAACTGTACACGGCTGAAGCAGATCTCGGGCTGAGATCGAGCCCATGGTCGCGCAGGACGAAGAGACGCCGACATGGGAGTTGGGGACTCACCTCAGGCTTGTTCAGGGATTCCGGCGCGAAAGCGTACCGCAGAGAAAGCTCCCGGCTCGGATCGCTGGCAGCAGTGGAGGCTGACTCGCTTCTAGATGGTCGGCGGCCAGGTTGCCGACGAGGCGGGTCCTGGCATTGGGGCGGCTTGTGCCCGTCTGCGCTGCACAGCGCCTTAGCTCTCCCGGTTCACGGACGAAGTCCCTGCTGCGAGTGACGATGCACCATAGTCGTCCGTAATCGGTGTATTCCAGCCACCAAAGTCGTCCCACGATGGTGGCCCGTGCTCGATGGATGTCCCTGCGCGTGGTGTCCTGGCTTGATCTTGTGGTCACACCCCAGCCGACACCCTGTCTGACGTGCTACACTGCGTCCATGACCAAGATCAAGCGCACGTACAACCTCAGTCCGATGACCGTGGGCCTCGTTCGGCGCCTGGCAGAAGAGTCCCACGTGGCCCCCACCCAAGATGCCGTCGTCGAAGCGGCGGTCCAGAGCCTGGGACGGCGGGTCCGCGACGAGGAGCATGTCCGTCAATTCGCCGTCTGTGCGCGCGACCCCGAGTTCCAGCGAGAGATGACTGAGATCGGCACCGAGTTCGAGGCGGATGACCGGGCAGCGTGGGAGGTCGGCTGAGCGTTGGCTCCCGCCGGCATGCGTTGGGCGATCCTCATCGTCAACTTTGATCCTATCGAAGGCCATGAGCAGGGCGGCAGCCGTCGTGCGCTTGTGGTGTCGTACGAGCCGCTCCGAGCTTTGGGGATGATGTCCGTGTGCCCTATCACGGCTGCGCACACGAAGCCCCGCAACGCGCTTGAGATCCCCGTCAGCGCCGGGCAAGCCGGACAGACTAAGGATGGGTTAATTCTCGTGCATCAGCTTCGTACGCTCTCGATTCTCCGTGCCGCCGACATGCTGGATAGAAGCGCTCAGATCCGCACCCTGACCGATCCCGGCCTACGCGCGGAGGTCCGACAGGCCCTGTCGATCCAGCTCGGCCTCGATGTTCCAGGCGTGGAAGATGGGGCACTGACGAACGACCGCTATGGTCCGCCCTCGTTTGGGCGCTGATCCGCCGTCACCCACCAGCCTCAAAACGGCCCGCTGCGAGCG
>JBAQYY010000220.1:0-6001 GCA_049790415.1 Candidatus Dormiibacterota bacterium | reverse complement strand
TGGGGTCAAGGGACTGGGTGACCAGCCTCTGGAAGGAGTCGCGCTGGGCGCCCAGAATCCGGCGCAGGTCGGTCACCGAGTGCTTTAGAGCGGTGATCTGGGCCAGGTCCTTCTGATCGGCCGTGGTAACCAGCCGATCTTCCAGTTGGTCCACTTCCTCGTCGATCGCGTCAAGAGCTGGGAAGGCAGAGTCAACGATCGCCTCGGTCACCATGTAGGTGAGGAACATCGCTCTGCCTTGGGTCAGAGTGAGGTCGGTTCCGAGCCGGCGTCGGACCTCGTCGAGAGCAGCGTTGGGCTTCTGGTGGATGGTAACCACCCAGTTCGGGGAGATGCAGAGGAATTGCTCCTCGAGCTCGATCTCCTGTTTCTTCCACTCCACGGCCATGAGCACCAGGAAGGTGTAACCGGGGTAGTCCTCCCACTTGGGCCGCTGTCCCCCTTGCTTGATGTCCTCGATGGTCAGGGCATGAATGCCAAACCCTGAACTGAGAAGTTCGAAGTCAGCCTTCTTGGGCGCCTCAATGTCGAGCCACAGCACTCCCCGCTTGGCCCGCAGGGCCTGCTTCAGGCGGGATAGGTCGCAGTCCTTCTCTAGCCCCTTGCCGGTAACGAGCCAGTGCATGGGGGGACTCTATCGGAGTGGTCGCGAAAGTCGAGTTAGAGGCACCGCGGCCCAGGAGAGGTCAGCCCCCGAGGTAGGACATCTCTGGCTTGCCGACCGCCTGGGTCTGGGGCACCGAGCCGCTGCGAAGCTCGGAGTAACGGTCGACGCGAAGCCCCCAGACGGCTCGCATCTCCTCGATAAGGGCATCCCGATCGACGCCAGCGCGCAGGCTTGGCCTTAGGTCATGCCCCAGCCGGGCGAAAAGGCAGGTGTGCAGCTTGCCGTCGGCGGTCAGGCGCAGCCGTGAGCAGTCGCCGCAGAAGGGCTCGGTCACGGAGCTGATTACACCGATCTCTCCCGCCCCGTCGAGGTAGCGATAGCGCTGGGCGACAGCCGCGGCATCACCCGCCGCCAGGGGCTCCAAGGGCCACCGAGATCCGATCAACTCCAGCAACTCTCTGCTGGGGACAACCTCGTCCATCCGCCAGCCGTGGCTCTCCCCCACGTCCATGTACTCGATGAGCCGGAGCAAATGCCCGTGCTCGCGGGCGTATTCAGCCAAGGGAAGCACGCCAGCCTCGTTGATGCCGCGCCGGACGACTGCGTTCAGCTTGATCGGCCCCAGACCTGCCCGAACCGCCGCCGCGATCCCCTCCAGGACGACCTCGATGGGCACCCCCAGCCCATTCATCAGGCGAAAGGTGTCGGGATCAATGGAGTCCAGGCTCACGGTAACCCGACCCAGCCCAGCCTGGGCCAGGCGCTGCGCAGATTTGGCCAGGAGCGCTCCGTTGCTGGTCAGGGCGAGATCCTCGACCCCAGGCAAGTCGGCGAGCATCCCCACCAGTACCGGAAGATCGCGCCGCAGGAGCGGCTCGCCACCGGTGAGGCGCACCTTTCGCACCCCGAGCAAGGTGGCCGCCTCGACGACTCTGACGATCTCCTCAAAGGTGAGGATCTCGGCGCGGGGGAGGAAGCGAAAGCCCTTGCCGAAGACCTCCTTGGGCATGCAGTAACCGCAACGAAAGTTGCAGCGGTCGGTGACCGAGACACGGAGGTCACCAAGTTGCCGCCCCAGAAGATCACGGGTGATGGTCACTTCACCATCCTATGCCCGCTTGCTGCCGACCCCGACCGGCGAGTTGGGCGCCCTTAGTGGGCGACCGCGGCCCGCAGCGACTCCCGCAGCGATCCCATGGTGCTCATCACGGCGGTGGGCTCGTAGCCGCAGTGAGCCATGCAGTTCTCGCACTTGGGGTTGCGGCCTCTACCGTACTTCTCCCACTCCGTCGTCTCCAGCAGCTCCTTGTAAGACCCGACGTAGCCGTCCGAGAGTAGGTAGCAGGGGCGCTGCCAGCCGAAGATCGAGTAGCAGGGGATGCCCCAAGCGGTACAGGCGAAGTCCACCTTGCCTTCCAGGAAGTCAAGGAACAACGGCGAATGGTTGAGCCGCCACTTCTTGCGCCGGCCGTCGGCGAAGGCCTCCTTGAAGATCGCCCGGGTCCGCTCCACTCCCATGAAGTGCTCCTGGTCAGGCGCCTTCTCGTAGGCATAGGCCGGGGAGATCTGCATGTTGTCGACCTTCAGGTCGTCGTTGAGGAAGTCGAGCACGTCGCGCACCGAGGCGGCGTCGTCCTGGGTGAAGAAGGTGGTGTTGGTGGTGACCCGGAAGCCACGGCTCTTGGCCTCCTTGATCGCGGCCACCGCCTTGTCGAAGACGCCGTCCCGGCACACCGACTGGTCGTGGCGCTCCTTCAACCCATCCATGTGAATCGACCAGGCGAAGTAAGGGTTGGGCTTGAACTGGTCAAGCTTGCGCTCCATCAGGATGGCGTTGGTGCAGAGATAGACGAACTTCTTGCGCTCCAAGAGAGCGCCCACGATTTGGTCGATCTCCTTGTGCACGAGCGGCTCCCCGCCCGCGATCGAGACCACCGGAGCACCGCACTCTTCGATGGCGTCGATGCACTGCTGGACGGTCAGCCGGCGGCGCAGGATGTCGTCGGGGTGCTGGATCTTGCCGCAACCGGCACACTCCAGGTTGCACTGGTAGAGAGGCTCCAGCTGCAGCACGAGAGGAAACTTCTCGACGTGGTGGATGCGCTGGGACATCAGGTAGGCGCCGACCTTGACCTTCTGACGCAACGGAATGGACATGCCCTACCTCACAAGTGCGGCTGGCGCCTGCAATATGGTTTAGGACTCTAAACCTTATAACGGTTGTAGAGTCAATCGATGACCTCGGGAGCCTCCCTTTCCGAGCGCGACGGCCACCACCTCAAGATCGGTGAGGCGGCAACCCTGACGGGGGTGAGCACGGGGCGGATTCGCCACTATCAGGCCCAAGGTCTGATCCAGCCCGGCCGTAGCTTGAGCGGCTATCGCTACTTCAACGCAGACGACTTGGTCCGCATCCTGGAGATCGACCTGCTCCGCAGTCTGGGCATGGGCCTGACCGATATCGCCAGCTCCCTTCCGGGCCAATCGGACCAGGGATCGCTCCGGACAACGCTCAAGTCGCACCGGGCCAGCCTGCAAGCGGAACGGGGCCGGCTTGACCGACTCCTCAGTGCCATCGATCTTGCCCTCGAGTCCGAGTCTGCCAGCGCCGAGTCGGTGGCGACTCTCCTGGCGTCGGCCAATTCCTCTCCACGGGACAGCCTGGGGATATTCGGTCGCCTGAGCAAACCTCTCTCCGACGAGGCAGCCGCCATCTATCAGCAGATCTTGGGAGGCGGGTGGGGCCTGCCGGTACCCTCGATCTTCGGCAGAATGCTGCTCCCGGCTGCCGTCACCGAGCTCCTGGAACAGGTCGCCCATGCCGATGGCTACCAGAAGCTGTTCGCCCGAGTAAGACAGTTGGCGATCGCCATTCTCGGCTTGACCGCAACGCCAGCCCCAGATGCAACAGGACCGGCACGGGTGGCTCGAGATTGGCTGCAGAGCCTGGCCGATGATCCCCTCCCCCCGGAAGTCCAGTCGGCCCTGGCGCGCACGATCCCCCGGATCAAGGAGCTCGAGCTACTCAATCAGGGCTTTCAGCTTTGGGCCGAGTCGATTTCACCTCCCGCCGCTGAGGTTCTCCGGTCTCTCGAGCAGCAGGCCAACAGCTCCGGCGCGCTCGTCCTGGGCGTGCTTACCGCCCCCCGAACCCGCCGAGGCCCACTTTCGCACTAATTTTCTGCATACCCCCCGGGGGTATACTGACGTGACAGGGCGTCAGGGCGGGAGCTTTGGTGGATACACACATATTCGAACTTGCGGGGGCCGGATTCCGGGAGTCCGCGGCCATGTTCTGGCAGACCCTGTGGGCTCTGGTTCTGGGCTTTTCCCTGTCCGGCGCGATCCAGGCCTTCGTCTCGAGAGCGGAGATGATGCGCCTGCTCGGAGGCAATGGGCTGGGATCCCTGATCCGCGCTACCGGGTTCGGCGCCGCGTCCTCGTCCTGCTCCTACGCCTCAGCCGCGATGGCCAAGTCGCTCTTTGCTGGTGGAGCGGGCTTCGTCACCGCAATGGTCTTCATGCTGGCATCGACCAATCTCGTGATCGAGCTGGGAATCGTTCTGGCGGTCCTGATCGGCTGGCAGTTCACGCTCGCCGAGTTGATCGGGGGGTTGATCATGATCGGACTCTTCGTGATCCTGGCCCGGCTGACCCTGCCAGGCACCCTGCTGGAGGAGACGCAACGTCGCCTGGGAGCCACGTCGGACGCGGCAGAGGCAAGGTTCGCGGGGTCGACCACCACCTCTCCCCTATCCGTTCGCCTTCGTTCCCGCTCCCTCTGGCGAGCCGCTGCCGGATACGCCCTGGCCGACTTGCGGATGCTGCGCAAGGAGTTGCTGGCCGGATTCCTAATCGCCGGCTTTCTAGCCGCCTTGGTGCCTTCCGGAGCCTGGCGAGCCCTTTTCGTCCCAGGTCACGGTTTTGCGTCCTCTCTGGAGAACGCGCTGATCGGGCCCCTCATCGCCATGCTCAGCTTCGTCTGCTCGGTCGGCAACGTCCCGCTGGCCGCGGCCCTTTGGAAGGGCGGCATTAGTTTTGGCGGCGTCACCAGCTTCCTCTACGCCGACCTGATCACCTTCCCCCTCCTGCTCATCTACCGGCGCTACTACGGGGGGCGTCTCACCCTGCGCCTGGTGGGCACCTTTTGGCTGGTCATGTCGGCGGCCGGGCTGGCGAGCCAGTACCTCTTCCGCGCCCTGGGCGCGATCCCTCCCAGCAGGCCACACCAGATTGCCCTGCACGCGCTGGGCTGGAACCTCACCAGCGGCCTCGACGTCCTCGCCCTGCTGCTGTTTGGGACGACCTGGCTCATTAGTCGCCGTGGGCCTGGCGCACTGCCTTTGGAGATTTCCCGTGACCCGGTCTGCGGGATGCAGGTCGATCGGACGGTGGCACCTGTCCTCCTCCGCCACCACGATCAGGTGTTCTACTTCTGCTCGGAAAGCTGTCGGGACCGATTCCTGAATGATCCGGATCGCTTTTGAGACGCTAGGCTCGGGAGTTATGGGAACACCTTCATTGCCGACCCAAATCGACCCGGTATGTGGCATGCCGGTCGCCGCTAGCTCGTCGGTCCCTGCAGCGGAGTTCCAGGGACGAGAGTTCCGGTTCTGCTCCCCCCAGTGTCGCGACCGCTTTCTGGCCGCCCCCGAGCGCTTCGGTCAGGACCTGCCCACCGCGGCAACCGGGGCAGGACCGGCCGAGATCGACCCCGTGTGCGGCATGGAGGTCGATCCGACGGTAGCGGCGGCTGAGGCCCGCTACCAGGGCAGAACCTTCTACTTCTGCTCGGCCACCTGCCACGACCGCTTTGGCCAATCTCCCGATCGCTTTAGCACTATGCACTCGCTCGACCTCCCTCAGACCCGACCGGATTTCCCGATCGACCCGATCTGCGGTATGAGCGTCGATCCAGCCAGTCCGGGCGCCACCTTGGAGCTTCCGGAGGGGACCATGTACTTCTGCTGTCAGCCCTGCGCCGACGAGTACGCGGCAGCCGGGACGGCCAGCCTTTGACTGGCACACTCCGGTGAGCAACGTCCGGAGTTCAGCTGGGCCCAAATCAGCGACCGCGGGCGCGACCACCCAGAGCGGTGGCCGGCGCGGCTCCTACCAGGCCAGCAAGCAGGACCTGCTGGTCCGCTTCCAGCGCGTCCAAGGCCAGGTCGCAGGTATTTCCCGGATGGTGGAGGAAGAGCGGTACTGCCCTGAAGTCCTGGTCCAGATTCGCTCCGCCAGCGCGGCCCTAGACCAGATCGGCTACCTACTTCTCCGCGATCACCTGGCTCACTGCGTCGCGGAGGGGGTTCGGGCAGGCGAAGGCGACACCTACCTCGATGAGGTGATGGAGGTCATCCGGGGGTACAGCCGCCGCTGACGGCGCTGGAGCGC
>JBAQYY010000219.1:0-3179 GCA_049790415.1 Candidatus Dormiibacterota bacterium | reverse complement strand
CTGGCGCACTGTGTCGGCAGCTGGCGCCAGCTGCGTCGCCGCCAACACGGCGTCGACCGCCGCCATCGTGGCCGGGGCGAACGCACCTCGATGGCTGGCCCAGCGGGGTGTGGCCGCCCGACTCGTGTCGCAGGACGGCCACGTCCTTCATGTCGGTGGCTGGCCCAGCGACGGTGACGAGATGCCCCTGATGCGGCAGGCCAGCGACTCCCCTCGGGCAGACTCTTGATGTTGGACTTCTCCTCGTCCACCTTGTGGTATCTCACCCGCGGCAGCGGCCTGGTCCTACTCGTGCTCCTGAGCGCTTGCCTGGTGCTGGGAATTCTCGGCAGCGGTGGATGGTCTTCCGCGAGAGCGCCTCGTTTCGTGACCAGTGGGCTGCACCGCAACCTGGCCCTGCTGACAGTAGCCCTGCTGGTCGTCCACGTCCTGACTGCAGAGCTCGACCCCTACGCGCCCTTGGGGTGGCTCGCCGTGGCACTCCCCTTTTTCACCCCTTACCGGGCCCTCTGGATGGGGCTGGGCACGCTCAGCACCGATCTGGTCGTCGCCGTCATCATCACCAGCCTTCTCCGAGCCCGACTCGGCTACCGGGCGTGGAGAGCTGTTCATTGGCTCGCTTATCTCTCCTGGCCGGTAGCATTGCTGCACTCCTTGGGGACCGGGACCGACACCAGGGTGGCCTGGGTCTTGGCGATCGAGATCCTCTGCCTGGCGGTGGTCATGGTGGCGGTGCTCTGGCGGCTGCGCCGGGCCGAACTCAGATCGGTGCAGATCAAGGTCGCGGTAGCGTTCCTCGTGGTGGCCTTCCCGCTCGCGGTCTTGCTCTGGGTCGCGGTCGGTCCTCTCCGGAGTGGCTGGGCCCGTTCCGCAGGCACCCCCACCTCGCTGCTCAGCTCGAGCCACGCCAGCGCAGCCGGTGCCCTCACCACCGGAGGCGAGTTCCAGTGAGCCGCTTGTCCCCTTCCCAGGAGACAGCTTCGCCCCCGGCAAGCGCCGGAATGGTGGGGGCATTGCGGCTGCTGGCCGGTCCCGACGGCACTGGCCCAGAAGGGCTCGCAGAGCACCTTCACAGACTGGGCGCCCTTCCGGCGGTCCTCCCATCGCTACTTGATGAGGTTGGCGCAGCCGGGCTCCGGGGACGGGGCGGAGCCGGGTTCCCGACCGCCGACAAGATCTCCGCGGTGATTGCCCAGTCGGGACGACCGAGCGCGGTAGTGGTCGCCAACGGAGTCGAGAGCGAACCGGCCAGCGCCAAGGACCAAAGTCTGCTCAGCCGCCGTCCTCATCTGGTGCTGGACGGGCTCCATCTGGCCGGTCGGCTCGTGGGCGCCGAGCGGTTGCTGCTGGCTCTGCCCGGACGCGGCGCCGCCGCAGGGGCCATCGGGGATGCGGTCAGAGAACGACGCGCCCGCTTTTCAGACGACATGGAGGTCGAGTTGGTCGTGACCCCCGGAGGTTTCGTCGCCGGACAAGAAACCTCGCTCACCTCCTGGGCATCGGGTGGTGTCGCCAAGCCGAGGCCAGTGCCACCCCGTCCCTCCCAACGGGGAGTGGCGGGGCGGCCCACGCTAGTCCAGAACGTCGAGACCTTGGCCAACCTGGCTCTGATTGCTCGCTTCGGCGCCGTTTGGTTTCGCTCAATTGGCCTGGAGGCCGACCCCGGTACAACCCTGGTAACGATCAGTGGCGCCGTCTCCCAGCCCGGGGTCTACGAGGTATCCGTGGGGACGCCGCTCCGCGACCTGCTGGAGGGAGCCCGATGGGATCGTCGGGCACGGGCGGTGCTCATCGGCGGGTACTTCGGCACTTGGGTCGCCTCGCAGTCTGCGACGGAGGTCGGCTACTCTCGAGCTGATCTGGCCACCATTGGCGCCGCCCCGGGAGCGGGCGTGGTCGCGGTCCTCTCCCCAGACCGCTGCGGTCTCCGGGAGGGCGCCAAGCTCGTGCGCTGGCTGGCTGGCCAGAGTTCAGACCAGTGCGGACCTTGCGTGATGGGACTCCCCGCCATCGCCGGCGCCTTGGAGCAACTGGCTGCTCCCAGCGCCGCCTCCCCGCTGCTGGCCGAGCGCCTTCTCAAGTGGTGCGACGACGTCCAGGGAAGGGGTGCCTGCCACCACCCTGACGGCGCGGTGCGACTGGCGCGCAGCGTGCTCGAGACCTTCGCCGATGAGCTCTCATCCCACCGCCAAGGAAGGTGCCTGCAGGCATGAAGCCCGAGTACCTGCGGATCGACCCGACCGCCTGCGCCGGGCATGGCCTCTGTGCCGAGCTGGTCCCCGAAATGGTGCAGCTTGATGAGTGGGGATACCCGATCATCGATGTCGTGGCAGTCGCGCCGCGGCTGCGCCAGCACGCCCAGCGAGCGGTCTCGTTCTGCCCGACTCTGGCCCTCTCGCTGAGGCCAGACCCGGCTACCGGCCGTCCCCTCCGCCGGGCCACGCATGCTCCCGCACCGGAGAGGCCGTCGAGGGCTCAGCCCAGAGGCTAGTCCTAGGCTGGGCGCGGCGGGGCAGGAGGACACCGCCATCAACCCAAGTGCACACCGCAGATCCAGTCCACTTCACATAAAGTGGAAGACGCGATTGAGAGGCGTGGGCATGGCGCCGACTTGGCGCTATCGGGAGACGTCATCAGCACCACTGGAGGTCTGAATATGAAGAGCGACTTCGTCATGCGGATCGAGACCGTCCGCAAGCAGGCACGCGAGCACATCGACGAGGGACCAATCACCTCGTCCTACGGAGCAGACAAGGAGCGTGTGATCAAGGTGCTCAACGATGTGTTGGCCACTGAGCTGGTCTGCGTGCTCCGCTATCTGCGCCACTACTACATGGCGGAAGGAATCGACGGCGACTCGGTCAAGGCGACCTTCCTGGAGTACTCCAATGAGGAGCGCGATCACGCCGATCGGGCCGCCACCCGCATCGTCCAGCTGGGCGGCGAACCCGACTTCAACCCCGATGTACTGGGGAAGCGGGCCCATACCCAGTACAAACAGGGCACGTCTCTGGTGGACATGATCAAAGAGGACCTAGTGGCAGAACGAATTGCCATCTCCAGCTACCAGGAGATCGTCCGCTGGCTGGGCGACGGTGACCCGACCACCCGCCGGGTGATCGAGGGCCTGCTCGCCGACGAGGAGGAGCACGCCGACGACCTGCGCTCGCTGCTGGCAA
>JBAQYY010000218.1:0-1844 GCA_049790415.1 Candidatus Dormiibacterota bacterium | reverse complement strand
CGAGGGCATGTCCCAGGAGTTCTCGCTGCATGGCACCCCGGCTGTCTTCGAGCCCCGCTCGGCCGCTCTGCTGATCACCCCGGGTAGGGACGACGGGGGTAGGTTCAGGGAGGTGCGCCGGCTGCTTCAGGAGCTGGGATTGGAGGTCGTCACCTGTGGCAGTGGCGATACCGATCTGCCCTTCGCCGAGGTTGACTACCTGATCCGGGCCCTGGTGGCGATCGTGCCCCTGCAGCGCTTGGTGGCCGAGCTGGCGCGGCTGCGAGGCACCAACCCAGACGCCACCCGCAACGACCAGTCCCCCTGGGCTGAGGCGGTCGCCCGGGTCAAGCTCTAGGCGGCTGACCTGGGGCTCGGCCGCGGCCGCTCATCCGGTTGCGACCACCTTCGAGCTGGCCAGGACCCGGCCCGCTTTGCTCAAAGCCTCCACCTTGACCAGGGCTGGATTCCCGGTCACCGGAATGGTGGTCTGAAAGCCAGCCTGGGATTCCGAGCCTACGGTAGTGAAGTGAGTTCGGGAAGCACCGCCCACGACCCGCCATCGGCTCACGTCAGTGCTGCCGTTCCAGCTTGCATACACCCGGAGAGTGCCCCCCGAGCTGGAGCCAACCGCCAGGGTGGGTGGCGCCGCGGGTTGGGCGGACCAGGGATCCCGGTAGGCGCGATAGCTGTTGGTGAGGCCGGCAAAGTGAGCCTTGAAGAGAAGCTTTCCGCCCTTGCTGTATTCGGTCGTGTAGGTCCCGGCCCCCCAGCCCGCCACGACGTCGCCGTCGGCCAGCAGTTGCACGTTGCCCTGGTTGAGGACCAGGAGGAATCCCGGGATCTGCCGGGCCCAGACCAAAGAGGCGGTGTGCCGGCGCAGGTTCAAATGCAGCTCCAGGGCTCGGGCCGGTGGCCCATCGGCGGTGTCGTCCTCGTCGTCGAAGAGGGTGAGGGTGGACTGGCCGTGCAGCTCGGCATCGTGTTGGAGGGCAAAGGCGGCGCCGGGGCCCATGGCGAAGCTGCTGCTCTTGCCGCCCAAGGTCCAGATCACCCGCCCGCTGGCTTGGTCGATTAGGTACACCCCCTCAGTGTTGCGGGCCGAAATCAAGATGGTGCCGTCGCTGAGGGGATCGATGGAGTTGAGGTGAAAGTAGTCCCAGGGAGTCGTCGACGAGCTGGCGTAGGGAATGTAGGAGTCACTGAGCTTCACGTGGTCGAGGCTGTGCCACTCGAAGAGAACGTTGCCCGTCTTGAGGTCCAGTTCCTGCACCACGCAGTCGTAGACCGCGCCGTCAGCCGGACCGCCCACCGAGCTGAGATTCCATCCCTCCGGCTGGTAGGCCGCCAGCCAGGCGCTGCCCCCTGCGCCGAGCAGAAGCTCGTGCAGGTCGGTGCTGTAGCCCTCGGCGGCAGCCAGGGTCCGGATCACCCGGTAGTGGTTGTTCATGATCACGAAGTGCCCAACACCATGGCCGTCGATCAGGTCGCCCTCGAAGAAGGTCAGCACCCGCTTCCCCCGGTAGATCTGCGGGCGCAGGTCGGTGGCCAGCTCGCCCTGAGGCACGGGATCGAACCAGATCAGCTGTCCCTGACCATTGACGATCATCGGCCCCGCCTGACCGAGATGGCCGGCGGCCGGGTCCGGAGATAGAAAGATGTCCCCCTCGGCGGGCTCGGGAGCCGCCTTGCTGACCAGCAACTCCGGCGGCTGGAGCGCCGGGTCGGAAAGAAACATCTGGGTTAGCGGGGGGGAGGCCGGGCTGGGGCTGGCACTCGCTGCCGCGCCAGGTAGCGGAGGCGCGGTCTCAGCCACTTCGAAGGAGGGGGGAGAGGCGTTGGCGTCGCAGATCTTGAGACGGCTT
>JBAQYY010000217.1:0-3933 GCA_049790415.1 Candidatus Dormiibacterota bacterium | reverse complement strand
GCCACACTCTTGACCGACTTTGGTGTCTTTGGGTCTTGCAGTAACCTGCCCGCCTTCGATGCGTCCTTCTCGCTTGTTCCCACTTGGGTGTCCTCAGTTGATTCCGAACGGTTGTTCCCCCTCCTATCGTACCCACTTCTTAGCGGTTCTTGTGCGCTCGCAGACCCCTACCTGCTAGATGGTGCCGGTTGAGCTCCAGCCGCGGGCGGCTGCTGGAGCCACCACCGACCGTACTCGTCTCTTACGCCGATCAGATATGGAAGCTCTGTCTTCACAGCACCTCCCGCAAGGTTG
This sequence comes from Candidatus Dormiibacterota bacterium, assembly GCA_049790415.1. Lineage (GTDB taxonomy): Bacteria > Chloroflexota > Dormibacteria > Aeolococcales > Bog-877 > Bog-877. The sequence goes on along the minus strand of JBAQYY010000217.1, from coordinate 3,639 downwards.
CCCGCAACACCTCCGGCGACCGCCGCCCCGAGCACGACCCACGGGTTCTTCGTCTGGGCTCCGCCGCCCACGCCCGCTGCTGCTCCTAGCAGCATCCCCTCGACTTCGTGCGCCACCAGTCTGTTGACCAAGACCTCGACGAGGTAGAAGCCAGCCCGTGGGTCAATTTCAAAGTTCAAACTGACCCACTACCCGATCGGCCGGAAGCTGTAACGGTTCAGGGATTATGTCCCCGCAACTGTTCAGGGACTTTGTCATCCGGTCTGGCTCATGATGCCTCGCCAGGGATGGTTGGCGGCCGGTTTCCATTGGGTGGTGCGTCGGGTGCGCTGGCGGGTGGGCTTGTGGACGGGCAGGGGTAGTTCGGGGCTGGTGAAGTTGCCCAGCCGGAGCGGTCCGGCGAGTGCATGGGACGGCGTGGTGGCCAGGCAGCGGCCCTGGTGGAAGACACGCAGAGTGCCGTCGAAGCGCTGCTGAATCTCTACCCGGGCCCGGGCCAGGCTGCTGGGCCCGGGCCGGGGGATGTCAATCACCTGCCCCGCAAACCGCACGGTGTGGTCCAGGGCCACCACCCGGTGGAACTTGAAGCAGAAGAGCTGGTCCAGCTGCCGGGGCCGCTCCCGCCAGGCCGGCTCGGGATCCTGGGCGGTCACGGCGAACTGGCGGTTGTGGCGGACCAGGTGCTGGGCCAGGACTCGGTTGGCCTCCTCCAGGGTGGCCACGCCCTGCAGCCGAAGCTCGCTCACGAGCCGGTCCTGGAAGGTGCCCCAGAGTCGCTCGATCCGGCCCTTGGCCTGGGGCGAGCGAGCCAGGATCAGCTCCACCTGGAGCTCCCCCAGGAGCCGGCCCATCTGGGTCAGCTGGCGCCGCCCAGAGAGCTGCTCTTCCAGGCTGGGCTCCTGCTTTCTGGTCTTCACAAAGATCCCATGTCGGTCCGAGTAGAGCGCCAGCGGCACCCCTTTGGTAATCACCACCTGGCGCAGCACCTGGAAGTACCCCTGGGCGTCCTCCTGCTCCCGGAAGGTGGCCCCGTCCACCAACCCAGTGGCGTCGTCGATCGCCCCCACCAGGGTCAGGTAGGGGCCTCTTCCCTCCAGCCAGTCGTGCCGGCTCCCGTCCACCTGCAAGAGGCACCCCTCCTTGGCCATCCGGTCCCGCCGGTGGTGGACCCGCGCCGGCCGTCGTTTCCGAGGCGCCAGGACCCCGGCCGCCTTCAGGATCCGGTGAACCGTGGGCCGGGAGAGGTGAATCTCCTCCCGCTCCGCCAGCATCTCGGTCAGGTGCTGCTGGTTGAAGCCCTGGAAGGTGGTCTGGGCCAGATCTACCACCTGCCGGGCCACTTCCATCTCCACCGCGTTCGCCGGCCTCCGGCCCCGGTTCCCGTGTGCCAGGGCGCTGGCCCCTGCTCGCCGGTACTCCGCCCGGAGCCGCTTCAACTGCCGCACCGACACACCAACCAACTGAGCCGCTTCCGCCACGGTCACCGCCCCCTTCTCCAGATGGTTCAGGACCAGCACCCGCCTCTGCTCAGCTGCGCTCAAGGTCACCCACTCTTCTCTCATGGGGTGACAGAGTCGCTGAACAGTTAGCTGGTGTCAGATTCGCTGAACTACAACACCGATCGGCCGGAAGCTTGACAGCTTGTCGATGCTGTGCTATACCGCCGAAATCGGGGCTCGGACTCAGTTTGCGCGTCCACCCTGAGTAGATCCGTTCGGAAGACTCCACGGAGTGTAGGTGTGAGGCACCCAATTTTAGTATCGGGCGTGGGCATCTTAACAGTCATCTCCAGTTGCGTCGCGTTAGCGGTGACGGCAAGCACAGCTATGGCGGCCTCCAACTCAGCCTCCGTTGATCCAGCGCTTCCAGCCGCGCCTGGACCTTTCCTCTCGCCAACTCCGGCCCCGGGCGGGGGATACTACGTCACCTGTAACATGGCGTCTCCGTCTGACGCTTGCACGGACCTTACCCGTACCGTCGGTCCTAGACCGGACTCTTCACAACCGTTACCCGCGACTTTTCTCGTCAATGTTCCGTCTGATTACGGATTCCTTGACGCCTGGGTACCGTACACTTCGGTAAACGTTGCCACCGCGAGTAGCTCCCCGGTGAGCGCGGGGGCCGTTGACCCATATACGACGAAGTGCGTCTCAGGAACTGGGACCACTTGGGGCACAAGTATCACAGGGCTAATTCCAGCGCAATGGTCTGTAGCCGACGACACGTCGGTTACTATCGCCGCAGCAATTTCGAACAGTTCGACAACGTTGGGCACGGGCATGGGCATCGGGCTCGCCGGCTATGACTACCCCGTTCCGTTTTATGAGTATGGCGGAACCATAACCTTCTTTCCCACTCGCCTTCCGAGCAATGACAATGTTTCATTCAGGGTCACCAACGCGCAGACCTCGGAACCAGACGCGACAGTCTACGATTACTCGTCCAGCAAGTACTACCTGCAGGCTATCTTCCCGTACGGCGAGGGCTCGGGGTCGAGGACGAACCTGTCGCCGGCAGTTGTCACCGGATCAACCACTGATTACGTCAACGACAACGCAGGTTACACGGTCCACGCGTACTACGAGCCGGCTGGCTCACAGTCCCTCATAGCCTGGGACACGTACGACGTCTATAACGACGATCCGTACGTTGTCAACGTGTTGAATGCTGTTAACTACTTTGGCCAGCCCCTCAATGAGAACGAGTGACCCGGTCGTGCCGGTAGGAGGCTGCGTGGGTCGGGTTTGACGTTGCGGTGCGGGTGACCCGGGGTGGGGGTGAGTCGGTTTCGGTGGCAGCTAGTCAAACGGAATTAGCTCAAATCCTAGCATCCTTTGATGGTGGCACCCCTCATGAGGCGGCCGTTGGATTGCTTTTCAGAGAGTTGTCTGAGAGTTACCGGATACAAGTGACGGAGGATTCCACGGCGGCGCATTTCGGGAGCGGCAGATCGCTGACGATCGAGGTTTGCCGCAACTCGGTAGCGGCCCTCCTTCGCCAATTAGAAAGCACGGAGGTTGCCGCACTAACAGTGCAGGACAGTCCTCGCATCGAACTCGTAGCGGAAGCCGACCCCCATCATAGGCGGAGAATCTCCCTCGGTGCTCCGTAGGCTCTAGGCAACGCAACAACTGACGATCACTCTCGGATTGGGATCCGGAATTCGCTAGACCTTGACCTTTCCGCCGGGCACCTTCAGCATCTCGGCCACGGCGTTGAGCACTTGCCTGGTGTACTCCTCGGCGAATCTGACCCGCCGGTCCTCCCAGACCAGCTCGTAGGCCCCTCCCACGATCGCCCAATTGAGGTGGAGGAGTTGCCGTCTGATCTTAGGCACGTCCTCGACGATGATCCCCAGCAGGCTGTTGAAATTCGATAGCAGGGCGAAGTGACTGGCTGATAGTCTGAGGGGGGGGCGGTGCGGCGAGGGTGCTGGAGAGTTTTGGATGCGTGGCAGTACCTCCCGCCAGGTGACGATGCCGGGGGTGACCGAACCCCCGTGAACTAATCGAGTGATATGGACCCCTCTTTCTGGACTCGGTTTGTGAGAATCGAGCCATTCAGAAAGGGAGATGGCGATGCCCAAGGTGTATGCAGCGGAGTTCCGCCGCCGGGCGGTTGCCCTAGTCCGGTCCGGGA
>JBAQYY010000216.1:0-1768 GCA_049790415.1 Candidatus Dormiibacterota bacterium | reverse complement strand
GGCCTGGCAGGAGCCAGCGCGGCCCGCACTCCAGGCGCCCGCCAGGCCACCTGGTGGCGGATGGGACGTCGCTTGGCCGGGACCGCCTACCAGTCGGCCTCCTTGCCCGAACTGGGGGACCTGGCTCAACTCTTAGGCGCTGAGGATCCGATCGAACACGAATTGGGTCGCATCCTGGCCGCCGACCCCGCCCTGGTGGCGGCGCCCATGGCGAGCATGCAAAGTGCTGGGGGCAAGCGGATTCGGGCCCGCTTGGTCCTACTCGCTTGCGAACTCGGGCCGGTCTATCAGCCCGACGCCGCCTTGCGCTGCGCCGCAGCCATGGAGCTACTCCACGCCGCCACCTTGTGCCATGACGATGTTGTCGACGGCGCGGCGTCTCGCCGGGGGGCACCCACGGTGGCCGCCCTGGCCGGAGCCCTGGTGGCACTCGGGGTGGGTGACCACTACTTGGGCCGGTCGGCCGCGCTGGTTGCCCGATTGGGCGACCTCAAGATCGCCCGGAGCGTGTCCAACGCGCTGGTCGAGATCGCCGATGGCCAGCTTCGGGAGCTCGACCGGCGCTCGGTCTGGTCGGGAGAGCTGGCCCCTTACATCCAGGTCGCCCAGGGTAAGACGGGAGCCCTGCTGGCTGCGTGTGCCATCACCGGGGCCCGGATCAGCCAGGCCCCCCGCGAGCAGCGCGAGGCGGTCACCCGATTCGCCCGGAAGTTGGGCCTCGCCTTCCAGGGAATCGATGACTGTCTCGACTTCAGCGAGCCGGAGCGGACCGGCAAGCCCCGGGGCACCGATCTGCTCCAGGGCATCTGCGGGCTGCCCGTTCTCTGCGCCCTCCGCGGTCCCCAACGCAAGGCGGTCCGAGAGCGTCTCGACGCCATGAGTTCGGCCGACCGCGAGGAGACCCTGACGCTCTCCGACCAGGTGGTGACCCTGGTCCGGGAGAGCGGTGCCCTGGCCACCGCCCGCAGCCTGGCTGATCGCTGGAGTGTGGAGGCGGTCAGCTGTCTGGCTCCCCTGGCTCCCAAGCCCCGCGCTCGCTTGGAGCGCTTCGCCGATCAGCTGACGCTGCGGGACAGCTGAATTCGCTCCACCGATGGGAGCGTGATCGCGCTCCCATAAAATGACCGGCCGTGGCTGAACGGACCCGGCGCGCTTCTCTCCAGGTTCGGGCCAACTCCTTGCTTGAGCCCAGATCGGACGCGTCCACGTGATCGCCGTAGCCGCCTGTCTGGGGGTGGCCTTGGGCTCTGCCCTGGGTCTGCTCATCCGTCGGGAGCGCTCTTGGCAGGTCCTGGCTCTGGGCTTGCTCTCCCTGGCCCTCGCCGTCGCCTTCCTACTCGCCTCGGCGCCCCTGCCAGCGCTCGGGGCTCTGCTGCTGGGAGCGCTGGCGGAGGTCATCTTGTTAGCGCCCTCGGCCCGAGCTCAGGTGGTGGCCGAGGACGAGAGGGGAGCCCGGGAGCCGAGAAGTTGGGCGATTATCGGAGTCGCCGCCGGGGCGTCCTTGGCTGTCCTTGGAGTTCTGGTGGGTGCGGGAGTAGCCAGCCGGGGCGCCCTGCTCCCCACAGCTGCGGTCCGGCCCAGCCTGGCCCAAGTTGGACACCAGTTGGTGATGGGCAGCGGCGTCGCCGTTTTGGTCATTGCTCTGCTCGCCGCCACCACCGTGGTCGGCGGAGCCGCCCTGATCCAGCGTGATCCCCGGGAAGCCGCCGAGGAACAGCTGCAGCAGGCCCGCCGACGCCGCCTGGAGGCTCAGCGGCGCCGCCAGGCC
>JBAQYY010000215.1:0-7436 GCA_049790415.1 Candidatus Dormiibacterota bacterium | reverse complement strand
TTGCAAGGTTCTGCTTAGCACCTCCGCCGACTTCAGGCGACTGGCTCGAGCCCACCCTGCTGGCGAGGCTTGTACACGCCGAGAGCGTCAAGCTGTACACGGCTGGGGCTGATCTCAGGCTGAGATCAAGCCAGCGCCTCCCAGAACGGCAAATGAGGGTTTTGAGGCATCCCCGCCGGAGCCGGGACCTCGGCTCAGGTCGCCGAGAGGAAGCCCTGAACGAGTCCTCTGACACCATCGAGGTAGGCGTGGCTGACACTGCCTGACGGGGCATCCATGTAAACGACCAGGCGGCCGTCGGCTGAATCGTGCCAGAGCCACCCCCCTGGGACAGGCTCCGAATGAACCTGGACTGGGCGCCTCAGGAAAGCCTCGAAGAGGCGCTGGTCGCCGGGCAGCCACTGCTTGAGGTTCCGCCCGTAGCCGTAGGTGATCAGGACAGCGGCGGTCTCCCGAAGCGTCGGGATCACCTCCTGTTCCAGCCAAAGTGATCGTTCTGGCTCTGGTTGCCGCCCTTCTATCGCCTTACGAGCTGGATATCCAGATCTTTCGATGAGGTAGGCGAGGTCACCAAGGCTGGGTTGAGCGTCTACTGCTAACAGTGCCATTGGCTCCACCCCGATGGGAGCTATGACTCTGGCCAGACCCGTCCAGGTGTGGGTGCCACGCCTGCGCTGGACTTGTTCGAAGTCATTGAAGTAGATGTGAGGCGGCCGCCAGGCGTTGGTCCCAATTCTCCTGGCGCTGAATTCGTCCCAACGTTTCGGCTCGGCCAGAAGCGTCTCGACCAGGGCCTGCGGAGAGTCAGCCAGGATCAGGGCGGTCTGTAGGCAGTCGTAGGCCAGGCCCCGAGGGTTTGCCGCATCTCCCGCCACTTCAGTGCCCATCGCGACAATTCGGGCATCATCTCGGCCAAGACCGAGCTGAAACTGATCTATGAAACGGCCGCGATCGGCAAGAGCCACGGGTTCGAGGGACGAGAGAGTGAACTTAAAGTCGTGGGGGGTCATCTCAGGCCCAAGCCGGATCGCAGCCTCAGTTGTCTCAATGAGCTCACGCAGCGCTTGCCTGGTCGCCTCAGACTCAGTGTTGGCTTCGTAGACCTCCAGGTGAGCCAGGTAGTGACGAGCCGCGCCTACTGCTAACTCGGGATGAGCCAGATCCTCTCCTCCACTCATGCCTCGATCTCCCCCAGCTTGGCTCGCATGCGCTTCGCGGCCTCTTGTCGGCCCCGCATCCAGCCCCAGTTCCTGAATTTGCGGGGCACCGCATCATAGCGCGCCAGGGTCGAGGCCGCAGCCGGGTGCCAACACTCTAAGCACCAGAGTCCGGGAGCGCTAACAAAGCGCAGCGAGCACACAGCACATAAGTACAGACGACGATGAATTTCGCCGGTGTCAGTCGACACTTGCGCCCCTCCTCTACGAGGGCTCCCAGCAACCGCCGGGCGACCCGTTCTTGCCCGCTGCCAAACGCAGCCGGGCCAGGTCTTCTCCAGGAGGCACCTTGCACGGGGCGAGGTTGCCGGGACAGCTAGCCGGGAGGCTTAGCGCTGTCCACTCTGGACCTGCCGGGATAGTAGCAGGGAACCAGGCTCGCGGCCTTTCTGGGAACGGGCTACAGCGCCGGTAGTCCTGCAACAACTACCTGCATCTGGGCTCGTTCTTGCTCGAATTGGCGAGGCCCGTGGCCGTTGGCTCCTGACGGATGGGGGAAGCCGTAGAGGCAGCGGACTGGGTCGACTCCAAGCTCCCGGAGGGCACCTGACACGGCAACGCCCATGGGCACCACCAGCGCGTCGGGCAGTTCTGCTAACAGGGGAACGAATACTGACTCTATGATCGACGAGAGCAGAGAGCTCTCCATCGGGCGCGGCCGGGAACCACGGTAGTTGCGGCCGTCCTCTCCAACAAAGACGGGATATCGAATCAGGCTGGTGGTCTGCACCAGGTCTCGCTGGGTGTCGAACAACTCCTCAGTTGAACTTATGCCGAGCCACTTCTCTACCCCAAGGCTGTCCAGCCAACGACAGAGTCGAGCCCGCATGCCAGCAAAGGAGGCTTGTCCCTTCGCCGCCGCAAGAGCTTCTTCCTCCGAACCACCACGACGGAGCACTTGGCGGCACGCCTCAAAAGCTATCTGCGTTTGAGTCCACCCTGGAGTCAATCCGACCAACATCACCCGGGCCTTGGGGTTCACAGCACCGCTGAGTGGCGCGTAGTAGACGGCGAGTGGCCCTTCTCTGTCTAGGAGAAATGCAGGGCATTGAATGTCGTGCAACTCAATGCTTGCAGGGAGACTCTCGATACGGTACCGAAAGCTGACTACGTCGGGAGCATTGAAGCTCATCCCTCGATTCTAGTCAGCGGGGACACTCTAGGATTCTGGAGTCGCGAACTGGGATTTGGCGGCTGAAATCGATTCCAAGGCATCCCGGACCCGCTCACCAAGGACTCCCAGTTCAGCCAACATTCCATCAACCGCGGCAATAACGCGATCAGTCGAGGCGCCTTTACGCAGGTCTCCGGCGGCCTCTAGGCTGCTGCCCTCCAACACCCAGCCAGCTGCTGCCACGCCAACGAGTGCCGTCGCTACCCGCATGGCTTGTGCAGATGGAACGCCATGGGCCTCCAGCGCGTCAAGGAGGTGCTCCGTGTTGTCTCGGGCTACAAGAGGTCCGCATCGTACGCCGACCGCGGCCCACCGCGCACGCAGGTTATCGGCCTCGTCTGGCTCGATTGTGTACAGGACGAAGTGCTGGTCGGCCAGTTCGACAGCTTGACGCACTGAACTCGCTTCTACGGGGAAGGCATTCTGTAGCTCGACGACCCAGCGGTGCTCCGAATCGGCGTCAGCTCGCAAGAGGAGCCGACCGTAGGCGTCTGGTGTATCTTCGATCTCCTTCAGCTCTCCTGGCTTGGACAACTTGCGGATGGGAGCAAACCAAATGCGTCCCCTAGCCTTCCGTGCACCCCGACCGAGCGCCGTCTCGACGGAGCAGGAGTCTGAAACAACAACAGCTCGCGTCTGGCGCTGGCCCGCGGTAACTACCAGGCGATTGGTTTCCCGCGAGCTCTGACGGTAGACGGGGAAGGAGAAAATGTGACCGGCATCGGGCACCGTGAATACAGGGATCGTTTCGCTATTCGCTCTGACATCAGCTAGGAACTTTCCGGCACAGACGTCGCCGAACCCCAGACCGACCGAGGGGGTCGGGGGCGCGGCTACGTCGCTCATCCGCCTCTCGCGCCCAGGCGAGGGCGTCGCGGGGTCGCGTAGTCCTTGGCCTCAAGCGGCACACGGGACAGTGGCTGTACCAGCGCGGAATCGTCACCGGCTTCCTGCTCCTCAGTTCCGTCTTCGGCCTTCTCCAAGAGCCGACGCAGTGCAGCCCACTGCGTCGAAGTCAGTTCGGGCGTTGACTCGGAAGCATCCGCAGTCGCAGTTAGCCCGGTTATTGCGGTGACGGCGCGCGTGATCTCGCCGGCGCGTACCGCAGCGGTGAAGGACGAAACCGTCGCGGCGTCAGCTAGTGCCGCAGTGAGATCATAGATCCCCCTTCCAGCAAGCCGGTCGGCCACTGTAGCAAGACTCTGCAGCCGAGCGAGATTCCTCTCACTGGGGGGGGTCTCGCCGCTTGCCCAGCCACTCAGGCTCCTCCGGTTCACGCCTAGAAGGCGCGCGATCTCTTGGCGCGAGAGCCCGCTCGATTGCTCGATTTGGGAGCGCAGCTCGACGACTTCCCGCGCGCGTTGGTCTGGCCTGACTTCGGTCCGCGTGATTGCGCGCATCGAACCGAATGGAGCTAAGTCCGTCCCAAGTGTCAGCAGAGGCTGCATCTGATCGAATTGCCGCTGCAAGGAAGAGACGACGGAGCTGAGCGCTGAGCAAATCGTCAGGGCGATCGACCCGTCGATAAAGTCGGACGTTACTTCCGGACGACGAAAGTGTGGACCCGGTACGAAGCCTAGGCTGGCACTGGTCGGAACGGCCGAGAAATAAACCAGACGTGCTGGGAAGTAGTTCCAATTCATCGCCCCGACAGCGGAGATTTCGTTCAAGTAGTCTCCGGAGGTCACTGATGTGCTCCGTGAGCTTGTAAGAACTCAGGAGTAACCATCCAGCGAAAGTAGCGATATTGATGGTCAGAGAACGCTCGAATCCGTTCGATCAGAGCGAGCGGATCAAAATCATCTACGGTGGCCGATAAGACGTCGATATCGATAAAAAACGACTCCCCGGAGGCTGGGGCAAGGTTCGGGTCAATCGTCGACCCAGGCGGAAGGATGCCCCAGCGAGCTCGGAGTGACGAATCCGGCAACTCGTACATCGCATCAGTGGTCAAGTGGACCCGCCGGACCCCACTTTCCAGAATTCCAGGCACCGCGTCCGTAGCGAGGATCTCGGGTCGGATCAGCTCCGGAAGACGGGCAAGGATCACGGGATCCGTCAGTCGAGCGGAGTAGCGCACCCCGAGTCGCTCGCAAAGGCCGGGCTGAATCGCGGCCGACAGAGCAGCGAGTACTTTCTGAAGTCTACTGAGGAGGTCGGCCCGCTCGGTGTAGGTGTTCGTGTGAAGTGCGACGAAGGACCGTGAAAGGGATACCTGCCACGCATGATCGGGACTGGCAAAGCGGAAGATCAGTCCACTCGTGGTAGTGGGCTCGAATCCCGGGCCGGAAAGAGCGATTCCGAGTTCGCGCGCCTCGCTCATAAGCGGGTAGTCGCGACGGATGCTCTCCTGAAACTTCGCGACCAGCTCCCGTCCGGTGTCGAGATCGAGCGTCATCACGGTCGGGAAGCGGGCCTGAACGACGACGAGACCGAGTGGGGCTTCAGCGAGGTGAACGGAAGGAACCGGATCTCCGAAGGGGGCGTTGACGGGCGCAAGAATTGCGGCAGACATGATTTCGCACTATACTTCCCATCACTTCCCACGTCAAGATCAAACTCGACGGTCCCTTAAACTCAGGTCGGTCCGTCCCGGCCGAAGAGCGGCAACGGGATGGTTGAGCGTAGACCAACCCTGGCCGCGTCGGATCCGCCGTCGCGGGGGGTCGGGGGACCGGAGAGCCGCCTTGGCCACCCTCAGTTCACGGAGGCGCGTTCTACCTACCAGCTGGTACTTTCTCGAATGGTGCGCCCGGCTGGATATACCCACACCGCGGCTCAATGGATGGGCGGCGGTCGTGGACGTGGTTCGCGTGCGCCGCCATGATCGCGGCGTAGCCACTCCTGAAAACGCGACTCCAGCTAGGCTCTCACCGCCCCTGCCGGTCCCTTTGGTGAGGCACCACCGGAGTGCGTTTGTGCACTCCCGCGAAGTAGTCCTCGCCTCGCTCCAGCGCTATGGGGAACGACACTTGCCACCTGGGCATCTGCCCCGTCAGCGGCACTACCTCACCGCCTGCCGCAAAGACCCAGACCTGATCTGGCCATCTGCGGTGGCTCGACACGGTCGATTTCATGACCTCTGCCGCGAGGCCGGCATCGAATGAAGAGCTCGCTCACTCGGAAGACCGTGCCCTCGCACCTGCCGGAGCTGACACGTTATTCGGACGATCCAACACTTGCTTCGCCACGCACTGTGGTCGCGATGGTCAAAGGCATGCCCAAGATCCACCGGGCACTGCAGCAGGCATTCGAGCGCACCTACAAGTGGGGTCCGGACCGAATGAGTGGCGATTGGGTTTTGGTCTACCTCTCGTTCGTCATCTCCCGCTTCCCTGACATCGAGCCTTGGTTTCAGCGAGTTTGCGAGGACATGGACTTCTGGCGTGCCTGCGGCTTCACCACCCCTCCCTCCTATCGGCTGGCGCACCTGCGCTTCACCGAGATGGAAGCTGGCGAGGCGGCATTCGAGCAGGCCGCCGCAACGCTGATTCAGATGGCGAGAAACAAGGACGAACGGGTTGGGGCGTGGCTGCACATTGATGCCAGCGAAGCCGAAACGCACGCGGCGCCGCAGCACGACTGCACCGCATTCGACACTTGTCCGACGGCGCTGAACGGGCGTCGCAATCCGCGTCTGATGCGGGTTGGCACCGCTACTGCCAAGGCGACCCGGCAGGCGATCGCGGCCGCTCCATCTGACGACATCGAGAAGGCGATCTCGGTTGATGGTCTGCGGACGATTCCGGTTGGCGAGAGCGTGATAGATCACGATCGCGGCGGGAGACGCTTCACCTCTGGGGGACATTGGTGGTTCACTAGAGACAGAGAAGCGGGGCTTCGAGCCTACAGCCGTGGTGACAAGGTGCTGAAGGCGTGGCTGGGCTTCCTGCAAATCGAGGTAGTGGACCACTTCACCCATGCTCCACTGACCAGCCGGCTGATCCCGGCCGACCAGCAGGAATATTCCGCGTATGAGGGCGTTTTCGAGAGGACTGTCACCAGTCTCGGCGGCCACACGCCGCTGCTGATTGCAGGCGACGCCGGTTATTCACTAAGCAAGATCTTTGAGTTCAACAGCGACCACGGCGTGGGATCCGTCTTCCCCTTTCGGCAGAGGGGAGGAGCCAGCCCAAAGAAGAGAATGCCAACTGCGCTCTTCGACGAGCACGGCATCCCGAAGTGCCGGCACTGTGGCGGGGAGACGCAATTCGTTCGCTTCGCAGTCGTCAAGAAGAGGCGCCGGAGCAAAGGTGGGGCGGACGAGGGACAAGGTCGACTCTGGTTCCGCTGCCGAATCGGCAGCCCTCGGTGCGGCGGCGAGCAAACGGTTCTTTGCTCCAGCTCACCGTGCGACCTCTTGCCCTTGTGGCGCACCGAAGAGGCTTACGCCGCCATGCGGGTGTCTCATCAGTCCTACGAGCACAAGCATCGGGACCTGAGGATCCAATATCTGGTAGCGCCGGATTGCTTGGCTCTGCGGCCAAAGCGGCCGGGGATGGCCTGGCAGCAGCTACGCTCCAGCGCCGCCGTCTTCATCGAGTGGCTCCGGGTCTTGCAGCGCGCGGGTTGGGGCAAGGCGAAGGCCAAGGTAGGCCCGCCGACGGTGACCAATAGCGGCGACATGGTCGGGCGGCTGCTCCGCTTCCGCGCGGAGCGGAGGGCTGCCGCCGCCAGGGCACCGGATGGTCCGGCACCACCGGTGGAATTGATCTCACCAGCCGCCTGAGAAAGAGCTCCAACCGCCAGGGCACGTTCAACGCGCCCTCTAAGCGAGCGTCAGCCAATCTGACGCTCCTTCGTCCCTCTAAGGCGGCGCTCTAGCCCCGGAGACGACCCCCGAAAGCCTGGTTTGTCGGCTTCCGTCGCACGCGAGAGCCTCAAAACTGGCCTTTTGGACCAACCTTGCAACTCGCTTTGCAACAACCCTGGTGGAGGCGCCGGGAATCGAACCCGGGTCCGAGAGCGCGTCTCACGAGACCTCTACGTGTGTAGCCCGGGATTTGATCTCACCCACAGAGCGCCCCCGGACGGGCTTTAGGTGG
>JBAQYY010000214.1:0-5322 GCA_049790415.1 Candidatus Dormiibacterota bacterium | reverse complement strand
GCGGGGGGCGCCGGCCTCCACCATGACCAGTGGAAAGGGCAAGCTCGCCTCCACTCGCGAGCGGACCATCAGATCCTGGCTGACCAGTCCGACCCGAGGGAAGTAGACGGCCTCAGACGACTTCAATGGCATCCCGCTCCGAGATCACTCCGGGTACCTTGACCTGGCAGTACACGCCCACCACCTCATCGTGGGTCTGAACTAGATGGCGCAGAAGCTGGGGCCAATTGGCCCAGGTGTCCGGATCTCTGGTCGTGATCGAGCAGCGGGGACAGACCTCAACCACATGGAGAACCAGGGAATCGCCGCAGCGGAGCTCGCGACCGACCAGCTCTACCTCTCCGTGACCCTTGGTCCCAGCACCAGTCAGGTAGATGTTGGCCCGAAAGCGGCGGGGATCGACCTGGGCCTCGAGCTCCTCCGAGAGGGCCGCCATGGTTGCCATATAGACGAGCAGGATGGGCGAATCGTCGAACGCCCCTTGAGGCACGGCCCGGAGCTCCAACTGGCGGCGACAAACCAGGCTCAGACTGCGGCGGAGCTCCGCGTCGTCCCAGGCGACCGACTCCAGCTCGGGACCGGACACTCGGGCCGAGCCGGATCCCAGACTGGCCCGAAAGCGCAGCAGTCCGGGGACGTCGCGAGCGCTCAATTGCCTGTCCCGGGGGTTGGTCGCCAGTTCGAATGCCGCCAGGCGGCGATCACCGGGGACGCCGCGCTCCCCCACTTCGGCGCTGCTGATCCGCTCTCCGGCCATCGACTTGACCGGGTAGCGCCAGAGTTGGGCGACTTCCATCTCCCTAAGGCTACTGAAGCCGGGTCGCACTTCCGACCGGAGCTACAATCGGGTCATGAGTCCCCGAGTTCTGGCCACTCGCGATGCGATCGAGGAGATCAAGGCATGGCAGGAGCGGGACGACAAGCTGGACACCGTTTTTCGGATCGACGTCCGGCTCGGAGGCTGCCGTGGCTTCAAGCTCTTCTTCGATCTCGAGGAGGCAGCCCAGAGAGACGACGTCCTCACCGAATTCGACGGAGTCAGGGTGGTCGTCCAGGAGGACGGCCTGCCCTTGATCGACGGCTCGGTGCTTGACTTCGAGGACAGCTACCGGGGCCGGGGCTTCCGGCTCGCCAACCCCAACGCCCGCAATGCCTGCGGCTGTGGCACGTCGTTCATGGCCGACTACCCCGACGGCGCCTCCAGCAGTCTGGACGGTGGCGAGGACCAGATCGTCGCCGGAGCTGGCTTTTCCGACTGACTGAGCCGGCCGGCTAGGAGCTCGCACCCCGATCCGGAAGGTGACGTTTCACCATCCGCCAGGCGCGCTGCAACTGCTGGCGGCTCTCGCGCCCGGATCGGGGAGCGTAGAGCAAGCCCAGAGCGATCCCCAAGAGGATGCCGCGGCGGACTCCCCGCACGTAGCGGCGAGTTGGGGTCAGGATCTCCTCGTCGACCGCGTCGGTGAAAGCTCGGATCCTCTCCTGGGGGGTACGGTCGTCGTCCATCAGTTGGAGTGGTCGAATCCCGGCACCGCGGGCGGGACCGCCTTCTCACTCCGACCGGCCAGTTCCACGAAACGATCCGTGGCGCCCTGAGCGACCGGCTGAACCGCGCGAGCGACGTCACCAGCCGCCTGGCTGGCCCGGTCTATCGCTGGCTGGGCGATTTGCCAGCCCTGCTGGACCTTCTCACTGAGCCGCTGCGACCTCTCCCTGGTGTTGGTCAGAGTCCGCTGCAGCTGCGCCCTGGTTTCCCGACCCGCTCGAGGCGCGGTCAGGACTCCGATGGCGAGCCCGATTGCCAGTCCGTGACTGAGTCCCTTGGTGTATCCCATTTTGTGCGCCTCCCTGCACAGCTGTCGTCCCCCGCAATCAAAGCACGAAGACTCGGGCTTAGATCACTTACTGATCGGCCTTCGTCGGCCGACATGACCAGAGCTGGGCTAAGCCTGGGTCAGGGAATCGGTCGGCGCCGGTCGTCGGTCTCGACCACCCCGGTGCCGTGGGTGCAAACCCGGTCGGCCCAGCCCAGGTAGTTCTGGACGATCCGAACCGCCGAGGGGACCATGGAACGGCGCCGCGCCTCGGCAGTGTCGGCGTGCACCGACAGCGCCTCGTGCACCGCGACAACGTGACGAGCGAACTCGTCGTGAGCGATGCGGGCTTCGCTGAGGGGGGTCCAGAGTTCCTGAGGAAAACCCAGCGCGCGCATTGCGCGCTGGGCATCTCTCACGTCAAAGAGGCAGGTCTTTCGCCGCCCATCGTGCAGGAACCCGCACTGCCAGGGGTCGTAAAGCGAGTTACGAGCAGCGGGCAGGTCCGGATGAAGCCGGCGAAAGGGGCGCTGGACCGGCGGCTTGCCGACGGCCTGCGCAACCATCAAGCGGCGCGGACGCGCCCAGCCCGAGGACCCCTGGTGCTAGCCTCGATCTCGAATTCCACCTGAGAACCCCTGGTCAGGGACTCGAAGGCTCCGCCTTCCACGCTGGAACGGTGGAAGAAGTACTCCACTCCGTCCTCGGCGGCCAAGAACCCGAATCCACGCTCGTTGATCGACTTGATTGTTCCAATCGGCATCTGCAATCTCCCGTGCCGCAGCGCGGCCCTCCTCGCGAGCCTTATCGATCGGCCGGCTCGCGAGGTTAGCGGCGGCGAACGGTCCATCACAAACGGCGAAGGACACCGTCAGAGTAACACAGGGGCCCGATCTCGCGGAGCCTGGCCGCCGATCAGCGGCCATCTGCCGGAGCGCTCCGGGACGGGAGCCGGATTGCCTCGAGCAGACCGCCCCGGGTGAAGGCTTACTAGGATGCCCTAGAGGGTGCCGGACTGTCCCGATCGCAAACTCGGAGGAGACCCTATATGCCTGAAGCCGTGATCGTGGCCGCCGGCCGTTCCCCCATCGGCCGAGCCGGCAAGGGTTCCTTGGTGGACTTTCGGCCGGACGATCTGGGGGCGTTCATCCTCAGCCAGGTTCTAGCCCAGGTCCCCGAACTGGATCCAAGCCAGGTCGAGGACGTCATCTGTGGCTGTGGATTGCCGGGAGGTGAGTCCGGGTTCAACCTGGGCCGGGCGATCAGCATTCTGGCTGGCGTCAACGCTCCCGGCACCACCTTGACCCGCTACTGCAGCTCCTCGCTGCAGACCACCAGGATGGCCGCCCACGCGATTCGGGCCGGCGAGGGCGACGTATTCGCCTCGGTCGGGGTGGAGGCGGTCAGCCGGTTCGGCAAGGGAACCTCCGATCCCGCCGAGGCGCGCAACCCGCGATTGCTACCGGGCAATGCCGAAGGATTCCCTGATCTCTACTTACCTATGGGCCTGACTGCCGAGAACGTCGCCGAGCGCGAGAACATCAGCAGAGAGGAGATGGATAAATTTGCCGCGCGCAGCCAGAACCGCGCGGTTGCATCTCAGGCGGACGGTTTCTTCGACCGGGAGATCATCCCGCTGACAGCTGGCGACGGCCGGATCATCGACCGGGACGACGGTCCCCGACCGAACACCACAGCCGAGGTGCTGGCCACTCTCAAGCCAGTCTTCAAAGAGGGGGGCCGAGTAACGGCGGGCAACGCTTGCCCGCTCAACGATGGCGCCGCCGCGGTGATCGTGATGTCGCTGAACCGGGCCCAGGAGTTGGGGATCACTCCACTAGCCCGGGTCGTGGCTACCTCGGTGGCGGCTCTCGAACCCGAGTACATGGGGCTGGGACCGATTCCAGCGACCGAGAAGGTCTTCGCCCGCACCGGTCTGAGCCTGGAGGACATGGAATTCGTCGAGATCAATGAGGCTTTCGCGGCCCAGGTCATTCCCTCCGCCCGCGGTATCGGTCTAGACCCCGCTGATGACCGCCTCAATCCCTTTGGCGGATCGATCGCTCTCGGCCATCCCTTCGGCATGACCGGCGCCCGGATAACCTGCACTTTGCTAAACGGGCTGCGTACTAGAGACAAGACACTGGGCCTGGAAACCATGTGCGTCGGGGGCGGGATGGGAATGGCGATGATCTTGGAGCGGCTCTCCTAAGGGGGAGCGTGCCCGCGACCAATCCCGGCGGCGAGGGCGGCCAAGATGCACGCCACTAAACCGAGGCCCATAGCCACAATTTGCAAGGTAAGGTGGTCCGCGCCCTCGCTCCAAGACAAGGCTAAAGCGGCCCCAAAAAACAGTGCGGCGGCGATGGCCAGTGGAGTCCGGTGAGCGCCTATCCCTCTAAGCACTTGAACAGAGTAACGGTAGCTGCTCGACCATGGCCACGCAGAGTCCCGGGGACCATCAAGCAGTCTCTACGCACTCTCATTGGCCGTTTAACCTGGGCCGCAGTCTCAGCGCGACAGCGTAGCCACGGAAGCCTCAGCGGTACCGACCGGGCGACTATCGACTAAACCATCTCCGCCTATCACCGGCGTCAACGCTGAGCGATGGGCGGACCCTTTCGCGTAACAAAAGCCCGAGACTGGATGGGCTTTACTACTGCCCGCACTAGAGCAACTCTCTTACTCGCAGGCCCAGTTGTGGTTCAAGAGACTTTCACCAAACGCGGACACCCTTGGGAGCGCGCGAATCGCGACAATCTCGCGGACGGCACCGACGCCAGTACTCGAATCGTCAACTCTTCTTCTATTTCGTGCGGGCGTATGACACTCCGCGGTGGGCAGCCGGATCTAACCCTGCTTGCGTTCTCAACCATCCACCGCGGGATCGCGTCGCTCCCCCGCGAGCTAGCAACGAGGTACCGTGTACCCATGGCAGCCATCGGATCGAGCCCACTGCGAGGTGAAATAGCGTGAGACGGAACTATTGGGTGTACAGCATCGCGTTAGCGGTCGTATGGGCGGTAGTTTTGGGGGTTTGGGCGCTCAGAAATAACCCCAGCGCACTGGACCGCTTCCTGCTGGTCTTCGGCGGGTTTGCGATCGCCTGGATATCGGGCACCATCGCCAGATACATTTACCCGCCGCCTAAGAAGTGGACGCATTCGGACTGAACCTGCGTCGCCGGAGTGAGCCGAGGTTGTTGCGCCGGGTGGACGTCGGCTGAGGCCTCCCGTGAGGCCTGGCCCCTCGTACCACAGTCCCGCCCCTAGGGGGACTTACCTTTGCTGACCGAGGCGTGCCTGGAATCCCGTCTGATCGCGGGCATGGTGCCGCCCCGGCTGATCAGGCCGAGACCCCAGCCCTCCCCTTAGAAGGTGCCTTCTATTAAGAGGAGTGAGCTCTCGCCACAGTCCCGCTCCTTTCGAGACTCTCCTCCGGGCCAGCCAGGACGGATAGCGGGTCGCCCCCACGAAGAGAAGCCGTGGCCAGGGGTGGAGCCCTGGCC
>JBAQYY010000213.1:0-9499 GCA_049790415.1 Candidatus Dormiibacterota bacterium | reverse complement strand
CGTCGGCTGGCCAGGCGCCGCTTCAACTGGCTCAGCTGGAGCTCCACGATCCGTTCGATCTGAACCTGATCGAGACGGAGGAAGAGAATCACGTCGTCGACCCGGTTGAGGAACTCGGGCCGGAAGTGCTGGCGCAGCTCGGCCATCACCTCGGTCTTTGTGTCCTCCTCCTGCTCAGCGCTGGGATGGTCGGGCAAGGCCGCGATCAGGGGGCTGCCTAGGTTGCTGGTCATGATCACCACACAATTACGGAAGTCCACCGTCCGTCCCTTGCCGTCGGTGAGCCGGCCGTCGTCGAGCAGCTGGAGCAGGATGTTGAAGACGTCGGGATGGGCCTTCTCGATCTCGTCCAGAAGCAGCACTGCGTAGGGTCGCCGCCGCACCGCTTCGGTGAGCTGACCACCCTCCTCGTAGCCAACGTAACCCGGGGGCGCGCCCACCAGACGGGCGACCGCGTGCTTCTCCATGTACTCACTCATGTCCAGCCGCACCATGGCGTCCTCGCTGTCGAAGAGGAATTCGGCCAGCGCCCGTGCCACCTCGGTTTTGCCCACTCCGGTGGGACCAAGGAAGATGAATGAGCCGAGGGGCCGCTGGGGGTCGTTGAGGCCGGCCCGAGCCAGCCGTACCGCGCTGGCCACGGCGGCGATGGCTTCATCTTGGCCGACCACCCGCTGGTGCAGGCGATCCTCCATTTCCAGCAGCTTGTGCAGCTCGCCTTCGAGCATGCGCTGGACCGGGATGCCGGTCCAGCGAGCCACCACCTCGGCGATGTCCTCCTCCCCCACCTCCTCTTGGAGGAGGGGCGTGCCCGCTTGGTCGCGGCTGAGCTGCTCCTGGTCTTGCTCCAGGCGCTGGCGGAGTTCATTGAGCTTGCCGTAACGGAGCTCGGCCGCCTTGCCGAAATCGGCCATCCTTTCCGCCCGTTCCGCTTCGAAGGTGGTGCGCTCGATCTCCTGCTTGGTGTCCCGCAGTTTGCCGATTACGGCCTTTTCCTGCTCCCAGCGCTGGCGCAGACCGACGGCGCTCTCCTGCAGCTCGGCCAGCTCGCGCTCCAGGCCGGCCAGTCGCTCCCCGGAGGCCCTGTCCGTCTCCTTCCTCAGCGCTTCGCGCTCGATTTCGAGCTGGCGCACCTGGCGCTCCACGGCATCGAGCTCGACCGGCATCGAGTCGATCTCCATGCGCAGCCGCGAGGCGGCCTCGTCGACCAGATCGATGGCCTTGTCGGGCAAGAACCGCCCGGAGATGTAGCGGCTCGAGAGCACCGCCGCGGCCACCAGCGCGGAGTCTTTGATCCGCACCCCGTGGTGCACCTCATAACGCTCCTTCAGTCCGCGCAGGATGCTGATGGTGTCTTCCACCGAGGGCTCGCCCACCTGCACCGGCTGGAAGCGACGCTCCAGGGCGGGATCCCGCTCGATGTGCTTGCGGTACTCCTCGAAGGTGGTGGCCCCAATCGCCCGCAGCTCGCCCCGAGCCAGAGCCGGCTTGAGCATGTTGCCGGCATCCATGGCGCCCTCGGCTGCACCGGCCCCGATCAGGGTGTGCAGTTCGTCGATGAACATGACGATTCGGCCGGCGGAGCTGGTGACTTCCTTGAGCAGAGCCTTGAGGCGGTCTTCGAACTCACCCCGAAACTTGGTTCCCGCCACCAGAGAACCTAGGTCGAGCGACACCACCCGCCGATCCTTGAGGGTCTCGGGCACGTCGCCGCTGGCGATCCGTTGGGCCAGACCCTCGACGATCGCCGTCTTGCCCACCCCGGGTTCGCCGATCAGGACAGGATTGTTCTTGGTCCGGCGGGCCAGCACCTGCATGGTGCGGCGAATCTCCTCGTCCCGGCCGATCACCGGGTCGAGCTTGCCTTCGCGGGCCAGCTGGGTGAGGTCGCGGGTGTAGCGCTCCAGGACCTGGAACTTGCTCTCCGGGTTGGGATCGGTCACCTTCTGGCCCTGTCGGAGAGCCTCGAGGGCTGAACCTAGGCGCTGCGGGGTCGCCCCCAGCTGACTCAGGACTCCCGCCGCCGGCCCACCCTTGTGCGCCGCCAAGGCCAGCAGCAGGTGCTCGGTGCTGCAGTACTCATCCTCCAGCTTGCCCATCCGCTCCCAGGCATCGCCGAGCACCGCGTCCAGCTCGGCCGAGATGAGTGGCGTCGCGCCCTCCTGCTTGGGCCGGCTCTCCAAGTCGGCGGTGAGCCTGGCTCGTACCCGGTCGGGATCGACCTCGACTTGGCGCAAGAGGGGCGCCACGACTCCATCCGTCTGGTCCACCAAGGCGAGCAGAAGATGCTCCGGTGTTACCTCGGGATGCTGCAGCTGGGTGGCCAATTCTTGAGCCTTCTCCAGGGCTTCGCGACTCCGTTGGGTCAGCCGCTCAAGCTGCACCGGACACCTCGCTGACTGTTGCTGTCACACCCAAGATGTACCCCGCAGGGCAATCCTGCAAACGGTGGTAACTCAGGCTCGGGGTGTCCCCAAGAAGTCCACGATCAGGCTGGCCGTTCGAGCAGGCTGCAAGACCGGGAGCAGGTGGCCCGCTCCGGCGACAACGTCGAGCCGCAGCCCCGGGAAGCTGTCGAGCTCCGCCTGAGCCTGCTGCAGAGGAAGTCGGTGGTCATCGTCACCCCAAATGACCTGGACCCGTCCGGAGAGAAGTCCCAGGGCGGGCAGCAGTTGCGACTCCGGCCGCAGCGCGCGCGGCAGGAGGAGGCGACCGATGAGGTCGAGGTCAGAGCCCGGTCCAAAGCGGAGGCTGACGTGGCGTCGGTACTTCTCTCCGGCCGTGCCGACCTCACGCCTTTGGACTCCAGGGCTGGTCCAGCCCAGAAACCGACGGGGCGGGTTGGTGACGGCGCGTTGGTAGAGGCCGCGCAACTGCATCAGACCAGGAATCATGGAGAGATTCCAGAGGAGCGGGATCCGCCTGCCAATCCCAAAGGGACTGATCAGCACCAACTTGGATACCCGCTCCTGGTGAGAAATCGCGTAGGTGCCGGCGGCCAGACCACCCAGGGAGTGGCCGATCAGCGCGAACTCGGTGAGCCCCAGCCGGGCAGAGACGGTAGTGATCACCCGATCCCACGCTTCCTGGGGATGGCCCCTGAATCCAATTGGATCGCTGAGCCCGGTTCCCGGCAAGTCGATGGCTACGACGCGGTGGTCGACAGCCAGACAGGCAAGCAACTCGGCCAAGTCGGCGGAGGAGGCACCAAGCCCCGGCAGCAGCATCAGAGTCTTCGGACCCTGCCCAGCGACCAGGACGTGTACTCGCCCCACCGGCGTGTGCACGAACTGGGAGCTGGCGGCTAGGTGCGCCTCAGCCAGCCATTCCTGGAGGGCCGAACTGAGCTCGAGGATGGGAGTGTCGACGACTAGCGTCCGCCGCGCCCAGGCGACCAGCGAGGCGTAGCTGAAAAGGCTTAGGCCAAGCCCGGTCGCGAGACCGAGCTTGGACCGCCTCAAACTTCCTTGAACTCGGCGTCCACCACGTCGCCATCCGTGCCCGAGGGCGCGTCGTCGGCCCCAGCTGCGGGCGGAATGTCCTCGCCGCCAGCACCGGGCTCACCCTCAGCTGCGGGCTGATTGGCATTCTGATAAACGGCCTGGCCGATCTTTTGCAGAGATTCCGAGAGTTCCGACTGCCGGCTCTCAATGTCGGCGGCGTTCTGAGCGGCAACTGCCTCCTTCAGAGAGGCGATCTTGGCGTTGACCTCGTCACGTACCTCCTCGCTCACCTTGTCGCCATGCTCGCGAAGCGTCTTCTCGGCGCTGTAGACCAACGAGTCCGCCTGGTTACGGCGGGAGATCTCTTCCGCCCGCTGACGGTCCTCCTCGGCGTTGGACTCCGCCTCCTTGACCATCTTCTCCACCTCCTCCTTCTGGAGGGTGGTGGACCCGGTGATGGTCACCTTCTGTTCCCGGCCCGTGCCGAGGTCCTTGGCGGTGACATTGAGGATGCCGTTGGCATCGATGTCAAAGGTGACCTCGATTTGAGGCATGCCTCGCTGCGCCGGGGGGATCCCGTCGAGCATGAAGCGGCCCAGAGTGCGGTTGTCCCGTGCCATCGGGCGCTCACCCTGGAGGACAACGATCTCAACTGACGACTGATTGTCGGCTGCCGTCGAGAAGACCTGCGTCTTGCTGCTGGGAATCGTCGTGTTGCGCTCGATCAAGCGGGTGTTGATGTCCCCCTCGGTCATGATTCCCAGGGAGAGTGGGGTGACGTCCAGAAGCAGGACGTCCTTGACCTCGCCCTTGAGAACGCCGGCCTGGATGGCCGCACCTACGGCCACCACCTCGTCGGGGTTGACGCCTCGGTGCGGCTCCTTGCCGCTCATCTTCTCGACCAGCTCCTGGATCACCGGCATCCGGGTTGAGCCACCGACCAGGATCACCTCGTCGAGGTCGCCAATCTTCATGCCGGCATCCTTGAGAGCGCTTTCGAAGGGAGCGCGGCAGCGATCGGTGAGATCGGCGGTGAGCTGCTCGAACTTGGCCCGGGAGAGGCGGGTGTCGAGGTGCTTGGGCCCGTTCTGGTCAGCGGTGATGAAGGGCAGGTTGATCTGGGTCTCCTGCAATTGGGAGAGTTCGATCTTGGCCTTCTCGGCGGCCTCAGTCAGTCGCTGCAGAGCCTGGCGATCAGACTTGAGGTCGATCCCCTGCTCCTTCTTGAACTCCTCGGCCATCCAGTCGACAACTCGCCGGTCGTAGTCGTCGCCGCCCAAGTGGGTGTCGCCGTTGGTCGATTTGACCTCGAAGACGCCTTCACCGACCTCGAGGATGGAAACGTCGAAGGTTCCTCCACCCAGGTCGAAGACGAGGATCTTCTCCGACTCCTTGCGGTCCAAGCCGTAGGCGAGAGCCGCCGCGGTGGGCTCGTTGATGATCCGCAAGACGTTGAGACCCGCGATCTGGCCAGCATTCTTGGTCGCCTGCCGCTGGGCATCGTTGAAATAGGCGGGGACCGTGATCACGGCGTCGGTCACCTTCTCGCCCAGGTAGGACTCGGCGTCGACCTTGAGCTTCTGCAGAATCATCGCCGAGATCTGCTCCGGGGTGTACTTGGTGCCGGCCACCTCCACCTCGACCCGCTTGTCCTTGCCGGCTACCACCTGGTAGGGCACGATCTTGCGCTCGCCTTCGACTTCGTTGAAGAGCCGGCCCATGAATCGCTTGATCGAATAGACGGTGTTTTCCGGGTTGACCGCGGCCTGGCGCCGAGCCAACTGTCCCACCAACCGCTCGCCATTCTTGGTGAACGCCACCACGGATGGGGTGGTGCGGCCGCCCTCGGCGTTGGGGATAACGACGGGCTCGCCGCCTTCCATGACGGCGACCACCGAGTTGGTTGTTCCCAGGTCGATTCCGACGGTCTTAGCCATTAAGTATTGGAACCTCCGTGCCTCTGACGACCGGGCGCCGCCGCGGCGGCCCCGCTAGCCCTACCGTACCGCAGGCGGGGAGCAGCCAAACGCCGGTTCTTCTCCCACACCACCACCGCCCAGCAAGTGTCCGATGATTTGCCCGTGCTCAGCCAAAGCGAGGAGCCCATCCGGAGCCCGCGTCGGAAGTGGCGGTCATTCGCCCTGGTCCTGGTCCTTGCCCTGGTTGGTGGGCTCACCCTGGTCGCCATCAATTCGACTCCCGCCCCCAATGGCTTGGGGGTCCTGCCCGCCGATCAATCCATACTCGAGCAGAGTGGAGTGGTTCTCCAAACTCCGACTGGGAAGCCTACCGTCAAGGCTGATGCGGCGGCCAAGGCGGCTGCCAGACAGCAGCCAGGTTCGGAGCCGGAGACGGTCCTACTGGCCACGGCGGTGGGCACCGGCGGGTCGGCCATTCATCCCCCGGGCAAGCTCTGCTGGATTGTCTTCCTCAACCCTGGTAGCGATGCCGAGGGGAACGCCCCTGCTCCCGGTGACATCGAGCTCGACGTGGTCCTGGTAGGAGCTCACAGTGGCTCGGTCATCGAGGGATTCATCGCCTTCCGCAGCTCCACTCCCATGTCGCAGGTGGGCACTGAGTGATCGCGGCGCCGCTGGTAAGCCGAGGCTGGCCGGTCGGCTCGGCCACAATCGCCAGATGCTGGCCCGATTCTGGCGATCCCCCGGAGCGCGGCGCAGCGGCGGTCTCACCGTCCTGCCGAGCTTGGCGGGGCTGGTGCTGGGAGTGGCCGCCGTTGTCTATCTGCCGCTCACGGCACTGGCAGTGCCGGTGCACCCGCAGCGCCCCCCAGCCGGGACCCTGCCCTGGCTGTCCGCCAGCTCCGGACGAATCGTCGACTCCCAGGGACGTTCCGTGTTGCTGCGCGGGTTCAACGATGACGCGCTTCTCCAGGTCGGCGCTTCGCCTGCCAATCCACCCCTGACCGCAGCAGACGCCGCACTCATGCAGCAAGAGGGTTTCGACGTCGTCCGCTTGCCCATCTCCTGGTCCCTGCTCGAGCCGCAACAGGGTCACTTCAGCCCTACCTACCTGAGGCGGATCGCCCAGGTGGTCTCGATCTGCGCCCAACACCATCTCTACGTCGTCCTGGACATGCATACCGAGGACTTCGGTGTCGCCTTCGGCGGCAGTGGGGCGCCAGCCTGGCTCTCGGTTGCCGGGGTGCCCGACCTCCAGCTGCCCGGGCTCAGCGCCGCCTGGCAGCGCCACGTATCCCCCGCCGTCAACGCGGCCCTGGCCTACTTCTGGCTCGAGCCTGACTGGCAATACCTCTACTGGCAGGCCTGGAGCAAGGTCGCTGCTGAGTTCCGGGGCAACTCAGCCGTGGCTGGTTACGACCTCTACAACGAACCCCACCCCTTTCCCGTCCCACCGGCCATCTTTGAGACCCATCTGCTCTGGCCCTTCTACGCCAACGGGATTCGAAAACTGGCCCGGGTTGATCCCAACCACCTCTTTATCGTCGAGGGCGATCTCTTTGGTGACTTGCCCACCGCCATTCGTCCCCTGGCGGCTCGCGATCTCGTCTATTCCACCCACCTCTACTCAGGGAGCATTCTGGCCCCCAACTTCGAGGGTGACCGAGCCCCCCTTCGGGCAGAGTTAGAACAGGGCATCCACGAGGCAGGCCAGCTACCCGCCGCCTACTGGGCGGGCGAGCTGGGCATCGATCACGACCGCTCCGATGCGGTCGCCTGGGCCCGGGCGGAGATCAGCCTCTCCAACAAGTTCCAGACCGGGTGGGCCTGGTGGGAGTGGAACGATCCCGCCGATTGGGGGGTGGAGGACGGCAACGGACCCCCGGACAGCGCCTGGCTCGACGTTCTCGCCCAACCCTTCGTCAGGGCGGCCCCGGGAAGGCTGACCGATCTCAGCTACAACCCCGCCACCAAGATGCTGAGCGCCGACGATGCTTCTCCCGCACTGCAGCGAATTCTGCTCATCTCCTGGCCCGCCTCAGCTGGGCCGCCCGAGCTCTTGAGCTCCTGCGCCGAGGTGCTGTCGCCCTACCAGCCGAGTAGTGGTCTCCTCCAGCTCAGGCTCCTTTCGCCCGCTTGTCAGGTCAGGATTCGGGGCTGAGCCGTTCCGGCTGCTCCCACGCCCCGCTGGCCAGGCTCCGCCGCGCCGCATCCAAAACGAGCAGCCCCGACTCTGAATCAGCCGGATCGCAGAGAAGTTCCGCGCCGCCCCTGACCCGCTCGTCGAAGGCGATCACCATCTCTTGGTAGGGATCGGCTTCCGGAGTTGGGATGGCCTGGGCCGACTGTTCCGGCGATTTGGTCAGCCAGAGCGGAATCGACTCGTGGCGCCAGGCGGTGAAGGGCTTGGGTACCAGCAGCGAGCCCCGGGTGCCGATCACCTCGAAGACTTGGTGCTCTGCCGCCATGAAGCTGTAGGCCAGCTCGGCGGCGACCGGTCCCTCGGCACTGGCAAACTCGAGCAGCATGGAGCCGTCTCCATCGACGCCATGGATGGTGTGTTGCCGGGCCAGCACTCGCGTCGGCTCCCCCGCCAGCCAGCGGCAGGCGCTCACCAGGTAGGAGCCGAGGTCGTAGAGTGCTCCTCCCCCCAGCTCCACCTGCCAGCGGATGTCGGGGGGCGGAGCCAGATCAAAGCTGAAGGTGCCGCGCAGATGGCGCAGGGCCCCCACTCCGCCCTGACTGATCGTCTGGTGCACCAGCTTCCAGCGCGGGTGATACCGGTACATGACCGCCTCGGCCAGGACCACTCCTCTCTCCCGGGCCGCCTGGCGCATGGTCTGGGCCTCCGCTGCCGTGCGCGCCAGTGGCTTCTCGCAGAGGACGTGCTTTCCGGCCGCCACTGCTCGCAGCGTCCAGGGCTGATGAAGAGAATTGGGGAGGGGAATGTAGACCGCGTCCAACTCCGCCTCGATCAGCTCGAGGTAGGTGGCCACCACAGCAACCCCGAACCCTGACGCCATCTCTAGGGCTCGCCCACGGTCCCGGCTGGCGATGGCAACAACCGTGTCCCCGGCCCCGAGAATGGCTGGGATCACTGCCTTCTGGGCGATGTCCGCGGCACCCAGGATCCCCCACCTGAGCGGCGCCTGGGTCACACCCGAAGGTTGAGCTGCTGACCCTGCTCGGCCGACCGGGTGGCGGCCTCCATGAGCGCGATGTTCCGGCGCGCTGATTCCGGAGTCACCGCCAAGGGCTCCTCGGCGAGCAGATGCCCGGCCAGGTTGCGGTAGAAGGCCTGGGGCGGCGCCGGCGGCAAGGAGATCAGCTGGTCGTGACTCTCCCCTGACCCGTCGGGGCGGAGGATGTGCAGCTCGCAGGGCAGGTCGGTCACCGGTAGGCGCTCCTCGATCACGAGACCGGTAGGTCCCCGGCTAGTGATGCGACCCTCTCGCCAGTAGCCCACCGCCGCACCCTCGGTGCCCAGGACGTACCACTTCGGTTTGCGGGCGGCGGCGATGTCGGAATGGATGAAGGTCGCCTCTGCCCCTCCCGCGAACGACATCCGCAATTCGAAGTGATCGTCGTTTGTGACGTCCTGCCAAACCAGCTTCTGCCTGGTTGCAGCCACGCTAACCACCTCATCGGGAATCAGCTGGAGGATCCAGTCCAGATAATGCGATCCCCAGTCGAAGATCACTCCGCCGCTGACCGGTGCGTGGGAGTGCCAGAAGTGGCAGGGGTGACCAAATCCGCCCACGAAGGCTTCCAGATGGAATACCGAGCCCAGGTCACCGGCCCGGATTGCCGCCTGGAGGGCTAGGAAGTCGGCGTCCCAGCGGCGGTTCTGGTAGACGGTCAGGGTCCGTTCCGTCTCCGCCGCCAGCTCCACCAAACGGTTGGCCTCATCCAAGCGCAGGCAGAAGGGCTTCTCCAGGACGACGTGCTTGCCGGCTCGGAGAGCCTGCTCCGCCAGGGCGGCGTGGGTGTTGGGCGGAGTGGAGATGACCAGCAAATCCACCTCGGGAACCTCGACCAGAGAGCCGAGATCCGGGCTAACCACGACGTCGGGCGCGAAGCTTCGAGCCGCCTCGGTGCGCACCGAGCTCTGGTCGGCTACGGCGCGCAGCTGCAGGC
>JBAQYY010000212.1:0-2382 GCA_049790415.1 Candidatus Dormiibacterota bacterium | reverse complement strand
AGTTCCCGGTGGAGCGGATGATGCGCGACGCCAAAATCACCCAGATCTACGAGGGAACCAATCAGATTCAGCGGGTGGTCATCGCCAAGAGGTTGCTCGCCGCTTCCAACTGACCAGCGCTCGCGTGCGGGGAGCTGGATTCTAGGCCCGGTAGCCCCAGCCGGGACCGAAGAATTTCTTCAAGCCCTTCCACCACCGGGGATATTCCTCCTGACACTCGTCGTCCCCGCCCGGGCAGACGCCGCGGCCCCGACAGTGCCGGCACGGGGCAGGCCAGCGGACGAACTCTGCCGGACGCCCTGAGCCCCCGCATTCGCTGCAGCGCCGACCCTTCATATGATCAAAGTCCTCGCGGGGCTCCCCGGCTCACCGCACGCTTTCTCAAGCCCAGGGCAGGACCGGGCCGTCTCCGGGAACGTCCCCACGGGGCGGGCAGCAGGTGCCATGTAAACAACCACAAAAGCACTATGGCGGCTCCTTGACCGGATCGGCAAGGCCGGGGCTAGCCGCACGGCCGGCCGGGAGAGGTGCCGCTACACCGCTTCGTCGATGTACGTACTCCCATCTCCGAACAGGCGTTTGCGTTTACAACCGCGTAACCTTTGCCTGGCAGCCTCGACCCGGCCGTATCCTTGGAGATGCCCTGCGGAGCCCCGGTGGTCCCCGACGAGTCCGAACGGAGCTGCTAGAGATCGCCATGTCGCCCTGAGTTGACTCAGAGGGTCGCGAACTAATGCATCTTGGGATGATGCATTAGACTACGATGTAACGGGCCACGTATTTGGGAGAGTTTGGCCGGCCTCCAGTTCGGAGAAGACTGTGAAGCAACCTGGAAGACCGAGTTGGAGAGATCCCGGGCTGCTAGTCCTGTCCACGCTTGCTGATGGACCGCGGCACGGCTACGCGATCGTCCAGGAGGTGCGTAAGCAGGCCGGGATCACATTGGGGCCGGGGACCCTGTACGGGGCACTCTCGCGCCTTGAGGCCTACGGGCTGGTAGCGGGCCTGCCTGCGGAGGGTAGGCGTCGTCCCTACCAACTCACCGACAAAGGCCGGCAAACACTTGAGGCACAACTCGACGCCATGGCCCGATTCCTCAGGTTCAACGGACAGCTCGAGGACGGTGGCCTCTTCACGCCACTGTCAAGGGTGGCTGGCAGGGTCTGATCCGCAGCCTCGCCCTGACGACGCGGGTGACACAGTGGGTGATCCACCCGTTAGTTAGCTGCGGCACATCCTAGAAGCGGTCCCCGTTCCCGGTGTCGCATCCCGGAGCCTGGCGATTGCGTGCAACTGCTCTTTTGCGGCGAGAAATTAGCAGACGGGACTCTTAGGCGCAGCGCACTAAGTCCGGAGCTGGAGGAATTCACCGAAAAACGTGCCGTAGCGCATGCAAGAAAGGTCTCTGGGGAGCTGGCTCAGGTCGGTTTGAAGTAAAGCAACTCCCGGTGGGGCAGACTTCATCCCGCCACGGAGCGCTTGCCAACGCTCACGCCGCGCCTATATTTTGCGGCGTTTTGGTCTCGCCTGGTGACATGTTGTTACAGCGACGGTAAGGGACCTGGCAGGCCAGTGAGATGCGTTCCTGAAAGGCGCATGATTTGCTGGGTTTATCGAAATGCAAGCTGCGAAATAGCGACGCGATCGTCGGACCAATTCGGGATTGCCTTTCTGCCGGCGGCCCCGATGGTTGCGGGGAGGGGAGACGGTCCCGAGGTGACCATGACAGGGCGGAGACTAAACCAGGAGCCTGCCGTTACCTACCATGGGACACCGTGAAGATTGACTCGCTCCTGGCGGGCGACACCCGGGCCCTCGCCCAGGCCATCTCAGGTATCGAAATCCGGCAACCAGGATCCGGTGATGTCATTCAGGAGATCATCGATCAGCGCCCGCCCTCCGCCGAGTCGGTGACCCAGATTGTCGGTCTGACCGGACCTCCCGGCAGTGGCAAGAGCACCATCGCCGACGGCTTGACCGGTCTCTGGCGCAACCAGGGCCGCAGGGTAGCCATCCTGGCCGTCGATCCCAACAGTCCCTTCACCGGCGGCGCCATCCTGGGCGACCGGGTTCGGATGCAGCGCCACGCTACCGATCGAGGTGTCTTCATCCGGAGCATGGGGGCGCGAGGTCATCTGGGTGGGGTGTCGCTGGCTACCCGGGGTACTGTCCGGCTGCTCAGCGCTCTCGGTTGGGAGATGGTGCTGGTGGAGACCGTCGGCGTCGGCCAGTCCGAGCTGGAGATCTGTGAGATCGCCGACTCGGTCGTGGTGGTGACCACCCCGGGCGCTGGCGATGGGGTTCAGGTGATCAAGGCCGGGATCACCGAGATCGCCGACCTCTTCACGGTCAATAAGGCGGACTTGGCTGGCACCGACCGGG
>JBAQYY010000211.1:0-2369 GCA_049790415.1 Candidatus Dormiibacterota bacterium | reverse complement strand
GTATCAGCCTGGCCGAGATTCTGATCGAGAAGGGTCTTTGCCCGGTCGCCGCTGCCGGTCACAGTCTGGGCGAGTACTGCGCGGTCGTGGTCGCCGGCTCGCTCAGCGCCGAGCAGGGCATGCGGCTAGTCCTGGAACGGGGCCGGCTCATGGCCAGCGCTCCAGAGGGGACCATGGCTGCCGTCCTGGGTCTGGAGCTGAGCGCCCTGGAGGAACTCTGCCGCCGGGTTGAGGTGTCCGGTGAGTGCTGCGTCGTCGCCAACGACAACGCCCCCGGCCAGGTGGTGGTGTCGGGAAGTAAAAACGGGATGGAAGGACTGGCCGTGCTGGCCAAGGCGGCGGGTGCCCGCCGGGTGGTCCTGCTCAATGTCGGCGGAGCCTTCCATTCGCCGCTGATGAAGAGCGCGGGGGAGGCCTTCTCCGAGCAACTCGACCGAGTCAGCTTCCAAGACCCCAGCTTTCCGATTGCGGCCGGCGTCAGCGGGGCCATCTCCGCCAGCGCCGATGCGGTGCGGACCGGACTTCGAGATCAGCTGGCGGGACCGGTCCGCTGGGTTGCCACGATCCAGGCGCTGGCGGGGAGGGGGGCCGAAAGCTTTGTCGAATGCGGCCCGGGCAGCGTCCTGGCGGGGCTCAACCGGCGCATCATGCCCAACTCCCCGGTGGTCTCGGTCGACTCACCAGAGAGCTGTGCCGAGCTACTGGCGCCCGATGGCAGCGGGGCGGCCCCGGGGGCCGGCTAGGCCCTTTCGGCCCCGGCTTACAATGGCCCCCAACTTGCCCCGGCAAATCATCCCCGCAGCGGCTCCGCCGCCCTTCTCAGTAGTCGGGCTATGAAGTCCTTCGTCCGCCGGTTAGCTGGCTCCAGGCCTGATGGCGAGCCCCCGGACTCCACTCCGGCCAGCCCCGATGCGAGCTCGGGGAGCGGAGTTGGCTCTGCAAGCTTTACCGTATTGCCCGGCGAGCGCCTCAGTGGCATTGGTGCCGGCGGGGGGGACGCTCTGGACTCAGGTCGGCAGGATCGGCCCGGAACCGCCATCCCGCCCGAGGGGGCAAAGGACCCGGTTCCAGAACATCCGGCAGCGCAGACGACCGCAGGTCGTTCAACTAGGGGAAGAGATGGCAGACACGAGCTGGGAAGGGTTCAAGGCGATCGTGGTGGAGCAGTTGGGGGTGGAGTCGGATCAGGTCAAGCCGGAAGCGAACTTCGTGGAGGATCTGAACGCCGACTCCCTGGATCTGGTGGAGTTGATCATGGCCTTCGAGGAGGCGTACGGGATGGAGATCCCGGACGAGGACGCGGAGAAGATTCAGACGGTGGGTCAGGCCTGGGACTACATCAAGGATCACCTGGACCTGACCAACTAGCCAGCGCCGAGGCGGTTCGGCCGGCACCGCGACGGCGGCGTTCCGCGCCCAGCGCGGCCGAGCAAGCGGAGCAAGACCGGGACGCCGAGATTCGGCTCGAGGAACTGGAGGCGCGTCTGGACGTCAAGTTCAAGCGCCGCGAGTGGCTCCTCGAGGCCATGACCCACACCTCGTGGATCAACGAGCGGGGCGCTCCGGGTCGCGACAACGAGCGCCTGGAGTACCTCGGCGACGCCGTCTTGGAGCTGGTGGCGGCGGAATATCTCTTCAACCGATTCCCCAACTACGACGAGGGGCAGCTGACCCAGATGCGCTCGTCTCTGGTCAGCACCGTGGCCCTGGCCGGAATCGGCGAACAGCTCCGCCTCGGTGAGGCGCTGCGCCTGGGTCGGGGCGCGACCAAGTCAGGGGCGCGCCGCCTGGTCTCGCTGCACGCCAACGCCTTTGAGGCGCTCATCGGGGCCACTTTCCTCGATCAGGGATACCGTAAGGCGGGCAAGATCTTTCTCTCCCGGATCGGGGATCTGAGTTCCTGGACCGATCCCAACTTCAAGGGCAGACTGCAGGCCCTGGCCCAGGAGCGCTTCGGCAAGCCGCCCCTCTACCAAACTCTGGCCGACGGCAACGCCAGGCCCCGCCAATACCTATCCAAGGTGTCCGTTGAGTCAGGCCCGGTCTTGGGCGAGGGTCGAGGCGGAACCAAGCAGGCTGCCGAGCAAGGGGCGGCCCGCGCCGCGATTGACAGCCTGGTCGCCCCCGTCTCCAAGAAGCGTCGCCGGGGACCGCGTCCTCTGGCCGGGACAGTTGCCGGTTCGACCGGGTTGGCAGCCCTGCCGGCGCTGGCCGCTGACATCCCCTTGCCGACCCCGCCCGGGGCAGCTGGGCTGGAAGCCATTGGCGTGACAGACGCTCCCGCCACCCCGGTCCGTAAGCGCCGTCGTCGGTCGCGGGGCGGGGCTTCCGCTTTGCCGCCACCTTCCCCTCCCGAGTCGGTCTCCGCG
>JBAQYY010000210.1:0-2172 GCA_049790415.1 Candidatus Dormiibacterota bacterium | reverse complement strand
TCCGCACCAACTCACGGCGCTCCAGTAGGGCGGCATGCCTTGACTTGAGACGGGTGGCCACCATCACGTGAGACATCACAGTGGTGCCGCCAGCAGGATTCGAACCTGCGACCCTGGGCTTAAAAGGCCCCTGCGCTACCACTGCGCCATGGCGGCTCGGGTGCAGCCTACCTCAGAGCTTGCCGGGAAGCTCGCGAACTCCAGTCCGCAGTCTGTCAGTGTTCTATCGCGGCGGCCCGGGACCGGATGTGCTGGCGTTCAGCCGGATTGAGGGTGAGTTCCAAGGCAGACGCCCAGGCCAGCTTCGCCTCGTCATCCCGTCCCAAGACGTGCAGTAGCTCGGCACGCGTGCTGTGCAGCAGGTGATAGCGCGGCAGCTCGGGGAGGAGTTGCTCCAGCTCCCCCAAGGCGACCTCCGCGCCGGCAACCTGCCAGAGTGCCACGGTGCGGTTGAGCCGGACGACCGGAGATGGATCGATGGTGACGAGCCGGTCGTAGAGCCGCACAAGCATGGGCCAGTCAGTCTCGTTCGCGCTGGGCGCGAGCGCGTGGCATGAGGCTATCGCCGCCTGAAGCTGATACCGACCGGGCCGGCGCAACTCCGCGGCCCGCTCCAGAAGCTCAGTCCCAGCACGAATGGCCGCTTGGTCCCAGAGCGAGCGGTCTTGCTGGTCGAGAAGCACCAAGGACCCGTCGGCGCTAAAGCGAGCCGTCGCCCGGGCCTGTTGGATCTTGAAGAGAGCGAGAAGTCCCAGAACCTCTGGTTCCAAGGGCAGTACCTGAGCGGCCAGCGCTGCCAGCCAGGTGGCATCCTCGGCCAGACGACGATCCTGGGACTCTTCCCAACGGCTGGCGAGATAGCCCTCGTTGAACATCAGGTAGAGCACGGCCAGGACCTCGGCCAGGCGATCCTCAAGATCGGCGGGAGAGGGCATGCGCAGGGGAATGCCAGCCCTGACGATCTTGCGTTTGGCCCGTGTGATCCGCTGGGCCACGCTGGCTTCCGAGATGAGGAAGGCCCTGGCGATCTGGGCGGTGCTCAGTCCGACGATGACACGCAGGGTGAGGGCTACCTGGGCCTCCCGGGATAGCGCCGGGTGGCAGCAGGCGAACATCAGCTGCAGACGTTCGTCGCCGTCCTCAGCTGTGGGCGCCAGCAGCCCACTCACCTTGGCGCTGAAGTTCTGGTCCCGGCGAAGCCGATCCAGCGCCCGTCTCGCAGCCACCCGCTGCAGCCAGGCGCCGGGTCGGTCGGGAATCCTCCCGCTCTTCCAGGACCGGAGCGCCTCCACGAAGGCCTCCTGGGCACAGTCCTCGGCCAGTTCGAAATCGCCGTAGCGCCGGGTCAAGGCAGAGGTGACGCGAGCCGCCTCCTCACGGAAGACCTCGGCCACCAGGAGATCGACCGGTTCAGTCTGTGTCGAAGTCAGTCCTCCCAGATCGGTCTGATCTCCACGGCTGCGCTCGCGGGCCAGGCCTTCGCCATCTCCAGGGCGGCGTCCAGGTCAGGAACTTCGACAACGGCGTAGCCGGCGATCCACTCCTTGGTCTCAGCGAAGGGCCCATCGACGATCGTCGGTGCTCCCCCACTGAATCGAACCGTGGTGGCATTGCTGGCTGGCTGGAGACGCTCCCCGCCCGCGATCGCCCCCGACTGGCTGTATTTCCCCCACCAGCTGTCGACCTTCTTCATCACTGCAGCCATCTGGTCCTCGTCGGCTTGGCTCTCCTTCTCGTCAGCGAAGATCAACATGTACTTCATCTCATCTCCTTGGTATCGGCCTGGGCCAGAGAGCCCCTTCTCTGTATACGACGAACAGGCGCGGGGTAATTTCGACACCTGGCCCACGAGGCTCTGGCTGCTTCTGATCTTTGCCGGCCCCTCGGAGGCGCGACCACTCTCCACCATCGTGCCCAGAAGGGAGGCCGGATAAGGCGCAAGCTAGAATCGAGTGGCCCCGAGGGTCGCTCGGGGGATCCTCAGGCAAACTGACGCAGGGGTGAAATGAGCCAGAACGGACACATCCAGACCGGGACTGCCAAGGTCAAGCGCGGTCTGGCCGAGATGCTCAAGGGCGGCGTGATCATGGACGTGGTCACGCCCGAGCACGCCACCATCGCCCAAGAGGCGGGGGCGGTCGCGGTTATGGCCTTGGAGCGGGTGCCCGCGGA
>JBAQYY010000209.1:0-4217 GCA_049790415.1 Candidatus Dormiibacterota bacterium | reverse complement strand
TCCGCACCAACTCACGGCGCTCCAGTAGGGCGGCATGCCTTGACTTGAGACGGGTGGCCACCATCACGTGAGACATCACAGTGGTGCCGCCAGCAGGATTCGAACCTGCGACCCTGGGCTTAAAAGGTCGGCCTGCAGGTGTCCGTGGGAGTCCGCTGAGGGCCCTTTCGAGAGTAAATCAGTGGATTCCCACCGACTCTTCGTACGCCTGCATCCGCCACCGTACAACCCAGTTGCTGTCAAAACTGCTGTCAAGGCATAGTTCGAGGGGAGCATCGACCTCTGATGCACACGCCGAACCAAACTCGCCAGCATCGCCGACCACCCGCACTCCCGGTGAGGCACCCTCCCAAGAGCAAGCCATGGGCGCGGTCAGGGAAGTCGGCCTGACCTCGGACGAGGTCAACCGCCGTGGGCGACTACCCGAAGGGTGCTTTCGTGATTGCCACGCAGCGAACGGACGCCCTATCCCCGATCGGCATGCTCCCCGCGAAGCGCGCTGTCAGCCACCGAGTCTTGCCAGTCTTGATAGGCGTGCCTACGAGCTAGCTGTGGCTAGTGGTCCACCGCGTTCTCAGTGGTCGTTTGCTGACGTGGCGGATGTGGTAGAGGCCAAGCCGTCCGATGTCGGGTCCAGTTGGCTCACCACTAGAGGCCGCCTGGGTCTTCGAGCCAGGTCAATGGGACTGTCGCTGTCGAAGAAGCAGATGGAAGTACCGCTGGCTGGCGAAACTGGCGTTCAGATTGTTGGACCGGCTGGTGCTCAGGTTCGTGACTCTATGGAATCTACGGTTCGACATCCCAAATACGCATTCACCCCAGATGCCCGAATAGCGGTAGTCGCGCCGGCTGCAGTCTGGTGCCTCGCTGCTTGGTGCTCAACCGCTGACACCTCAGAACAGGGCTCTGGACAGTTGACTCGGAGGGAGCGGTCAGCTCTCCACTTGGGTCTGCTCACCTCAGAACCAATGCCTCAAGGGCTTGCTCGAGATGCCGGCGAACTGCGACCTGATTATCCCGGCCGACGACAGTGGTCGAAGTGCCTCGGGTGTCCCCAGAGGGGCTGTCGCGAGCGATCGTCAGCGTAGCGCGAACCCCTGCGAGCGCAAGTGTCGCGCTAAGCCCACCATAGGGGGTGGATAGTTGCGCCGTGCCCCGTCTCAAAACGGACGCGGCCATTTCGTCCAACCACTTAGGATACGGGGCTGGCAGTGCACCGATGACCACGTCGCCGATCTTGCACCTTACGGCCTCGATCGGGGGACTATTCAGTACTCTGTCCACTAAAGCCGGTGATCCCCCGATATATGTCGACTCAAGGTCGATGTCAGACGCAACGCACCAGCTACGGTCTGAAGGCCACCACAGATTTGGTGTTTGCTCGAAGTATGGGAACAATGCGAGTGAGTTCCGGATAGCCCCGCGGTAGAGGAAGTAGTGCCGTCCCGCCAACTCAACCTTGGCCCCGCTCCGGATCTCGAGGGGCACGACATCGGCGGCCGCCCCTACCAGCGCCGAGGCACCAGGTGCGGATTCGCTCTCGGATTCCCACCCGTAGCCGTCCCAGAGACAGAACCAGCAGTCATCCGGGCTCGTAGTGTAATCGGCCAGGACTGCGACGAGTGCTTCCGCGTCCTCCGGTGTCAAGGCTCCCGTTACCGGGCCCGACGACCATGGGCGCCGCATCGCTCCGGTATCGGCTGCCAACGCTAAGGAGATGAACGTCTGGTCGCTAACCAGGGGTGCGCCGGTTGCGGCAGCCACTTCCTTCCAACGGATCCAAGACGGACCGCCTGGCCACCCCCGCGCCGGGTGAAGCATCCGAGCGTACCGAGGAAATCCCTCTGGAATTACCGACTCCACTAGGCCGGCTCCGCACGACCTGAGCCGATCGGCGATCCACCGAGTTTGCTCTACATCGGTGCTCCAGTCCACCTGGAGAGGGCGGTCTTCAGCCATTCAGCAGCACCCGCCACCCACCCAAGACATCGCAACCCCCGAGGGCCGAACCCCCATCAGCCACTGAACTCGAAACTAGGTGCGCGACCGATCGGGACCGCTGCCCACCTCGAATGGGTTCCGTGCCTCCAACGCGTGATACTCACCTGATCCTACGCCGCCGCGGGGAAGCGCAGCAGTGGTGCCGCCAGCAGGATTCGAACCTGCGACCCTGGGCTTAAAAGGCCCCTGCGCTACCACTGCGCCATGGCGGCTCGGGTGCAGCCTACCGCAGAGCCCGAGAGCTCCAGAGCGAGATCCGTCAGTGTTCTATCGCGGCGACGCGGGACCGGATGTGCTGGCGCTCAGCCGGATTGAGGGTGAGTTCCAAGGCAGACGCCCAGGCCAGCTTCGCCTCGTCGTCCCGTCCCAAGGCGTGCAGTATCTCGGCCCGCGTGCTGTGCAGAAGGTGATAGCGGGGCAGCTCGGGGAGTAGCTGCTCCACCTCCCCCAAGGCGACTTCCGCGCCGGCAACCTGCCAGAGTGCCACGGTGCGGTTGAGGCGGACGACCGGAGATGGATCGATGGTGATGAGCCGGTCGTAGAGCCGCACGAGCAAGGTCCAATCTGTCTCGTTCGCGCTGGGCGCGAGCGCATGGCATGAGGCTATCGCCGCCTGAAGCTGATACCGACCGGGCCGGCGCAACGCCGCGGCCCGCTCCAGAAGCTCAGTCCCCGCCCGAATAGCCGCTTGGTCCCAGAGCGAGCGGTCTTGCTCGTCAAGAAGCACCAAGGACCCGTCGGCTCTGAAGCGGGCCGTCGCCCGGGCCTGTTGGATCTTGAAGAGAGCGAGAAGACCCAAAACCTCTGGTTCCAAGGGCAGTACCTGAGCGGCCAGCGCTGCCAGCCAGGTGGCGTCCTCGGCCAGCCGTCGATCCTGGGACTCTTCCCAACGGGTGGCGAGATAGCCCTCGTTGAACATCAGGTAGAGCACGGCCAGGACTTCGGCCAGGCGATCCTCAAGATCGGCGGGAGAGGGCATGCGCAGGGGAATGCCAGCCCTGACGATCTTGCGCTTGGCCCGCGTGATCCGCTGGGCCACGCTGGCTTCCGAGATAAGGAAGGCGCTGGCGATCTGCGCTGTGCTCAGTCCGACGATCACACGCAGGGTTAGGGCTACCTGGGCCTCCCGGGATAGCGCCGGATGGCAGCAGGCGAACATCAGCTGCAGGCGTTCGTCCCCATCCTCAGCTGCGGGTGCCGGCAGTCCACTCACCTTGGCGCTGAAGTTCTGGTCCCGGCGAAGCCGATCCAGCGCCCGTCTCGCAGCCACCCGCTGCAACCAGGCGCCGGGTCGGTCGGGAATCCCCCCGCTCTTCCAGGACCGGAGCGCCTCCACGAAGGCCTCCTGGGCACAGTCCTCGGCCAGTTCGAAGTCGCCGTAGCGCCGGGTCAAAGCAGAGGTGACGCGAGCGGCCTCCTCACGGAAGACCTCGGCCACCAGGAGATCGACCGGCTCAGTCTGTGTCGAAGTCAGTCCTCCCAGATCGGTCTGATCTCCACGGCGGCGCTCGCGGGCCAGCTCTTCGCCATCTCCAGGGCGGCGTCCAGGTCAGGAACTTCGACGATGGCGTAGCCGGCGATCCACTCCTTGGTCTCGGCGAAGGGCCCATCGACAATCGTCGGTGCTCCCCCGCTGAATCGAACCGTGGTGGCATTGTTGGCTGGCTGCAGACGCTCCCCGCCTGCGATCGCCCCCGACTGGCTGTATTTCCCCCACCAGCTGTCGACCTGCTTCATCACCGCAGCCATCTGCTCCTCGTTGGCTTGGCTCTCCTTCGCGTCGGCGAACATCAGCATGTACTTCATCTCATCTCCTTGGTATCGGCCAGGGCCAGAGAGCCCCTTCTCTGTATACGACGAATAAGCGCGGGGTAATTTCGACACCTGGCCCACGAGGCTCTGGCTGCTTCTGATCTTTGCCGGCCCCTCGGAGGCGCGACCACTCTCCACCATCGTGCCCAGAAGGGAGGCCGGATGAGGCGCGAGCTAGAATCGAGTGGCCCCGGAGGTCGCTCGGGGGATCCTCAGGCAAACTGACGCAGGGGTGAAATGAGCCAGAACGGACACATCCAGACAGGGACTGCCAAGATCAAGCGCGGTCTGGCCGAGATGCTCAAGGGCGGCGTGATCATGGACGTGGTCACGCCCGAGCACGCCACCATCGCCCAAGAGGCGGGGGCGGTCGCGGTTATGGCCTTGGAGCGGGTGCCCGCGGA
>JBAQYY010000208.1:0-2695 GCA_049790415.1 Candidatus Dormiibacterota bacterium | reverse complement strand
GGGCAGGGGCGATCAATGGTCTCGGCTCGGGTTGGCTCCACGCGGCGGTCCTGCCGCCGGCTTGGGCGGCACGCCTGCTCACCCTGGCGTGGCAGGACGACTGGCCGGGCGCCCTGCTCTGGTTGCTGGCACTCTCGGCCCTGGCTATGGCAACCGCATCGGTTGTCCTCTGGATCTGCGCGCCGCTACATCGTGAGGGCTGGGTAAGAGCCCAACTGGCGCCCCGCCGCCGGCCCCGGGCGGCGGTGAGCTGGCGCCGAGTGCCGGCAGTGCTGGCGCTCCTGCGCAAGGACAGTCGCAACCTGCGCCGCGACCCGGTGCAATTGAGCCAGCTCCTGCTCCCCCTGGCGCTGTTCGCCATCTATCTGCTGGCTCCTCAGTCGATCGGCAGCTCGCAGGTCCTCTTTCGCAACTTCCCGCTCTGGTACGGACCGCTGACCACTTCGCTCTTCGCCGCCCTCTTCGTGGCCAGCGGTCTGGGACTGCGTGCGGTGGGGTCGGAAGGCCGGCATTTCTGGTGTCTGCGCTCGGCCCCGCTCGGGGTTCGCGACCTTCTCTTGGGCAAACTGGCGCTCCCGGCCACGGTGGCCACCGGCAGCGCTCTGGTGCTCATGTGGGCAGCCGAAGTGCGGGCTCAGGTACCGCTTGCTCAGATGGCTTTCTCGGCGATCCTGCTGGTGCTCGCGGTGACTGGTCTGGCCGCCCTGGCGACCGGCCTGGGGGCGATCTGGCCCCGTCTCGACTGGACCGACCCCCGGCGTGCCAGTGGGATATGGCTCTCGGTCGTGTTTCTCGTGCTCGGCTCCGCCTTCATCGGGGCCTGCCTGGTGGCGCTGACCGTGCCCCTGGTGATCCCTCAGCTGGGGACGCTGGGATCCGACCTGGCGGCGATTGGCGCTTGCGCCCTCTGTGCCACCCTGGCCGGAGCGATCACGCTGCGGCTGGGTTACCTGCGCCTGGTCCGGCTGGAGATCTAACCACCAAGGCAGCACCGCTCCTGCATAGTGGTGCAGGTGGGAGACTGCTGACCCACTAGTCTCTCTGGGGGCGGTAGCAAGCGAGGATGGCGGGAGAGGAGTTGGCTTGACCGGGAGGTGGAAGGCAGCCCTACCGCTGCTCGGCTTGGGTCTACTGAGTGCCTGTGCGATCACGCCCGCGCCCCGGAGCCAGCCGACTCCGTCCCCAACTTCAGGGGTTCAAGCGCAACAGACGCCGGGGGTGGCACCGGCCTTCGCTGGGGTGGCGACGATGACGACCCAGACCTACTGCCAGTGCTCCACCCTTCACCTGCTCTCCTTGACCGGCAGCCAACAGGCATCCGTCACCTTGCCCGCCAACGTCCAGCCGCCGGTCGAGGCCGGCCCAGAGGGTCTGTACTACGTGCTCGGCAGCCAGTTGATGCGCCTCGGAGCGGATGGATCCGACACCCAGGTGGGAGAAGTGACGGTCGCCTCCGGTGGCTCGGTGACTCCCGGACCCGAGCTGGGGGCACTGGCAGTGGCGCCCAGCGCAACCGAGTGGGCCTATTTCCAATCGGTATCCCAGGGTGGAACCCAGACTGAGCAGGTATGGCTGGGAGAGCCCAAGGTCACGCCTAAGTTGCTGGTGACTACCCCGGAGAGTTCCGGATTGGCCTCGGCCGAGTTCCCCAGCGGGTGGAGCTATCAGCTGTTGGGTTGGCAGGGCGGCTCGCTGGTTCTGGCCCAGGTGCCGGACGGGACCAACACCTTCGCCAGCCAGGCTCTCGAGGTCTCCTTGGTGAACCCCCAGACCGGGACCGAGACGGTCGTCAGCAACTCCCAGAACTGCCCGGTGGCGGCGATCTCGACTGGCACTGAGGACGTCTGCTTCCAGCAGGGCGGCGGCCAGGCGACGGAGGTGGTCACCGAAGCGGCGGGGGTCAGCACCGGCACCTGGTCGCTGGCCGCCAGCAGCGGCTACGGCGCGGCCGCCTTCGCCCCGGCGGGCAATGAGGTCGTCTTCTCCAACTGCCCCTCCTGCGCGGCGACTCCGGACTCGGCCTATCTCAACAGCAGGGTCGAGGTCCTCGACATCGCCACCGGCTCGATACAGCAGCTGGGCGGGTCGGGCCTGGTCTCGGGCGCCTGGGTCAGTTCGAGTCAGATCGTCGCCACCCAGTACAGCCAGCTTAGCTATGCACGCTCGGACAGCACGCCCCTCTCCCAGGTGGTTCTCCTTGACGCTGCCACCGGCCAGGTTTCGACCTTGACCGACGACAGCACCTCGCAGTTCCTGGGCATCGCGACTACCTAAACCGAGGGTGGTCGGGGTCGCTTCGTAAAATCGGCGGGCGTGGCCATGAAGACGGCGAGGGTGCTGGGCGCTGCTGGAGTTGGTTACCTGCTCGGTTCCATCCCCATTGGGGTGATCGTGGGGCGCGCCGCCGCCGGCGTCGACGTGCGCAAGTACGGCAGCCGGGTCAGTGGCGCCACCAACGTCCTCCGCACGGCCGGGCCGGCGGCGGCGGCGGCTACTTTCGGGATGGACACCGCCAAGGGCTATGTGGCGGCCCGCCTGGGGAAGCTCTTGGCGGGAGATGAGGGAGCGGTGGCCGCCGGCGTGGGAGCAGCGGTGGGCCACAGCTGGCCCCTCTTCGCCGAGTTCCAGGGCGGGCGCTCAGTGCTCACCTGCTGGGGCTCTTTGCTGGCCATTGACCCTCCGGCGGCTGCTGCCG
>JBAQYY010000207.1:0-1652 GCA_049790415.1 Candidatus Dormiibacterota bacterium | reverse complement strand
AAAAGACCATCTCTTCAAGGGATAAGGAGATGTAGATCGACTTGCCTGCCAAGCTCGTGTGGCCGCATGCGTTGGCCGCCAGCACTTTCTGCACGCTGCCCTGCAAGCTCTGCAAGGCACCATTGGCGGCGCCCAACTGGGTGACATTGGCAGCCGCTGTGAGTGCGCTCTTGGCGGTCGTGTACTGGGACTGGAAGGTGGCTGCGCCGGGCACCGCTTCGAAGGCGGCTTGGTCGACCAAGTTGAGCACCGCCTCGCGGGTGCTCTGGAGCTGGTCTTGCAGCCCCAGCTCGGCGCGCAAGGCCTCTACCTGGGTGGACAGGTTGGCGCTGGCAGTGGTTGTCGGTTGCCCGCTGGCGATGGCCTTTTGCAGGGCGTTGAGCGCCGCTGGCACCTGCAGCTCACTGAGCCCGGCAGTCTGGGCCAGTCCTTCCGCCTCAGTGGCCTGAGCAGTGGGACTGGTCGCGGTCAGGGTGATCGTGGCCGCATCGGCCGCCTTGGCGCTCTGCGCCGCAGCCTCCAAGGTGGTCAGGCTCCCCTTCCAGCGCTTGGTCAGTGCCAGCAGCTGGTCCGGGGTTTGCGCCTTGGTCAGGTCGGCCGACCAAGATGAGGTGACTTGGGCCTGGTCCTGGGTCAGCCAGGCACTGTTCCCGGCCAGGAACCGTCGATACTGGCTAAGCACCGAACGGGCGT
Source organism: Candidatus Dormiibacterota bacterium (assembly GCA_049790415.1). Classification (GTDB taxonomy): domain Bacteria; phylum Chloroflexota; class Dormibacteria; order Aeolococcales; family Bog-877; genus Bog-877. The sequence continues at coordinate 959 of JBAQYY010000207.1, read as the reverse complement.
CGCTGCGCCGATCGGCCACCGCCTCTGTAAACGAGCCTTGGGCGGACCTCCGCACCGAAGCGATCGTCGCCCCTCTGGCCTGCAGCCAGAAAGTGGGAGAGAACCACGCCTGACTCTGGACCTGGATCAGCCTATCTTGGAGCGGGCGTAGCGATGCTGCCGGGACTCCTTCTCGTTGGTACTTGGCGAGGACGGCATCGACCCGGTGCACCTGTTGTTTGGCATTGCCGCTGCCGAGGTAGGCGAGGGGCAGATCGATGGCGAGCGCCAGTAGCAACAGCCCGACTCCGCCCGCGACCCAGCGCCGCCACCGGCGCTTGGGGGCAACCACGGCACTCCGGCGGGTCCGTCGGCTGGCCGCCCCCGGACCGCTCTCTCCGAATTTGGCTTCCATACTCACTTTGCATTCTGACCTGTTGGCGCGATCCTCCGCCACTTCGGTCAATATCCCGGTCAAAGACAGTGCCTGGGCGTCCCCGCCGGGGTAGCCGTGTTCGCCCCCGGCAGCTAGCCTGAGTTGGGCAGCCCCGCCGCCAGCTCGGACACCTCCAAGTCGGAGAGGTGACTCAAAAGCCGATCCGTGTGAGCCACGGTCCGCGCTTCGATCGCATCGCGGCGCTCCTCACCGGCCGGCGTGAGCAGGCCGTCCTCATCGAGCCAGCCGCCTTCACCTAAGTCCTGGCGGGCAGACTCCACATCCTCGTCGCGCCAGTGGTAGAGGCGCTGGGCCGGGCTCGAGTCATCTTCCTGCCAACTCGCCGTGAGGACCAGGAGTTGGACTGGCTCCAGCCCGGCGGCCCGCGCAGCCTGGTAGTGAACATAGGCCCGGCACTCGCGCAGGGTCATCGCCGCCCAGAGAAGCTGCCTGTGGGGATCAGCCCCGGGGTCGAGGCCGAACCATGCCCGGGGCAGCTCACCGTCCGGGGTCGCCGATCGCGCCAGCCCGGCCAGCCCCGCCC
>JBAQYY010000206.1:0-4197 GCA_049790415.1 Candidatus Dormiibacterota bacterium | reverse complement strand
CCAGAAGTCTTCAAAGCTCCGGTCGTAGATCCCCGGCTGAGCGTTGGCCTTGGCAGCGAAGTCGGGCGGAGGGGGAAACGACCGGCCCTCCTCCTGGAGAGCGTCGATCCTCCGGGCGTCTACCGTCATGTCTCCCTCCTAGTTTCCAAATCAACCCCCGCATCAGCCTGGCCACTCGGCACCCGCCGTTCCGAGCTCTCTCCGGCGGCTTTTCCCCCGCTGCACACTAGTGACCCACCACCCTCAGGGCGAGGTCGGGACGGCGAACGGTATGAATTGGCCGGTTGAGCGGTCCTGTTCGGCACCCGAACGGTCAGGTCGTTGCACCAGGGGAGTGGGCAGGGGATGATTCCGCCCATGTCCTGGCTGGTAGTCGTGCTAGTGGAGGCAGGTCTGACCGCACTGGCCGCTTCCGGCGTGTTTCTGCTGCTGCGGCGACGCCAGTTGGTCTTCAACACCGCCGCGGAACGGGCCACTCTGCGGACCCTGGCATTTGCCACCTCGGCCGTCGCCGCGCTACGCCAAGGCCTGACCGCCAGGACAGCCCTCAAGGTGCTGCGGTCGCTGGTTCCCCAGTCCGGCGGCCCGGCGGCCTCTCTCTACGACACCCGGGGCCTGCTCGGGTTTCAGGCAGCACCCGGCAGCCGGGCCGACCACCACTCGCGCCACGTTGCCGAGGAGTTGGAGGAGGTTGTGCAGGCGATCACCTCAGGTCGTACCCAGCTGGTGCGCCTGCACCGGGACGAGCTCACTTCCTCCTGCCCGCTGCGGATGGCGGTGGTGGCTCCGCTGGTAGTTGACGATCATCCTGTGGCGGCTCTGGTGACATACCACGCGGCCCAGCCCACTCCGGCTCAGCTGAGCGTGGCCACCGACCTCGCCGACTTGCTTGCCACCCAGCTGCGTCTCCAGCGAGCCGATCAGCAACAGGCGGCCCTGGTGCGCTCTGAGCTGCGGGCCCTGCGCGCCCAGATCTCGCCCCACTTCATCTACAACACCCTGACCACCATCACTAGCTTCGTCCGCACCGATCCGGAGCGGGCCCGGGACCTGCTCACCGAATTCGCGGACTTCAGCCGGCGTGCCTTCCGAGGCCCCAGCCAGGAGTTCATCACCCTGGCCGATGAATTGGTCTACGTCAACCAGTACCTGAAGTTTGAGCAAGCCCGCTTTGGCGATCGTCTCAGCGTCCGCTACCAGATCGATCCCGAGGTATTGAGTACTGTGGTGCCCGCGCTGCTGGTCCAGCCCTTGGTGGAGAACGCCGTCAAACACGGGATAGAGCCGAGGTTGGGCAAGGGACAGATCACGATCGAGGCCACTGATCAGGACGACGAATGCCTGATCCTGGTACGCGACGACGGGGAGGGTTTGGAAGTGCCGTTGGATCTAGGCGAGGACCAAGGCGCCCTGGGCAACATCGATCGCCGTCTCAACCATGTGTTTGGGCCCAACCATGGCCTGGAGATCTCCTCCGAGCCTGGCAAAGGCACCTTAGTTCGGGTACGGATTCCCAAGTACCGACCCGGGGTGAAGGCGTCGTGAGTTGATGGAACCCCCATATCGCGCTCTTGTCGTCGACGACGAGGCACCCGCCCGGGGCGAGCTGAAATACCTGCTCAAGCAGTCCCCTCGGGTGGGTGAGGTGCTGGAAGCAGACGGACCCAGCCAGTGCATGGATCTGCTCGCCCAGCATGAGATCGACGTGCTCTTTCTCGACATTCGGATGCCGGGCATGGACGGCCTCCAGATCAGGCAGGTGATCTCCCAGCTGCCCACCCCCATCCCGGTGGTCTTCGTGACCGCCTTCGAGGAGCACGCCATCGAGGCGTTTCAACTCGCCGCTTTCGATTACCTGCTCAAACCGGTGCGGGTCGACCGGCTCAATCTGACCCTGGAGCGGCTGGCCCTGGCGTCGCGCGACGCCGCCGCCCGGATGCACAGGGAAGCCAGCGCCGATCCGAGCGCCTTGGAGGACCGGCTGGCGGTCACCCATCGCGGTCAGATCCTGCTTCTACCCGTCGACGAGATACGGGTCGCTGAGGTGGACGGCGATCGCCTGGCGGTGGTGACTCCCGAGGGGCGCTACATCGCCCGGCTTCGTCTGCACGACCTCGAGGAACGGCTCTCCCGACATGGCTTCATGCGGGTGCACCGCCACTACATGGTCAACTTGCGTCACGTCACCAACGTCGAGTGCTTCTTCAACAGCACCTATCTGCTCCGGATCGAAGGCGTGGCTGATCTCCCAGTCCCGGTCTCTCGCCGGCATGGGCCTGAGCTGCGGTTGGCCCTCGGTCTCTGAGCGGCCGTGTCCCAGCAGGTGCCGGGAACGGGGGAAGGTGAGGGGGACGGTTTCTCCTCCACTGGTCTCCTCGAGTTTGAGGAACAGACGGAGGTTGGCGAACTCTATCTACGAGCCCTGATGCACCGCCAGGGCCGTCTCAGTCTCGGTATTGCGCTTGCTTTCGCCGGCTTCCTCTTGCTCCAGCCATTGCTGGCCTGGTGGTGGCCGGAGTGGGGTCGGCTCCGGCTGCTCGGCATTCCCGTCTCGTGGTTGTTGCTGGGAGTCCTGTCCTACCCCTTGCTGGTATGGCTGGGCTCGATCTATGTACGTCGCGCCGAGGAGGTGGACGACGAGTTCACCGATCTCCTTCGCGGCAGGTGACTCGGTGACTCCCTCTTCCGCCGCGGTGCTGGGCCTGGTGGCGATGGCGGCAGTGAGCCTGGGGGCGGGGCTCTTCGCCAGGCGGTGGGCCCACACGACCTCCGACTTCATGGTGGCGGCCCGGGCGGTGTCTCCCAGGGTCAATGCCGCCGCTATCAGCGGCGAGTACCTGAGCGCGGCCTCCTTCCTGGGCATCGCCGGGCTGGTGATGCAGTTCGGCTACGACGTTCTCTGGTACCCCGTCTGCTACGCCGGGGGCTACCTGCTTCTCCTACTCTTCATCGCCGGACCATTGCGCCGCTTCGGCGCCTACACCATCCCCGACTTCGCCGAGGGCCGCTTCGATAGCCCTCGGTTTCGCCGACTGGCGGTCGGCCTGGTCCTCGTCATCGGCTTCTTTTATGCCCTGCCTCAGATGAAGGCAGCCGGGCTGACTGTGCAAACGGCATCAGGGCTCCCCTACGGGGTGGGCATCGGGATCGTGGCCCTGGTGGTGGTGGCTGGGGTCGTCGGGGGCGGCATGCGCGGCATCACCTTCGTCCAGAGCTTGCAGTTCGCGGTCAAGTTGTTCGCTATCTCCGTGCCGGCATTCCTCCTCCTCATCCACTTTTCCGGCACCGGGGTTCCGTTCGCCCGCGGGGCCGGCGGGCTCGATCGCCTGACCACTACCACCGAGTTCCAGGTCGCCCCCGGTGAGGTCTGGCAGATCGCTGGCAACACCCAGGTGAGGGTCTCTCATCCGGCCGCCTACGGCTGGCAGCACCAGGCTCCGACCGCGAGCGCGAGCGCTCCGGCGGCGGGTTTCGAAGGTGGGACGGGTAGCTCCGGAACGGTCAACCACCACCGCGATCATCAGCGGTCACTCGCCGGCGCCGGCCAGCTTCCCAGGGGCACCGTGACCTGGCACTCCTCAGATACGGTGAGCATCAAGCGGGGCCAGCCAGCCCCATTTGGAAACGAGACCCCGGCCAGCACAGGGGCCTCCTGGATCGCCCCCTTCGGGCCGCTGGCCGGAGGAACCGGACACCCCCTGCTCTTCACCTATTCGCTGATCCTGGCCATCCTGCTGGGCACGATCGGGCTACCTCACATCCTGGTGCGGTTCTATACCAATCCGGATGCCAAGGCCTCCCGCCGGACGGCCCTGATGGTCCTGGTCTTGCTGGGCGCGTTCTACATCTGGCCTCCGATCCTCGGTGCTCTGGGGCGGTCTTATGACCCCGGTCTGTACGGGAGCAACCTCACCGACGCGGTCGTCTTGCTTCTTCCCTCCCAGCTGGGCGCGGGATGGCTGGGCCAGGCCATGTCGGCGGTCGTGGCCGCCGGGGCCTTCGCCGCCTTCAGTTCGACACTCAGCGGGCTCCTGGTATCACTGGGCGGAGCCCTCGGCCACGACGTCTATGGCCGCTGGCTGCGGCCGGCAGCAGGCCAGGTCGCTCGGCGGCGAGCCTTTCAAATCAGTGCCTTAGGAGCGTGCCTGGCAGCGGCAGCGCTGGGGCTACTCGTGCAGCAGTTCGACATCAGCGTGC
>JBAQYY010000205.1:0-6093 GCA_049790415.1 Candidatus Dormiibacterota bacterium | reverse complement strand
CGCCAAGGAGCCCATGAATGAGCTGGTCGCAGCCTGTCGGGATCTGGGCTTTTGGCCGTTCAGCCACTTCAACCGGATCCACGTGGCGCCGCCCTTGGTGATCACCGCCGAGGAGCTTGCTGATGGCATCGGCCGCTTGGACCAGGCGCTGACGGTGGCCGACGGCCACTCGGAGGGCTAGGCCAGGCAGGGCACTGCGGAGCTGCCGGGAGCGTCCTTCGCAGCTGGTGGGCCGCCAGCGAACTCCGATCTATACTCCGCCCGATGCATCTCGCCGCCGTCCTGGTCAACGACGTTGCTGTTCTACTCGACATCTATGCCATCTGCATCCTCGCCTGGGCTTTCATGTCCTTCTTCCCCGAGGCCTATGCCACCCCGGTGGGGCATCTGCTGGAGGCTCTAGTCATGCCAGTGATCCGGCCGCTGCGACGAGTGTTGCCCACGATCGCGGGTCTCGACTTCACACCGCTGCTGGCCCTGGTGCTGGTCCTGGCGGTGGCGCAACTGCTCAACGAACTGGCCAGCAACGACTTCGCCAATCCCATCTACGTCGTTTTCAACATCATCTTTGAGTTCATCGGCGCCGTCGTCCTGGTGATCCTCGTCCTGCTCTTGATCAGGGTCCTAATCGGAGCGCTCAGGGTGGACCCCTGGCACCCGTTCGTCTTCTCAATCAAGCGCATCACTGATGCCTTCGTGACGCCGATCGAGCGTGCGGCTCGGGTCCAGGCAGAGATGGCTGCCGCGATCGGGCTAGTGATCGCGGTCGTCGTCTACATCGCGCTGGCCCAGATCCTCTTCCCCACCCTTCTCAACGGGCTGACCAGGATCTAGCGGCTCCGGCCTCTAAAGCGGGGCGGCGGGGCCATGGTCCTGATGGCTTCGATCTGGTAGGCACCGGGCCCGAAGAGCTCGACCACCGCGGATTCCAGCCCCGGGGAGGCCATCACCAGGTGCTCATTGCCTAGTTCCAGCTCGTGGTCCCCGTCAGCATCGCGAAGGTGGAGCACTACCATCGACTTGCCCATGTTGTCCTGCAGTAGCCGCGAGAGCTGATGCAGCTCCTCCTCGCCGGCCTGCTGGGCGCGGATATGGACAACCGCGGAAGCACGCCAGTCAGCCAGGCTAGGATCGTCTAGGGCTAGCACCTCCTCGGCAATGACCCGAGCCTCCTCAGGCTCCTCGGCAGAAACCGGCTCAGACGACTCCTCACCCTCCAGACCGTTTAGGGATGCGTTCGCTCCGTTGACGTTGGAGGCACCTCTTCTGGCCCCCACCTCGACCCGGCCCCGGACCACGACCACGCCGTCCGTCTGCAGCAAGAGAGCCGCTCGTTGGTACAGAGATGGGAATACCACCAGCTCACAGACGCCGCTCAGATCCTCCAGCTGGGCGAAGGCCATCGCCTCGCCCCGCTGGGTCTGCACCCGACGGCACTCGCGAACCGACCCGCCCACCTGCACCAGACTCCCTTCCAGTTTGGCCAGGTCGGAGACAGCGGTGTCGGTGCGCTGGCTCAGCTGCGCGCTGAGCCGCTGCAGCGGGTGCTCGCTCAAATAGATGCCCAGGTGCTCGCGCTCCCAGGCCAAGCGTTCGCGCTGCATCTCCTCGGTGAGCGACTGCTCGACCCAGAGGGGCGCATCGGCGTGCGAGGTTGCTGCTTCGCCGGCCTCCGCCTCGAAGAGAGCGATCTGTCCCGAATCGCGCTCTCGGGCAGCGATTTCCGCTCGGCGCATGGCGTTATCGAGTTGGACCAAGAGGAGGCCGCGGTCACCGAGCACATCGCACGCCCCGCTGCGGATCAAGGCTTCCAAGGCGCGCCGGTTCAGGTCATGACCGCGGACCCGAGTGCAGAGGTCGATCAGCGACAAGAAAGGCCCCGACTCCTCGCGCACAGAAACCACTGTTTGGGCTGCCGATTCGCCGACGTTCTTAATGTGTTGCAGGCCGTAGAGAATCTCACTCCTCGCTGTCGTCGCCCCTGCCTGGTCAGAGCCCGCGACCAGCACACTGAAAGCGGCCCGCGACCGGTTTACGTCGGGCGGATGGACGACGATGCCGCGGGCCTGGGCGTCTTGGATAGCGCGCTTGAGGCGCTCGAAGTCGCTGGCCTTGCTGTTGAGCAGAGCAGCCATGAACTCAAGCGGGTAATTGGCCTTGAAGTACGCAGTTTGATAACTGATCAAACCGTAGGCAACCGAATGCGCCTTGTTGAACCCGTAGCCGGCGAAGTAGTCGATGTAGTCGAAGAGGTCGATGGCGGTCTGCTCGGCCACCCCGCGGGCCATCGCCCCTTCCAGGAAGCGCTGCCGCTGAGCGGCCATCTTGCTCTTGTCCTTCTTGCCCATGGCCGCCCGCAGCAAGTCGGCTGCCCCCAGGCTGAATCCGGCGGCCTCGGCGGCGATCTGCATGACCTGGTCCTGATAGATGATCACCCCGTGGGTCTCCTGGAGAATAGGCTCCAACTCGGGGAGTAGATAGGTGATCGGCTCCTCGCCCCGGCGCCGCTTCATGTAAAGGTCGGTGGCGCCGCCCTCGATTACGCCGGGACGGTTAATGGCCACGGCGACTGCCATGTCTTCGATGGTGCGGGGCCGCATGTCCATGACGATGCGCCGCCCGCCCTGCTGCTCCAGCTGGAAGACGCCCAGGGTGTCGCCACGGGCCAGCAGCTCGTAGGTCGCCTCGTCGTCCAGGGGAATGGTGTCGAGATCGGGTCGGCTGCCGCGCTGGCTGGCGATGTTGTCGAGGGTCTCCTCCAGGATGCTCAGGTTCTCAAGCCCGAGGAAGTCCATCTTCAATAGGCCGATCTTCTGGACGCCGTCCATGTCGAATTGGGTAACCACCGCCTCCCGGTTGGTGGTGGCTCGCTGCAGGGGGACGTAGTCGGTGAGAGGACCGGGCGCGATCACCACGCCGCCGGCGTGGGTACCCGCGTTGCGTGAGATCCCCTCCAGGCGCCGGGCCGTGTCGATCAGGCGTTGCGCCCAGGGCTGACCGTCATAGGCAGCGCGCAGCTCGCGGGACTCTTGGAGGGCGGCATCGAGGGTGACTCCGGGCCGGGTGGGGATCAGCTTCGCCAGCTGGTCAACGTCAGGTAGCGGCACGTTCTGTACCCGGCCGACGTCGCGCACCGCGGCGCGGGCAGCCATGGTGCCGTAGGTGACGATCTGGGCCACCCGATCGGTGCCATAACGACGGTTGACATAGTCGATCACTCGGGCCCGACCGGCGACATCGAAGTCGATGTCGATGTCGGGCATGGACACCCTCTCGGGGTTGAGAAAGCGCTCGAAGATGAGGCCGTACTCGAGGGGATCGACGTTGGTGATCCCCAGGCTGTAGGCGACCAGGCTTCCCGCCGACGAGCCGCGACCGGGGCCGATCTTGACCCCCTCCTCACGACCGGCTCGGGTGAAGTCCCAGACAATTAGAAAGTAGCCCGCGAAGCCGGTCTCCCGGATCACGCCTAGCTCGTAGCGCAGCCGATCCAGATATTGGTCGGGCGGGTCCTCGCCGTGGAGGCGCTGGCGCAGGCCCTCGGCAGCGACTAGGGACAGGAGACCGTCGGCATCCTGGCCGGCGGGAACGTCATAGGTCGGTAGCAGGCGCTGGTCCAAGAGCGGTTCGAAGCGGCAGCGAGAGGCGATCGCCGAGCTGTTGTTGACCGCCTCCAGGCAGTAGCTGAACTTGTTGGCCATCTCCTCGGCCGAGCTGACGTAGAAGTGAGGGCCGGAGAAGCGCAGGCGCTTGGGATCTTCCAGACGGCTTCCGGTTTGGATGCAGAGGAGCACGTCGTGCGCCTCTGCATCGTCCTGGTCCACGTAGTGGCAGTCGTTGGTGGCTACCAGTGGCAGATCGGTCTCGCGGGCCATCTCGATGAGGCCCTCGCGAACAATCCGCTCCTCCTCCATCCCGTGATCCTGGATCTCTAGGAAGTAACCATCCGGGCCGAGGATCTGGGAGTACTCCCGGGCGATTGCCAGCGCCCCGTCGCGGTCCCCGGCCAGGAGGCGCTGGGGGACCTCCCCGCCGATGCAGCCAGAGAGACCGATCAGACCGGTGGCATGGTCGGCCAGGAGCTCGTGGTCGATTCGGGGCTTGTAGTAGAAGCCATCCAGGTGAGCCTTGCTCACCAACTTGACTAGGTTGGCGTAGCCCTGTTGGTCACGGGCCAGGAGGATGAGGTGGAAGGGGTCGCGATCAGCCCTCCCCTCCTTCTGCAGGTACGACCGCGCGGCTACGTAAACCTCACAGCCGATGATCGGAGTTATGCCCACCTCGCCCGCCGCTTGGTAGAAGTCGATGGCGCCAGCCAGCACCCCGTGATCGGTGATGGCAATCGCTTTCTGGCCTAAGTCGTGAGCTCGCTGGGCTAGACCCTTGACCGGAGCGGCCCCATCCAAGAGCGAATACTCGGAGTGGGTGTGGAGATGGGCGAACTCGACGGAGGACATAGGTGGGCAGGGCTTCCTGGATGTGGGGGGCTTCTCCCCCTCAGAGGCTCAGTATCGGAGATTGGACGGCGACGAAGTGGTCACGTCCGGCGCAGCAGGACGACCGTCTCGAAGTGGTAGGTCTGGGGAAACATGTCAATCAAGCGCACCGTCTCCAGCCGGTAGGGACCGGCCTGACAGAGGGCCCGCAGATCGCGGGCCAGAGCTGACACCTCGCAGCTGACGTAGACCACAGTCGGAGGACCGTCGACGCCCAGCCAGGTGCGCACTTCCGGGGCCAAACCGGCCCGGGGAGGATCGAGAACCACCACCTGGGCCACCTGGGCTCGGGGAAGCTCAACCTCGACCGGGCCACAGACCGTGGTCAGTTGCCCAGGCGGCGCGTACATCTCCGCGTGGAGCTGGCAAAGCCTGGCCGCAACCGGATTCGACTCGATCACGGTCACCTGGGCCCCCAGATCGATGAGCCGGAGACTGAGGATCCCGATGCCGCCGTAGGCATCCACCACGTGGGTGCCTGGGATCTCCTCTTCAAGCAGTTCGACCACTGTCTCGTAGAGAGCTTCGACAGTGCCCTGGTTGACCTGGATAAAGGAGTCGGGAAAGACGCGGAAGTCGCGCCCCCGGTAGCTCAAACTGGTCGCCTCGTCGGTAACGCTCACCGCCGAGGAAAGCCCAGCCGCAGTGCTGCCGGCAACGTGGGCGCTGGCGGATCGGTCCGGCCGAGTGTCGATGAGGAGCTGCGTGCCCTCCGCGCCAACCGTCATCTGGACGGTTTGCACGCCAGGGCCCTCCCCCTGGAGAACCGCTCCGACGGCGGGCAGGGCCTCGGTGATCGACGGGTGGTGGATCAGGCAGTCAGCGACGCCCACCACTTGGTAGTTGGAACGGCTCTTGAAGCCGAGTGGAGGCCCCTCGCCACTTCGGTGAAACTCCCCGCGCCAGCGGTAGCGCCAGGGATCGGCCGCGGCGACGCTCTCGAACTTGGCTGGCAGCTCCACGCCTTCGCCCTCCAGCGCGCGGCGCAGGACCGCCTGCTTGGCCTCCAGCTGGTAGCGGTAGGTGACGTGCTGCAACTGGCATCCACCGCAGCTCCCGAAGTAGGGACATGGGGGTTCCAATCGATGGGGAGAAGCACGATAGACCTCCAGCGTGTCCGCGAATGCGTGCCGGCGGTGGACCTTGGTGACCCGGGCCAGAACCTCCTCTCCTGGAAGGGCGCCGAAGACGAACACCACCAGGCCGGAGAGCCGAGCCAATCCCAGGCCGCGGTGGGCCATCTCGGTGCACTCCAGGCGAATCTCATCGCCCTGGCGTAGGAGCGGACTGGGTGGCGGCACCTCGTACGCCCACCTCGGCTCGCCCGCCGCGGGCAGAGGTCAGCCCCCCGTGCGGGGCAGGCGCTCACGCAGGAGCTGGTTGACCATGGCGACGTTGGCCCGACCTTTGGACATGGCCATCACCGCTCCCACAAGTCGGTCGAGAGCGCGGTCCTGGCCCGCCTGGTAATCGGCAGCTGCCTGGCGGTTCTTTTCCAGCGCTTGCTCCACCATCGCGGTGATCTCGGCGGTGTCTGAGACCTGGCCGAGACCCTCCTTGCGGATGAGCTGGGCTGGTTCCTCGCCGCCGGCGAAGG
>JBAQYY010000204.1:0-9101 GCA_049790415.1 Candidatus Dormiibacterota bacterium | reverse complement strand
GCAGCGGTGGTGTATGTCCCCTACGGTGTTCTCACCGGCCTGATCCAGGGGGGTGAGAACAACAAAGCCTTGGCTCGCCTCCAGCATGACACCGGCATGCGGAGCCACCAGGTTCAACTGCTGCTAGCCCATAGCTTCAACTTCACCCCCCTGCGCATCGGCCTGCTCCTGCTGACCTTGCTCTTCGCCCTGGTGGCGCTTCCGCTGGAGCTGGCGGCGATCACCCAGGCTGGGGCGGATCGCTACCAGAACCGGGAGACGTCGTTCGGGGCGGTATTCCGAAAGGCTCGCGAACGATGGTTGCCACTGCTCGGCGTCAGCGTGCTGATCGGACTGTTTCTGCTCGGAGCCATCGTGGCCCTGGGGCTGCTGGGCGCCCTCTTGGTACTGGGTCTGAAGGGTGTGGGCGTCCTGCTCATAGTCTTGATCGGGCTAGCTGCCTTCGTCCTCGGCGTCATGGCTTACGTGCGCATCCTCGTCGCTGTGCCGGTGGTGGTCTTGGAGGGAAACGGACCCTGGACTGCGCTCAACCGCTCCTGGCACCTCAGCCATGGACACGCCTGGCTAATCTTTGGGGTGGTGCTGGTCATCGGCATCGCGGCCGGAATCTTCGGCGCCGTCCTTGGTGCGGTGACGGGTGCAGTAATGGCAACCCCGGGCAGCACCACCAGCGTCGAGGCCCGGGCCGTCCTGACGGCGGTTTCGATCATCGTCGACATACTCGTAACCCCGATCAGCGCCCTGGCCGTGGTCCTCCTCTATTTCAATTTGCGCGGCCGTAAGGAGGGTGCCGTCGCCGAGTTGTCCTCCAGTCCAGGTGCGTTGCAGTCGTGAGGCAGGAACGGCCTCAGCGACGGAGCAGGTGGCGGACGACGAGGAAGCTGAGCTCGTAGAGCGCGATCAAGGCCACCGACAGGAATGTCGGAGTGAAGGGGTCCGCTCCCGGAGTGATGACCAGTGCCACTCCCACAATGGCGAAGTAGGCTTTTAGCCGCCAGTGACTCAGCTGTCGGCTGCTGACGATCCCGAAGGCCCCCAGAAGACAGAGGACGACGGGCATCTCGAAGGTGACGCCGAAGATGACGATGACCAGGCCGAAGAAGCTCAGGTAGGCGCCCAAGTCGGGTAGATACACGGCATTGCTACCCAGGAATGCGCTCAGGAAGCCGAGCCCAATGGGCATGATCAGGTAGGCAAAGCCGGCTCCCAAGCTGAAGCAGAGCAGGCTGCCCGCGATAAAGGGCCCGATCAGGCGGCGTTCTCTTCGGCGCAGACCCGGAGCCACGAAAGTCCAGGCCTGCCAGGCGACGACCGGGAACGAGACAACCACGCCCGCCGCCGCCGCGACCTTGAACGGGATCGTCAAGCCCTCGATGGGACTGGTGACGATCAGGTGATTCCCGAAGGGTGAGTGGGCTCGGTGGGCCAGGGCCAGCTGGAGCGGCCGCTCCAAGAGGTGAATGACCTCATGGTTGAACACGAAGGCTAGGGCGGTCGCCCCAATCCAGGCGATGAGGCAGATGAGAATCGCCCGGCGGAGATCTTCGAGATGCTCCACCAAGGTCATCGCCGGACCCTCATCCTCCAGGTCGGGCGCCCCCCGATGGGGCGTCCGGACCAGAGGACCGCTGAGGGGTTGGGTAGTCATGTCTGGCCGGTACCTGGCCTAGACCAGCCTTTCGGCCTTAGGCCCAGCGGTCGGCACGCCATTGCCGATCGGAGGGGTGGCGGAAACGGGCTCATCGCCCTTGATCGGGGTCACCGCAGACCGCAACTCGGCGCTGGTGGCGGTGAACTCAGTTCGAGCGCTGCTGCTGGCGTGCTTGAACTCCTGGATGGCCCGGCCGACGCTGTGGCCCAGTTCGGGCAGGCGCTTGGGTCCGAAGACGACCAGGGCCAAGAGCACTACCAGACCGAACAGAACGATATGGGTGGGAGACAACATGTCAATTTCCCTCCTTGAGGAATGCCGTGATTGGTGGGGCTTCTTCGGCCCCCGGCGATGGCCAGGTGACCACCTCCGCCCTGCCCTCACGAATGACTGCGGTCATGACCGAGACGCCGCGAGGGCTCCAGAGGAAGTGATCTCCGGCCGGGAGACTCGGGAACACGGCCGCGAAGGCCGTGCCCCGAGGGAGGGTGCGCCGGAGGACATACACGTGCTGGCGGAGGCGAGGCGTCTCCACCGCGCTGATCTCGATCTCCTGGCCGAGGAGATCGACCGGGGCCATGACGACCAGGGCTCCGAACCCAGGCCCGACGTTGACCATGACTGCCCGGCTCGGATCAGAGCCAGGGCGTGCTTCGGAAATGGCGGTCAAGACCGACTCAGGTGCCCGAAGAGTCGGGGGTGGCGGAGGGGGTGTCGAACCCGTCGTTGGGGGTCCCCAGGTAGGGGAAGGAGCTCAGGTAGTTCATGCCGATTGCGGCCAGCGATGCCGGGGTTCCCGCCGCCGGGTCGGTGACGTCGTAGATGAGGGAGGCGGCTCCATCGGGCTGGTAGCTCTTGTCGATCAGGGCGTAGGTGGCTCCGGCGATGGCACGGAGCTCGATCGAGGTGACGTCGTCGAACACCCGGCGACCGTTGGGGAATCCGGCAGCGTCGTTACCCAGCAACCCAAGCAAGCTCGGGCTCGCCGCCGGCGGTACCGCCAAGTTGAGCCGCAACATGTCGGCCTGGGTCTTGCCGGTGAAGTTCTGAAATCCCGGGATAACCCCAGAGGGAATCCCCGTCAGCAGGATGGCCACAAGGTCCGCTCGCGCACTGCCTCGGGTGTTGAGTGCCTTGAGGTTGGGGAAGGCGGCCGGATAGAGAACCGGCAGCAGTGCAGCCAGCTCGGGGTGCTCGTAGCTCCTCGCGTAGCGGTTGTCCTGGCTCGGCATGATCCCATTCCATTGATCCTTCTCCCCCATGGGGATGACCACCTCATTGATGAGCGGGTTGCCCAGGCGCGAGACCTGGATCCACGGCCCCACCGCGGTGGCGGCGCCGTCGCCGTGGAGGTTGACCCGCTGTCGCTTGGCGCTGGCCCAAACACCGATCACCGAGCGGGGATCGGTGGCGCTGCTGCCGCCGTAACCCCCGCGTGTCAGGTCCGACTTGGGAACCTGAATCGCGATTGAGTGGACGTTTACGCCAGCGGTCGAATTGACGCCCGAGGCGGAAGGCCGGGGGCCGATGTGCAGGCTCTGGAAAGGGCGCAGGTCACCGAGGTCGAAGATGGCCCCTAGGTCAACGTAGAAACCCTCGGCACGCTGGCCGGCAAAGACCCGCCGCCCGCCGCCCAGGGAGTGCACCGCACTGCTGGCCAGGCTGCCGTAGTTGGGCGTCGACAGCGGCCCCACGTTGCAGGGTGGGCAGGCCAATTTACTGGCCAGCGTCTTGCGACCCGAGGAATCGACCCGGGTCACTTCGTACGACTGGCGTCGGTTCCACGTTGAGTCGGTCAAGGAGGTTACGGTTCCGGTGTTGTAGAGGAAGGTCTTACCGTCCTCTACCGTGGTTGTGAAGCGGAAGAGATAACTGACATCGGCGTCACCGTCACCGTTGCTGTCAACGTTGATCTCGTACTGAACATCATCGCCAAACTCGTAGAAGTTGGGTCCACCGGCGGGATCCTCGAGGGGGATGAAGTTAGCTATCAGAGTTACCGTGTCCGGCTTGTCCGGACTGACGAATGCGTACAGGTCGGTGTTGTCAGCGACCGGGTCCTTGGAGATCTCGGGCGCTTCGCGATGCGATGACATGAATTACCTCTGCTGTTGTGTTTGCCGAAGAGTGAGCTTGACCGGGCGATTTACTGGGTCGCGTTCAACAGCCGCCGGGCCAGCTCTTGGTTTTGGTAGCTCACCTGTCGGGTACCCACCATCACCGTGATTTCGCCGGTGTTGACGTCGTCGATATGAGCTACCAAGGGGCCCTCCTGAACCATCCTTCCGGCGGGCACCGCCGTCTCCGCCGGACTCACTTTCTTGTTCCCCGGCCTGAGGAATCCGGGAACCGTGGTGGCGACCCCAACCGCCGCCGCGCCTATTGACGCCTGACGCAGAAATGTGCGCCGCGTAACTCGACTCATACCGTTCTCCTCGTTTCGGAATGCCTGTACCGGTCTACGAGGGAGGACGGCGATCGGATCACTCCGGTCGGTGCGCTGATCCTGCCGAGGTCGCTAGCTGAGGGCGGCTTCCAGCAGGACCGGACCGCGGGGAGCCGTGTCCCCCCGGTGCGGTTCCCGGGTGACTGCAGCGCGAGTGAACTCACCCTGGCTGCGAGTGATTCGGTAGGCTCCAGCGCGCTCCACTTGACCGATGCGCGCCGGCGCCAGTGATCCGTGTTGTGGCCCCATGAACCAGAGGGCATAGACCATGCGGCTGTGCAGAGTAGGGACGCGGGAGAGTAGCAAATAGGTGGTGCTGGTACCGGGGTCAGTCACCAGGGCTCCCTGGGCGTCGGAGGTTGGACCCGGGCTGAGCGGAATAACGGTGGCCTCCCCGGATGCGATCAAGCTCTCCACCGGGGTCAGCCTGACGGCCGTCAGGCTCGCCTGGGCCCGAGGTGAGGAGAAGTGCTCGATCAGTCCCCAGCCGCCAGCGGAGAGGGCCAGCAGGGCTGCGGCTGCCGTCGCCAGCCAGGGCGACCAGCGGCCGCTGCGCCGCGACGCCGTGCTACGCCGAGCAGCGGATGAGCGGGCTGCCACCTCATCCCGACCCTCAGCGTGCGCCTGGGCCAGGAGGCGGCCCTTCAAACGGGGCGGCGGAGCCAGTTCCTCCACCCCCTCTCCGATCTGCATCGCCACTGCCCGCAACTCAGCCGCTTGAGTGCGGCAGGCCGCACAGGTCGCGATGTGGGCGGCCACACTCTCTGTCGCAGGGGGATCTAGCGAGTCCAAGGCGAAGGCAGCCAGGAGATCTCCTGTCTCGCCGCAGTTGAGCGACGCTGCCGGTGGTCGGGGGCCCGAGCCGAAGCTCATGACTCGGGATCCTCGGCGGCAATGCTGTCCGTGAGGAGGCGGCGCAATCGATCCAGCCCCAGTCGAGTCCGGCTCTTGACGGTGCCAATAGGCAGGTTGGCTTGCTCGGCGATCTCCGCCTGGGACATGCCTCCGAAATACGCCAGCTGCAGAATCTGGCCTTGTTCTTGGGGCAGCTGCACGAGTGCAGACTGAACCGCCCGGCGCCGCGCCGAGTCGGCAACTGCGCGCCAGGTGTCGCTGGTCGCCATCAGCTGCGGTTCCTCCTCCAGCGGGACAGACCGGGCCTTGGCGCTCGCCGGACGCATCCGATCGATCGCCCGGGAACGAACCATCACGAGCAGCCAGCTGCGCACGCTGGCTCGCCCGGGAGCATAGGCAGCGGCTCGCCTCCACAGCGCCAGGAAGGCGTCCTGTACCACCTCTTCAGCTGAGGCGCGGTCGTTGAGCATGCGCACAGCCAGGCCGAACGCAACACCGGCATGCCGGTCATAGAGAGTGGCCAGGGCGTCCTCGTCATGGCCCCGCAGACGCCACATCAGTTGGGCGTCGCTGTCGGCCTCGGAGATTTGGTCGCTAGCGACATTGAGCGCGTCCAGCATCTTCTCCTCAGGTACTTCGTCGGAAAGCCCCGAATGGATCACTTGCTCGCCGTCGATGATTCGCCTCCCCGTGGTCCGACCTCGACCGGAGCATAGTCCAGCTCTCGGCTAGACGGCTTCTGGACTTGTCTGTCTTCCTCCCACCTCCTGGCTGAACCGGAGTGATCCAGATCGAGGCCGGGACCGTATACCCCCCCGGAACACGACTTCAGAGCGGTCGCCACTCGGTCAGCTGTCTGACCCGGCCGCAGCAGTTCTCGAGGGAGACGCAATGGTCAATGCGCGTACGCGGGTGACACAGACGCCCAACCAGCTCTTCGGCTATGTCTTCGGCGCCGTTTACGTACTGGTGGGGTTGGTCGGCTTCGCGGTCACGCCGGGGGTGGGATTTGCTGCCACCCACGGCAAGAACCTGATCATCTTCGGCCTCAATCCGCTCCACAACCTAGTCCATATTGCGGTCGGCATCCTTCTCTTCGGTGCCGCCGCCAGCGGGGCCCGCAACTCGCGCGCAGTCAACCTGATCGTGGGGGCCGTGTATCTGCTGTTGGGCATCGTGGGCTGGTTCGCAATCGGGAACTCCTTCAACATCCTGGCCCTCAATGCGCCCGACAACTTCCTCCACCTGGTCACCGCTGTCGGTGCCCTCGGAGTAGGGCTCTTCTTCGGTCGTCGGGCGCTGACCGCCACCGCCTAGACAGCGCCGATTCGCCAGAGCGGTACCGGGCCTCTCCCCGGCCCGGGCCGCTCTGGACCTACGCGTGGCGAGGGTCGCCGGCAGAGAGGGCCCGCCAGAGCGGCTCTCAGGATCTTGGGAGGACAGCAGATGCCGGGCATGGGCGCTTTGGGAACCCCCAACGCCGCGGAGTTCTACCTCTACCTGGCCCTCGATCTCCTGATCGTCGCCGGCCTGGTCTGGCTCGCCCTCAGCTGGAAGCTGGGGCTCTCCCCGGCCAAAGGCCCGAAGGCGTCGGCGGTCAGCGCGCCGCCGCCCCGAAGCCGGATCTTTCTCCGTCGAGGACTAGGCAGTCTCTGGATCGTCGACGGACTGCTCCAAGCCCAGCCCGCGATGGCCAGCCAGTTCGCCAAAGCGGTGATCATCCCCGCCGCCACCGGCCAGCCGTCCTGGCTCGGCCACCTGATTCGCCTGGAAGCGCGCCTATGGCAGGCTCATCCGCTCGACCTGGCAGCGGCCACGGTGTTTATCCAGCTGGGCATTGGAGTCGCCATCCTGGCCGGTGGGGATTACCGCCTTGGACGGCTCGCCCTCTGGTTCTCGATTGGGTGGAGTCTCCTGGTCTGGGCTGGAGCCGAGGGGCTGGGCGGCGCGCTCAGCGCGGGTGCCTCGGAGATCAGCGGCGCGCCCGGCGCAGCCCTGTTCTATGCGATCGCCGCTGGCCTGCTTCTCTCCCCGACCCGCTACTGGGCTAGCGCGGCTATCCCCGCCTGGATCCGACGGGGTACCGGTGGCCTGCTTCTCCTGGGTGCACTCCTGCAAGCGCTGCCAGCCGAGGGATTTTGGACAAGGAGTGGGTTGAGCTCCTCTTTCTCAGAGATGGCTCACATGGCCCAGCCGGGCGGGCTGGCGGATCCCATCCTCCTCGTCTCCCGACTGGCCCTGCTCCATCCTATCCAGTTCAACGCGGCCCTGATCGCGCTCATGGTTGTTCTTGGCACGGGACTGCTCAGCGGCCGGGCACACGGACTGTGGATCGGCCTGACCCTCGTCTGGTTGGCGGCTAGTTGGTGGCTGGGCCAGGATCTGGGCGGGTTGGGGACAGGCACCGCCACCGATCCCAATTCGTCTCCTCTGATTGCGCTTCTCCTCATCTCCAGCTGGGGTGGACTCCAATCCCCTCAGAGTGCGGCGCGGGCCAACCTCGAGCTGTCCGGCCTGCGCCGTAAGTTGGCTCTGGCCGGCGTTGCTGCCCTGGTCGTTGGCACCGTACCGGCCGCACTGGGAATGCCTATCGCGGCCTTGGAGCTGACCACCCAGCCGACCGCCGCCGCAACGGTCACCGTCGCTGCTGGGGGCCTGCCGGTCAGCAGTCACTCGGCGACTAGGTGGCTGGCCGCGACCCCAGAGGGGCAGCGGGCTCTTGGTCGATCCCATCCACCTCCATCAAGACCGGTACCGCCAGCGCCACGGCCCTGGTGAGTGCGACGACGGCGATGCGCTGACCGCGGCCCAGCTTGACCATCGTCGTCAGGGCGCCCGGATGACGGACCAGGAGCTGGGCGACCCGGAGCGGACTGGGACCGCTCGATCCCGGCTCCACCAGGGTCGCGGCTGCACCCAAAGGTGCCTGCGGTGTGTCGGTGACCACCCGCAGAGCCGCCAGGCGCCGCCGCGACCCGGCATGACCATCTGCCCAGGCGGACGTTTCCATGTCCACGAGATCGACTCCGCCCTGGCTTAGCGCTTTTCGTTCGGTCGCACTGTCCACGGCCAGCCGGGAGCTCGCCAGTCGGGCCGGCCGGCCGGCCCGGACCGCGGTCAGGTGGTCGTAACTGACCGCATCCAAATCTCGCCAGACACCCTCTGGATCAAGCACCTGAGACCCGATGGCGACCTCCCCCACCTCCCAGCCGGGCGAGCAGGCGCCAGCAAACCCAGCCACGAGGATGGTGCTCGCCTGAGGAACCCGAACCGAGGCGTCGGTCGCCGCCGCCAGTCCGAGCCCGATCTCCCAGATCTCCACCTCGGCATCTCCGCGTCGGCTCCACCTCAGCTGGCGGCCATGGGACTGCGCCGCCCACCCCCGGCCCAAGGCACCTCGAACTGCCCGCGACTCCGCGGCCAGGGCACAGGCGATGAGCAGGCCGGGAGATTGACCACGCACTGCCGGGGAGGCAGTACCCCGGGCGAGCAGCGCCAAGGCCAGCAGCAGAAACACCGCGAGGAGCTCGCTGAAACCGATGCCGAGCCCGATTGCAAGCACGGCACTCTGTAGGAGCACCCCTGCCAACAGCACCGCCGCAACGGCGGTGACCAGTGAGCTCTCGCTGTGGGGTCGGTCGCTCAACCAGAAGGCGAGCCAGAGCTGAAGTGCCAGCGCCACCACCAGCCAGCCCAGGTAATTGAGGGCGGAGACGCCGTACCAGACCCCGGTGTGGGCCGGATACCAGTAGATCGAGCCGAGCCACCAATGCGCGCCTCGGAGTGCAACCGGGTCCACCACCACGTCGATCGCCACCATGGCCAAGGCGGCCAGCAGCAGGCGCCGCGGTCCTCGGGCACCGCATCGGCGGGCGAGCAGGTAGGCGCAGAAGGCCAGCCAGGTGAAGCTCAGGCTGTCAAAGACGGGGACCCCGAGAACCCTCCAGTCCTGGCTCAGCCCCGCGCTCCGGTAGGAGTAGCTGCCGAAGGGGATCCCCGGGCCCGACGTGGATGCCCACTCAGCGGCGAAGGTGATCGCCCAGCCACCCACAGCGACGGGCAGAGCGCGGCGCCAACCGAATTGTCGCCAGATCAGCAAGATGACCAGGAGCCAGGGGCCAAAGGCGTACCAGCGGCTGACGAGCGCCA
>JBAQYY010000203.1:0-16371 GCA_049790415.1 Candidatus Dormiibacterota bacterium | reverse complement strand
GGTAACAACTCCAAGGACGGAACGAGGAGGAATCGTATGAGAGCAAAGCCTCCGAACAGGATCGCCAGGCTGGTATAAGAAAGGGCCTCACCAATGCGTATGCCATCCATGGCTTTGGTCTGCATAGCCGGAGGCAGCACCACGGTAAAGAAATTGAGGGCACCGGCCCCTACGCACACGCCGACCCCTATGTACCAATAGGACCACCCGCGCCACCTCCTTCCTCGTCGGAGATGGTCCAGGAGAATCGCCCTCAGACCCTCAATCCGTGCGTGCTCCCCTCCGCGTATCGACAGCATCACTACCGGGTCTTTCGGGTCGATCAAGATGCTCGCCCCGGATTCCCACCAGCGTTCGCCGAGATGGACCTTGATTGCCTCGATTTCCTTTAGGTGCAACTCCGCGAGTTTTGCGAACGCTCCCTCAGTGAGATCCGAAGCCGTTGTCCCAGCGAACTCCAAAGTGAAGTCCAAGTGGACGTCTTGGCCAGGACTCCATTCCGCGACCTTCTCGCCCCCAGCATGGCCAACTTCAACGATGTCCTGGATCGTGCCGGCCCAAAAATGAATGAAGTCGCTCGACTCAAAAGAGGGCACGGGCGGCAGCTTACCCCCGAATTACGCCGCCCGCACGGTCAACGGCCCTCAGGGCCCCAGCCCGACCGTGGTGAGGACCACCGACGCGTCGGGTCGGGTGGTCAGCGTCCTGGAGTTCCCCGAAGAGCCGAAGCCGACTCGCTTCGTAGACGCGGACTCAGGCGAGCCGGTCTGAGCCATCCTCCCCGGCCGTCAGCTGTTTCGGCGGCTGGCGGTTCTCGGGGTGTCCGCTGACTGACCCCAACTGACCCCAACTTTGACCCCAACCGGGCTGAACAGCAGTGGAGGCCAGCGACATTCGCTGAGATCGAAAGATGGTGCCCCCGGAAGGACTCGAACCTCCGACACGCGGTTTAGGAAACCGCTGCTCTATCCCCTGAGCTACGAGGGCGGGCGAGAATCTCCAAGCGGCAGAGGGCTGCACGTCGCAGTCCGCCGCCAACCGGCAGATGATGTCACCCTCGGCGCGGTCACCGGGCGGAGAGGTAGTCCGGCACACCTCTGCCTGGGCTCGAGGCCACTCCTAACGGGTCACGATCCCTAGTCTCTAAAGCGTCGTGGCAACCAAGGAGAAATCCGCCTCCGAGCGGCCGGACCAGTCAGAGCCCGACGGCTCTGTCGAGGCGGTCGGGCCCCTAGCCGCACTGGGTCGGCTCTTCACCGGAGCCGGGGAACGCTGGGGGAAGTCGCGGTCACTGAGACTGTCGCTGACCCTCTGGAGCGGCCTCGGCCTGGCCCTCACCCTGGCCGCTGGCGGGAGCGCCGGCGCCCTCGGTGGGCGGGTGGGGCTCGGGTTGGCCTGCGGGGCTGCTTGGTGGATTGCCACCACGGCATGCCTCTTTGCTGGCATCTCGCTGCTGCGACGGTATCCCGACCAGTCGCCGGTGGATCGCTTCGGGATCCCCAACGGAATCACCTCAGTCCGGGCGTACCTTTCCTTGCCCGTCGTTCTGTACGCCTCGTTTCCTCCCTTGGGATTGGCGCGAGTTCTCTTCCTGGTCATCGCTGCTCCCATCGCGGCCCTGGATTTCGCAGATGGCTACATCGCCCGGCGCGCCGGGCCTCTCACCGTCTTGGGTCGAGCCATCGACCCGATCATGGACACCGCCTTCTTCTCCTTATGCACGGTCGCTTGCCTCCGGGTAGGCTTCATTCCCTTGTGGCTGGCGGTGCTCGTGCTGGCGCGCTACGGTCTTCCGGGAGTCGGATTCCTGCTCCTTTACCCCTGGCTGCGGCGCCGTCCCGCGCTGGTGGCGACCCGATTTGGCAAGGTCAACACCCTGGTCAGCGCCGTGGCGATTGGTGTTTCCTCACTCCTGGTCCTGGCTGGGGGTCCCGCTCGACCCACAGATATCGGCTTCGGGGTGGTGCTGGCGGCGACCGCTCTGGGCCACTTCGTCGTCCTCTGGCGCCGCACCTTTCCGTGGGCGGGGGGTCGCTCTGGACCTTGAGGCGAGCCCCTTTGCGTGCCGGCCCTGGGTGGCTGGGTGTGCTGGGAAATTCGGATAGCTGCCCGTCAACTGCATCGCTAAGGTGCAGACCATGGTTGCCCGAGAGATGAGGTCCGATCCACGCTGGCTGGCGGTGGCCGCCCGCGAGCGATCCACCGACTTCGTATTTGCCGTCATCTCGACCGGGGTCTTCTGTCACCCTGGCTGCCCGGCGCCAACGCCGCGCCGGGACCGAGTGCGCTTCTTCAGCAGCCCGGAGACAGCTCGGGCGGCTGGGTTTCGCGCCTGCCGTCGCTGCAGCCCCGAGCGAGTAGAAACGGTGTTCTTGGCCCTGCAACGAGCCCGTGCACTGATCGATGACAGGCCTGGCCACTGGCGGATATCCGATTTGGCCAGCAAGGTGGGGCTTACCGCTGGTCAGCTCCAGCGGGGCTTCCGAACGGCCTTTGGGATCTCGCCGTCGGAGTATTCGAGGGCGCTGCGAACCCGGATTGCCCGAAGCGCCCTCGTCGGCGAGAGCCCGGTGACTGAGGTGCTCTACGACGCTGGCTTCGGCTCCAGCCGCGCCTTCTACGAGGTCGTGCCCTCAACCCTGGGGATGACCCCTACCGAATTTCGCCGCGGGGGCGCGGGCCTGGAGATCAGCTACACCGTTTTCGAGTCGGCTCTCGGTCCCTTGCTGCTAGCCGCCACTGATCGCGGTGTCTGCGCCGTCAAGATGGGGGAGACGGAGGTGGACTTGGAGCAGCAGCTTCGGAGCGAGTTCCCGGCAGCGCGCTTGACCCGCGACGAGTCTGGCATGGTCACCTTCCGCCGGACCGCCCTGGAACTGGCGGCCGGGCGGTTGGAGCAGGCGGAGCTGCCGCTTGATGTCCGGGGCACCACCTTCCAGTGGTTGGTCTGGCGCGCCATCCAGAGGATTCCCCGCGGTCGAACCAAGACCTACAGCCAGATTGCCGGAGAGATCGGCCGGCCCACCGCCGCCCGGGCGGTCGCCCGAGCCTGCGCCACCAACCAGGTTGCCCTGCTCATCCCATGCCACCGGGTAGTGCCCGCTGCCGGGGGCGAAGGCGGCTACCGCTGGGGCAGGGATCGCAAGCAGCGTCTCCTGCTGGCCGAGGCGGAGCGCAACGAGGGTTCAGGCGCCCGTTAGCGGCGAGTCCGGTCCCCGGCGAACTCGGGGGCGACGACCCAGCTCAAGGTTGCGTGAGCGACTCGGAAACCGCGGCCCAGGTTGCCTACTCGACCGAGCTGGGCTTGGGTGTGACGGAGGGCCACCTCGGCGGCGTGCAGGGCCGCTCCCAGGGCGGCGAAGGGCAGCAGCTGGAAGTCGACGAAGATGCTCATGGCCACGGCCACGGTCAGGGGTACGTGGAACTGGACCAGAAGGAACACCAGCAGTCCTTCCCTGATCCCGATTCCGTTGGCCGAGATGGGGATGAAGGTGACCAGCAGGGCAATCGGCAGAGCCAAAGCGAAGACTCCCCAGGAAATGTTGTAGCCCAGCGCGCGGCTGAAGGCCTCCATGGAGAGCAGATTGAGGCCCCAGCCGAGACCACCGGCGGCAATCGAGCAGGTCAGCGCGCCGGGGGTGCCCTTGTAGTTGGCAAGCGAGCGTAGGAAGGGGCGGATCCGCTGCAGATGGAGCCGCCAGCCAAGCTCGGCCCGCTCCTTGCCCACCACCCTGGCGAAGAGCCGCTCGGCGCCGAGGGCCAAGACCCAGCAGATCAGCATTACCCCGCTGAAGGTGGCGAACCCGATCAGCCCGGGGACGCGGAAGACGGTGTTCATCAACACCGCGCCCAGGAGCCCCCAGAGAGCCATGCCCAGCGTCCCCGCCATGCGGCTGCCGACCAGGGAGGCGATTACCGGTCCGTGTCCCGCCACCTTGCCGACCTGGACCGCTCGAACGGCGTCGCTGCCGACCCCGGCGGGGAGGACCTGATTGATGAAGAGGCCCTTCATGTACCAGCTCCCTAGGTAGCGCCAGCCGAGCATCTTGCCTGCCCCTCTGACTAGGGTTCCCCACTCAAGGATGCTGGCCAGCACCGAGAGACCGGCCAGCGCCATGGCGAGCAGCGCCCACTGCCAGTGAAGGTGGGCGAAGGAGCGCAGGGCCGAACCCAGGTCAACCGAGTGAACGAAAATCCCCACTGCTAGCAAGGTGACCCCGACCCGGACCCAGGGTCGCGAGGCGGCTCGGCGGAGGCCGGAGAAGATCACCAGGGCGGTGCGCTTACCCACGTTCCAGCACGATACAGCAAGCCTTCGCGGGGCAGGCTCGTCGCGAACACTTCGTCTCATCCCCGTAGCCCGCAGCTTAGGATTCAGTTCAAGTGGCCTCTCTATCGCCGGTGCAAGTCCCCAGTTCAGGCCCACCTCGGGTCGGGATTCTGCCCTCCTACGTCCCCCCGGACCGGAAAGATCGGGCCATTCTCCCGCCTCGGCGCGAAAGGATCGAACAGCGTCTCTGGGAGATGGCTCCCGGCCTCACCGTGTGGACGATCTTGATCACGCCCCTGTTGGTCGGATTCGTGATCACCTTCACCAACTTCGAGTACCTCTGGCTACTCGGACTCTTCGCCGTCCTGCTCGACACCTACTGGCTGGTCAAGCTGGTCCATACCTTCCGCTACGTGCTCCGGGGTATCCGCCTGCTGGAGGCAGCCCAAGCGGTGGATTGGGCCGAACGTCTGAGAGAGCTGAGATCCGCCCCGGGCAAGCCCCAGGCGGAGGAGATCATCCATGCCTTCCTGATCCCCACCTACACCGAGCGCTACGAGACTCTCCACGCCACGGTCTCCGCCTTGGCGGCGGCCGATTACCCCGGTGAGCAGAAGATCTGCGCCATCATCACCCGGGAAACCGACCTCCAGGGATGCAGCAACGTGGCGCGCCTCCAGGAGAAGTTCGGCGGTAGCTTTCGGGCCTTCTGGCACATCAAGGACCCCCTCCTCCCCAACATCGTGGTGGGCAAGTCGGCGGCCATGGCCTACGGCGGCCCTGTCTTGCGGCGCGCCTGCGACAGCCTCGACCTCGACCCGGCTCGGGTCATCGTCACCGACCTTGACTCCGACTATCGAGTGCACCCGCAGTACCTCGCTTACACGACCTACCAGTTCTGCTCCGCGGAGTCACCGTTGACCTCGATCTGGCAGCCGGTCCCCATGTTCCTGAACAACCTCTGGAAGGTCCCCTCGGCGGTGCGGTCGATGGCCACCCTGGGCACCCAGTGGCAGCTCTACCTGCACCAGCATCCCAAGCGCTTGGTGATGTTTTCGGCCTACTCGATGTCGCTGCAGATGCTCACCGAGGTTGGCTACTGGGATGACGATGTCATCCCCGAGGACTCGCGTTTCTTCTGGAAAGCCTTCTTTCGCTACGGAGCTCGGTTCCGAGTCCTGCCCGCCTACCTGCCCATGTATGGCGACGCGCCCCGAGCGGCTGACTACGGAACCACCCTGGCCAGTCAGTACAACCAGATCAAGCGCTGGGCCTGGGGGGTCACCGACGTGCCTTACGTGGCGTCGCGGATGACTTCCCACCCCGAGATTCCGCTGCGGCTCCGCCTGGCGCGTTTCCGCATGCTCGTTTTCAACCACTTGAGTTGGGCGACCGTGCCGATGCTGATCCTCATCTCGGGCACCTTGCCCTCGCTGTTCAATTACGACTACGCGCTGTCCAACATGGGAGCCATCCTGGAGACCACCGCCAGCATCATCCTGACCACCACCCTGCTCAACATCGTGGCGGTGGCGGTCCTTGACAACCGGCTCCAGCCTCGACCCCCGAGCTGGCCCTGGTGGCGGCGCCGGCTGGTCGATCTCCAGACGCTCACCTACCCGGTAGTCTTCATGGTCCTCAGTGTGATTCCCGCCCTGGAAGCCCAGACCCGCCTCCTCTTCGGCTCCCATCTGGAGTACCGCGTCACCGAGAAGGGCTGAGTCAGAGGCCTCAGTACAATCCGCCGATGGGGGAGCGCCCGGTCGTCTTCAGCGGGATGCAGCCCACCGGGGTCCTGCATGTGGGCAACCTGCTGGGAGCCCTCCGCCCCTGGGTAGTCGATCAGCATCAGTTTCACAACTTCTTCTGCGTGGTCGACCTCCATGCGCTCAGCCAAGCCCACGACCCGGCCCAGCTCGCTCAGAAAACCCGCGAGGTGGCCGCCCTCTACATCGCCTCCGGGATCGACCCCGAGCTCTCGACGCTGCTGGTCCAATCGCATGTCCCCGAGCACAGCGAGCTGGCCTGGATCTTGAGTTGCATCACCCCCCTCGGGTGGCTGGAGCGGATGACTCAGTTCAAGGACAAATCGCAACGGCAGGATGCCGAGCGGATCGGCGCCGGGCTGCTCAACTACCCCGTCCTGATGGCCGCCGACATCCTCCTCTACCGCACCAACTTCGTCCCGGTGGGCGAGGATCAGCGGCAGCACTTGGAGCTGACTCGCGACCTGGCAGGTCGCTTCAATCGCCTTTTCGGCGACACCCTGGTCATCCCCGAAGCCCGCATCGGACAGCTTGGGTCGGGTCAGCGGGTGATGGCTCTCGACGACCCCGACGCCAAGATGAGCAAGAGTGCCGCCGGGGAAGCGGGCCGGATCGCCCTGCTCGACTCCCCTGACCGCATTCGATCCAAGGTGATGCGGGCCAAGACCGACAGTGGTACCGCGGTTGACGTCGCCCACGCCCAGGCCGGGGTGGCTAACTTGCTGGACATCTACCGGGGCCTCACCTCCTGCTCACCTGAGGACCTGGCCGCGGAGTTTCAAGGCAACGGTTATGGCCAGCTCAAAGCCAAGGTGGCCGATGCCGTGGTGGAGGCGCTGCGGCCCCTCCAGGAGCGCTTCCACGACCTTATGTCTGACCCTAATGTCATCGACGAGATCCTGGCTCGAGGCGCCAGCCAGGCGCGCCAGGTTGCTGGCTCCACCATGGTCCAGGTGAGAGCCAGCGTTGGGCTGCTGCCATCCCGGCCAAGTCCGGGGGAGTGACCCCGGGTCAGGGCCTGGTCCGACCACCCCAAGACCGGGGCGTCATGAGCACCGAGCCGGCTGCCCCAATGCGGCCCGCCTTCCCTTTCTTAATGGAAGATAGCCAGGGCTTTGTCTGACCGGGGCTCCCCAGCGTCTGGGCCGGTCCCGGCCCCGGCCTATAATCCCGCCGATGCGGTGGAGTCGTATAGGCGTCTTCCTCACCGCCGCGGCACTGCCGGCCTATGTTCTTCGCGGCCACCTTTTGGGGCGGTTGCCTTTCACTGGCCTAGAAGTCGTGCTGGGGCTTACGGTGCTGGCGTTCATCGTCGAGAGCACACAGCAGCGGCGAATGCCCCGACTGGACACACCTTTCAGCGTGATCATGGCGGTGCTGCTGCTGGCCACGGTTATCGGAGTTCTGGTCAGTCCCGACCATCAGGCGGCCTTGGGCATCGCCAAGTCCTACATCGTCGAGCCCATGGTCTTGTTCTTTGTCGCGGTCAACGTCCTCCGCTCGAGCTGGGACTGGGAGCGTCTGGTCTTTGGCCTCTACGTGAGCGGACTGGTAGTCGCCCTGTCGCAGATGGTTGCCGTGGCCGGAGCCCTGGCCAACCACAGCCTCAACCTCAACGTGGCGCCGCCCGTTCCCTCCTGGCTCTGGACCAACAACAACTTCGGGGGGATCTTCCTCGACCCCCTGGTCGGGCTGGCGTTGGGCCTGGCCATCTTCGGGGGGGTGCGCTATCGCAACCTGCACTGGGCAGCCGTAGTCCTGCTCGGTCTGGGCGACGTCCTCACTCTGAGCCGGGGCTCCTGGCTGGCCTTGGTCGTGCTGGCGCTTCTGGCGGCGGGTCTGCATCCGCGCCGCCGTCTGTTACTCGCAGTTTGCCTGGTGGCACTGGTGGTGGCGGTCGTCCTGCCCCCGGTCCGGCAGCGAATCGGCAACGAACTCAACCCCAGCAGCCCGGCCAACTCGCTGATCGCCAGGACCCGCCTTTGGCATGCCACCGTCGATCTCATCGAGGCGCGACCCTTCACCGGCTCGGGGCTCGCTGGCTTCCAGTCCCAGGTGGCCCCCTACCGCAAGCAGGTCCACGACCCCGCAAGTCAGACCCACGACTATCCCGATCAACTAGAGCTGGATTTCTGGGTGGAGCTGGGAGTGCTCGGGTTCGTGGCACTGCTCGGTTTCCTGGCAGAGCTCGTCCGCTACATGGTTCCCGTGGTTCGGGCTGGGCCGCGGGATCATCCCTGGGCGGTGGCTCTGGGTCTGGCTTGGGTGGCCATCGTTGTTCACGGGCTCCTGGACAGTCCCTATTGGAAGAACGATCTCTCGGCCGAGTGGTGGATCCTGGCGGCCCTGGTCACGGTGGCCGTCGTGCCGGCCAGCAAGCATCTGCAATTCCCCCGGCGCGAGCCGGTCTCGCCCTAGCCGCCTAGATGAGCACGGCTCAACGAGCGGTCCGCAGCACCAGCATTCTCTTCGTCGCCAGGACCGGCTCCAAGGTGTTCGTACTGGCCGCCTTCCTGCTCCAGCAGCACACCCTGCACGCCCGGCTTTATGGCGAGTTCAGTCTGATTGTGGTGCTGAGCACTTTGTCCAGCATCGTCGGCGACCTTGGTCTGCAGATCGTCTATCTCCGCGAGGCCAGCCGCGACCACAGCAAGATGAAGACCTACCTCGCCGCCGTGCTTGCGGCCAAGATCCCACTCTTTCTCCTCAGCCTGGCCAGCCTAGCCCTGCTGGCGCTGGTGGCCGGCAAGGGCCCCGGGTTCATGGCACTGGTCATCCCGGCCTTCGTCCTGCAGGTGGCGACTAGCGTGGCCAACGTGCTCCGGAGCACGTTCTACGCCACCCAGGAGATGCGCTACGAGGCGGTCGCGACCATGTCCGAGGCGATCATCCTGCTGGTGGGCACCTTCTTCGTGGCTCGGGCCCACCTCGGCGTCGCCGACTACCTCTGGGTCTATGCGCTCAGCTACGCCGTGACGTGTGTCTACGCGTATCTGGTTATCGCCCGGCGCTATTTCGTCGCCACCGTCCACTTCGACCCGGTGCTGGCGCGACGGCTGCTCAAGATGGCGCTGCCATTCGCCATGGTCTTCTTCCTCAACACCGTCTATTTCCGCATCGACGTGGTCATCCTGAGCGCCCTCCGGCCACTCACCGAGGTGGGCTACTACACCGCCGCCTACAAGTTCCTCGACGGGCTGTCGTTTGTACCCCAGACGATCATGAACGCCGTCTTCCCAACCCTATCGGTGGTGCATCTGGAGGCGGTCGCCTCGATGCGCCATGCCTACACCGCCACCATCCGCTTGCTGGCGGCGCTGGGCATGCCCTTCGCGGTGGTGCTGGGCATGGGAGCTGTCCCCCTCCTCAGCCTCAAGTTCATCGAGGTCTATCCGCAGTCAGCTCCGGCGCTCAAGATCCTGGCCCTGGCGATCGTCTTCATGTTCGTCAACAGCACCTTCGTCTTCGGTTTGGGAGCCATGGACCGGCAGATGGATAGCGTCATCCTGTCGGTGATGAGCATCGTCGTCAATGTCGCCCTCAACTTCATCCTCATCCCCATCTTTCCGCGATCGACTGGCTATCTTGGCAGTAGCTGGGCCACCGTCATCACCGAGGTCTTCCTGCTGGTGGCCGGCTACCTGATGGTGCGGCGACGACTGGAGTACAGCTTGCCCTGGGCGCGACCGCTCTTGCCGATCCTCGTCTCCGGTGCTCTGATGGCGGGCGTCATGGGGCTCTTCTCCCAGCTCAACATCATTCCGGTGGCCATATTCGCCGGCCTGATCTATCTAGGGGCGCTGTTTGTCACCGGCGGTGTCTCGGCTGCGGAGCTGCGGACAATCCGCTCCAGTCTGGGTCGGCGCTTGCACCCGGTGGTGGACGACGGTGGTGGCTGAAACCGAGCCGCTACTCCGCTCGCTGGAGGTGGCAGGCGCCTCTCGGCACCGCCTCCGCCAACGGCTGCCGGTGATCATTCTGCGGGTGGTTGGCGACGCCCTGGCGGTTGCTGGAGGCGCTCTGCTCGGCTACCAGTTCCGCTTCTACGTGTCGGGGGTCCCGATCCCTGGCCATCAGATCCCCAACTTCAGCGCCTACCTCTTGGCGGTCCCGGTGGTGGCCGCTCTCTGGGTCCTCACCTTCGCCTTCACCGGTCGCTACCGGCTCAGCCTGGGCCAGACATTCGTGGACGAGATCATGGGCTCGGCCGGCTCGATCGCGCTCTTCGTGGTGGTGGCCCTGGCTCTGGAGGGACTGTATCGAGGCTTTCCCTACTCCCGGCTGGTGCTGGCCGATGCCGCGATTGCGGCCCTGGTGCTCTTCTTCGCCGAGCGGGCGGTCATCCGTGTGGTGCAGAGCTCGCTGCTGCGGGGCGGGGTGGGCGGCAGCCGCGTGCTGGTGGTGGGGTCGGGCCTGGTCGCCGACCTGCTGCTGGGCCGGCTGCGCATGTTCCCCGAGTACGGCTACCAGGTGGTGGGCCGGGTCCGGATGGGCGACGAGGCTCAGCCGGCGCCTGCCGAGCCGGTGCTGGCCGAGTACTCGCTGGGAATCGGGCTGGCCAAGCTGGTGGAGCGCGAGCGGGTGGACACCGTGGTGTTGGCCCTCAGCGGCGCCGCCCATGAAGAGGTGCTCCGCCTGGCCACCGAGTGTCTGGGCGCCGGGGCAGAGGTGAAGATCGTCCCCGATGTCCTCGAGATCATGACCAGTGGGGCATCTACCGAAGAGGTGGCGGGTCTGCCCCTGGTCGGGCTTCGGCCGAGCCGCTTGGTGGGCTTCAACCTGGTGATCAAGCGCACCTTTGACTTGCTCAGCACCCTGGTCTTGGCCGTCCCGGCGGTCCCGGTGGTGGCCCTCTGTGCCGTCGCGGTCAGCGTCACTTCGCCTGGCGCGCCCTTCTTCCGGCAGGAGCGGCTGGGCCGCGACGGCCGCATCTTTCGGATCTGCAAGCTGCGTTCCATGGTCAGGGACGCTGAGAGCGATGCGGAGTCGATCATGACCACCCTGGGGGACCCCCGACGGACTCCGGTGGGACGCTTCTTGCGCCGCTTCAGCCTCGACGAGCTGCCCCAGCTCTGGAACGTCCTGATGGGGGACATGAGCCTGGTGGGGCCCCGTCCGCTCAGCGTTCGCGAAACCCAGCTCCGGGCCTTCGACCAGACCGTGCCTCGCTATCGGGAGCGGCTCCGGGTAGCTCCCGGTTGCAGCGGCTGGGCCCAGGTCAACGACCTGCGCCAGGACAGCAGCATCGAGGAGCGGGTCTTCTACGACCTCTACTACGTGGAGAACTGGTCCCTGGCCTTCGACATCAAGATCCTTCTCCTCACCCCCTGGCGGTTGCTGTTCCACCGCCACGCCTATTGAGGGCGGCCTTCCGCCCCTGCCGGAGGGCCGCGGCCAAGCTGCTAGCCTGGGCGCCGTGAAGGGGTTGGTCCTCAGCGGCGGCAAGGGGACCAGGCTCCGCCCCATCACCCACACCGGTGCCAAGCAACTGGTGCCGATCGCCAACAAGCCGATCCTCTTCTACGGTCTGGAGGCACTCGTCGAGGCCGGTGTCAGCGAGATTGGCATCGTCGTCGGTGACACCGCGGAAGAGGTGAAACGGGCGGTCGGGGACGGTTCCCGATTCGGGGCGAGGGTCGAGTACATCGCCCAGCCGGCTCCAATGGGACTGGCCCATGCGGTGGCGACCGCTCGCCGGTTTCTAGCCGGCTCCGATTTTGTCATGTACCTGGGAGACAACTTCATCACCGGCGGCATCACCGGGGTGGTCGAGCAGTTCCAGCGCGAGCGGCCCGATGCTCTCATCCTGCTCAAGGAAATGGACCACCCGGAGCGCTTCGGTGTCGCCGAACTGGAGGGGGACCAGGTGGTGCGGCTGACCGAGAAGCCCAAGGTTCCGCGCTCCAACCTGGTCTTGGTGGGGGTCTACCTCTTCCAGGCCGGTATCTTGGAGGCGGTGGACGCGATCGCCCCTTCGGAGCGGGGAGAGTTGGAGATCACGGACGCCATCCAGTGGGAGATCGACCACGGTCGGCGGGTGATCCCCCACGTGGTCACCGGAAACTGGGTCGACACCGGCAAGATGGACGATCTGCTGGAATGCAACCGGGTGGTGCTGGACATGCTCCCCGAGCGCCGGGAAGGGCAGGTGGCCGGCGACTCCAAGCTGCTCGGCAAGGTCATTCTCGAAGAGGGGAGCGAGGTCATCGGGAGCACCATCCGGGGGCCGGTGATCATCGGCGCCCACACTCGGGTCATCGACTCCTTCGTGGGCCCCTTCACCGCCCTGTACCACCACGTCCTTTTGGAGGGCAGCGAGATCGAGCACTCGATCGTCCTGGAGAACACCGCCATCCGAGGGGTGGGCAAGATCGAGGACTCTTTGATCGGTCGCGACGTTGTCATCGAGAAGAGCGACACCCGACCGCAGGCGCACAAGCTGATGTTGGGCGACCACTCCCGGGTCAGTCTGGCGTGAGCGGCAGAGGAAGTTCCGTCTGATGCCCTGGCAGGCGCTCAGCGCAGAAGCGGAGTCGGTCCTGAACTCGATGCGCTCGGATCCTCCAGGTGAGCGCCAAGGCCCGATTGAGGGGGTGATGGTCAAGTCCCTCCAGATCCACACCGACCAGAGGGGCTACTTCTTGGAGCAACTGAAGCGGGGCGACCTCGATGACCAGGGCCGTCCCTTCTTGCCGGAGCACGAGTTTGCCCAGATGTCGCGGTCGCTGGCCTATGCCCGGGGCGGCAACCCACCCGAGTTGATCAAGGCCTTTCACTGGCACCGCAAGCAGTGGGATTACTGGGACATCGTCAAAGGCAACGCCCGGGTAGTGCTGGTCGACCTGCGTCATGACTCAACCACGGCGGGCCGGATCCAGGTGGAGATGGCTGGCCAGAATTCGCCGAAAATGATTGCCATTCCGCCGCTGGTCGCGCACGGCTATCAGGTCCTTGACCTGCAGGATGTGCTGCTCTGCTACTACGTCACCGAGCCCTACGACCCCGACCAGCCGGACGAGGGCCGGATTGCCTGGGATGACTCGAGGATCGGCTTCGACTGGTCGGTCGAGAACATCTGAGTGAGTACTCACGCCGCGCTGCCGTCGGCGGGAGAGGGATTGCCGCGGCGGATTCTGGTGGCCGGCGGCGCTGGCTTCATCGGCTCCGCCTTCGTCCGCCTTTTACTGGGGGAGGGTGACGGGTTGGCGGTAACCGTTCTGGACAAGCTCACCTATGCCGGCAACCTGGCCAACCTCAAGGTGGTGGAGTCGCACCCCGGCTACCGGTTCGTCCGGGGTGACATCTGCGATGCCGAAGTGGTCCAGAGGCTGGCGCCCGAGGTCGAGTGCATTGTCAATTTTGCCGCTGAAACGCACGTTGATCGGTCCATCCTCGACCCGGAGGGATTCATCCGCACCGACGTACTCGGGACCCACCAGCTCCTCGAGGCGGCGCGCCGGGCGGGCCACTCCCGGTATCTCCAGGTTTCCACCGACGAGGTCTATGGCGATATTCCGGCCCCGGAGCGGTCCCAGGAAAGCGACCCCATCGAACCCCGGTCGCCCTACTCGGCAAGCAAGGCGGGAGGCGATTTGCTCTGCTTCGCGTACCACGCAACCTACGGCTTGCCGGTGCTGCTGACGCGCGGTTCGAACACCTACGGTCCCTACCAATATCCCGAGAAAATCGTGCCTCTCTTCATCACTCAAGCGCTGGATCAACTACCCCTGCCCATCTATGGTGATGGCCAAGCGGTTCGCGATTACCTCTACGTGGACGACCACGCCCGGGGCATCGCCGCGGTGCTGGCCAAAGGACAAGTTGGGGAGGTCTACAACCTGGGCCAGGGCGACGATCCCATCAGCGGCAATGCGGTCGCGGAGACGGTGCTCCGTCTCACCGGGGCGGCGGAGAGCTCGGTCCAGCGGGTTGTCGACCGCCCCGGCCATGATCGCCGCTACGCTCTGGACAGCAGCAAGGCGAGGTCCCTCGGCTGGACTCCCAGAGTGGATTTCGAGGCGGGCATGGCCGACACCGTCAAGTGGTACCAAGCTCACCGGGACTGGTGGGCTCCCATCAAGTCGGGAGAGTTTCTCGACTTCTACCGCCGCAACTACCACCCCCTGGCCGGGTCGGCGTCCGTCCCCTGAGGGAGCGCTCCAGTTGAGGATGCTGATCCTCGGCGCAGGTGGCCAACTGGGACGTGATCTGGCCCGCACGCTAGGCCACGCCGGTCATCAGATCACTGCCCTGGACCGGCGCGCGGTCGACATCACGCAGGCGGACACCGTCGGGAAGGCCGTCGCCGCGGGCGAGTTCGAGCGGGTGGTCAACTGCGCCGCCTACACCAAGGTCGATGAGGCGGAGGTCGAGCCTGATCTGGCCTTCGCGGTCAACCGCGACGGTGCCCGGAACGTGGCCCAGGCTTGCCGACGAAGTGGCGTTCCCCTCTGCCACCTGAGCACCGACTTCGTCTTCACCCAAGACCCGCCCCAGCCGGCCCAGCCTTGGCTGGAAAGCGACGATCCCCAGCCGCGTGGTGTCTATGCCGAGAGCAAGCGGGCCGGCGAGTTGGAGTGCCTGGCCAGCGGCGGCCAGCTCTACCTGGTGCGCACCTCGTGGCTCTACGGCGGCGAGGGTCCCAACTTTCCCCTGGCGATTTGCCGCGCCGCCCACCGAGGCGGCGCGCTTAAGGTGGTGACCGATCAGGAGGGCTGCCCGACCTGGACCGGCCATCTGTCAGCCGCCCTAAAGGTGCTCCTGGAAGGTGAGTCCTTCGGCCTCTACCACCTGAGCGGTTCCGGGTCCACGACCTGGTTTCAGTTCGCCCAAACGGTGCTCGACGCTGTCGGTCTGGCCGCCCAGCTTGAGCCCACGACCACTCTGGAATGGGGCGCACCGGCTCCTCGGCCCCGCTACTCGGTGCTAGATAACAGCCACTGGCGGGCGCTCGGTAGGGACCCGCTACCCAGTTGGGAGGAGGGCTTGCGGGGGTATGTGTTAGCAGAATCCCAAGGTGCTCTAGCTCCGTTCGCCGTCCAGCCGAAGAGGTAACTCTTGAGCGAATCGATCACCCTCGCAGATGTCGCCGTGGTGATCTGTACTTACCGCTCCCAATTGGAGATTGCCGAGGCGCTGCAGTCCTGCCTTGCTTCCGGATTCGAGCCCGCCCAGGTGACCGTCATCGACAACTTTTCTGACGACGGCACGGCCGACCTGGTAGCCCGGGAATTCCCCCAGGTCAGGCTAATTCGCCTGCAGCAAAACCTGGGCTTCGCGGCGGCTAACAACCGGGCCGCGACGGATCTCGGCGGGTCCACGCTGCTGCTCCTCAACCCCGACGCTGTGCTGGTCGGTAATGCGGCGCAGGTGATGGTGGAGGCACTCGCCGAGGACCCGCAGCGGGGCGCCATATCACCCCGGATTGACCGTCCCGATGGGCGCCTCGACGCCGCCTGTCGACGCACGTTTCCAACTCCCCTGATTGCCTTCTGGCGGCTGGTGGGCTTGAGCCGGCTGCGCCCGAACAACCCCCGCTTCGGTGCCTACAACCTGACTCACGTGGCAGTCGACCAGGCGATGGAGATCGATAGCGGCAGCGGTGCTTGTCTGTTGATTCGACGCACCGTGTGGGACCAGCTTCAGGGGTTCGATGCCAAGTTCTTCATGTATGGGGAAGACCTCGATCTATGTTGGAGGATGTACGACCGGGGCTTCATCGTCTGGTATCAGCCTGCGGCTCGGGTAGTGCACCGGAAAGGGCAGAGCTCTCGCCAGGACGCCCTGGCCATGCTGGTCGCTTTTCATCGCTCCATGTGGCGCT
Organism: Candidatus Dormiibacterota bacterium; assembly: GCA_049790415.1. Classification (GTDB taxonomy): domain Bacteria; phylum Chloroflexota; class Dormibacteria; order Aeolococcales; family Bog-877; genus Bog-877. Next base: position 512 of record JBAQYY010000203.1, on the reverse strand, counting down.
TCTATCGACTCCATTACCTGCGCGGTAGGAACGCCCTCTGGTCGCCCTTGGTAGCCCTCGGGATCCTGGCCCGGCTCAGCTGTCTGCTCCTGCTCAACGCGCTACGACGCAATCCGACAGTGAGCCCGTGAAGAGCAAGGAGGAAGCGAGCATGCCCGCGGTGGCGGTGGTGGCTGTGAACTGGAACGGGGGTCGGGACTGCGAGGCCATGCTCAACTCGATCCGCGCCCAAGCCCACCCGCCAGCTGAGGTGGTGGTGGTCGACAACGGGTCCTCAGACGGCTCCCGCCAGTGGTTTGCAGACCAGCCCGATGTTCGGCTTGTGGGCAATCCCGGCAACTGGGGCTTCTCCCGAGCGGTGAACCAGGGCCTGCGGGCAACAACTTCCGCTTATGTCGTCCTCTGCAATCTCGACGTCGAGCTCGATCCCGGATTCATCGCCGCCGCCGTTGCCCGGGCCGAGTCGGCCCCGGACATCGGCAGCGTGGGCGGCCGCCTGCGCGGCGCGGGGC
>JBAQYY010000202.1:0-3715 GCA_049790415.1 Candidatus Dormiibacterota bacterium | reverse complement strand
CAGGCGGGGGGCCACGAAGGAGAAGGCGCCCATGTTGCGGGGCTCTTCCTGGACCCAGATGACCTGTTCCAGGTGGGGGTAGCTCTGGAAGAGCCGCTCCAGCTGGGGGCCGGGGAAGGGATAGAGGAGTTCGAGCCGGGGAGCCGCCACCGTCTCAGCTTGGAGCTGGGCCCGGCGGGCCGCCAGCTCTCCGGCAACTTTGCCGGTCGAGAGCAGGAGCCGGCGTACCAGCGCATGGTCCGCCAGGGGGTCGTCGAGGACCTCCTCGAAGTGCCCCTCGGCCAGCTCCTCCGGTGCCGAGGAGACCGCCGCCAGGCGCAGGCCGCTCTTGGGCGTGAAGAGGATCAACGGTCGGCGCTGATCGGTCAGCGCCTGAAGCCGGAGCAGGTGGAAGTACTGGGCCGCGGTTGATGGGTAGGCGACCCGCAGATTGCCTTCGGCCGCCAGCTCCAAGAAGCGCTCGATCCGGGCGCTGGAGTGCTCCGGGCCGCTGCCCTCGTAGCCGTGGGGCAGGAGCAGGGTCAGCCGCGACTCCTGGTTCCACTTGGCCTGGCCGGCGGCGACGAACTGATCGACTACCACCTGGGCGTTGTTGAAGAAGTCGCCGTATTGGGCCTCCCAGAGCACCAAGGCGGAGCGCTCGGTGACCCCGTATCCGTACTCAAACCCCAGCGCCGCCATCTCCGAGAGCGGGCTGTTGTAGAGCTCGATCACCGCCTGGGCCGAGTCCAGATGCTGAATCGGGGCGTAGGCCTCACCGGTGCTGGTGTCGAAGAGCATGAGGTGGCGCTGGCTGAAGGTGCCCCGGACCGTGTCCTGGCCGGTGAGCCGGATCGGCACCCCCTCGGTCAGAAGCGACGCCAGGGCCAGGGCCTCCGCCTGGGCCCAGCTCACCCTTCCCTCCGCCTGGAAGGCGGCCGCTCGCTGGCCCAGCTGGCGGATCAGCTTGGGATTGGCCTGGAAGCCCTCGGGAAGCGCCACCAGCTGGCGGTCCAATTCCATCAGGGACGCCATCTCGACCTTGGTTTGGACCTGGGGCAGCTCGGTCAGCTCGGTCATGGTCCCCGCCGGCTGGGCCGCCTGGAGCATGGCGGCACCCTGCTGATTGGTTTCGGCGTGGGCGGCGGCCATCTCCTGGTAGGCAGCGGTCTGCTCGTCCTCGACCTCTTGGGCGGTGCGCACCTGGCGCTCCACCAGGACCTTTCCGTAGACCTGCACCAGGGGCGGGTGACTGCGGATGCGCTCCATCATCAGGGGCTGGGTGTAGGCCGGCTCGTCGCCTTCGTTGTGACCGAAGCGGCGGTAGCCGATGAGGTCGATGAGGACGTCGCGATGGAAGGTCTCGCGGTAGCTGACCGCCAGCCGGGCGGCGTCCAGGCTGGCCTCCACGTCATCGGCGTTGACATGAATGATGGGGATGTCGTAGCCCTTGGCCACGTCGCTGGCGTACCGGGTCGAGCGCCCCTCCAGGGGGTCGGTGGTGAAGCCGATCTGGTTGTTGGCAATGATGTGGATGGTGCCCCCGACCCGGTACCCGGGCAGGCCCTGGAGATTGAGCGTCTCGGTGACCACCCCCTGGCCGGTGAAGGCGGCATCGCCGTGGATCAGCACCGGCACCGCCACATTGGTGTCCTGGGTCGCCTCGGTGCCCCGGTTGTGGGTCTGCAGCGCCCGGGTGCGGCCCTCCACAACCGCGTCGACGACCTCGAGATGGCTCGGGTTGTGGGTCAGCACCACCCCCACCTCAACTCCCTGGGGAGTCCGGTAGCTGCCCTCGGCGCCGTAGTGGTACTTGACGTCTCCGGTGCTGGCGCCACCCAGGTAGGCGCCACTCTCGAACTCGGCGATCATCTCCGCCAAGGAGCGGCCCACGATCCGGGCGGTGACGTTGAGACGGCCCCGGTGGGCCATCCCGAGAACCACCTCCCGGGTACCCGCCTGGGCCAACAAGGAGATGGTCTGCTCCAGCATCGGGACCAGAGCATCGAGGCCCTCCAAAGAGAAGGTGTGCTGGCCAAGGTAGGTCTTCCGGAGGAAGCGCTCGAAGGCGTCCACCGCGGCCAGGCGCTGCAGCAGGGCCAGCTGCTGCTCGGGCGAAAGAGCCACCCGGTGCACTCCCGACTCGATCTGCTTGCGCAGCCAAACCCTCTGCTCGTGGCTGGAGATGTGCTCGATCTCGTAGGCGATAGTGCCGCAGTAGGTCTGGCGCATGTGCGGCAGCGCCTCGGCCAGGGTGTCCCCCGGGACCATCACCCGCATCATCCAGGCGGGTACCGCGGCCATGAGTTCTGGGGTCAGCTTGACTGTCTCCGGTTCCAGGGCCGGGTCCCCGGGCGGCTCGCTCCCCAAGGGATCGAGATGGGCCGCCAGGTGGCCGTGGGTGCGGTGAGCCTTGACCAGGGACATGCCCGCCGCCACCGCGTACATCAACTCCTGGTTGGCGGGCAGGTTGGCCGAGGTGGTCGCGGGGCCGACTCGAGGACCGCTGGCCCGCAGAGCCCCGAGCTCCACCCCCAAGCTGGCGGCGACCACCTCATAGAAGCTTTCCCCTCCGGCCAACAGCTCCTCCAGGCGGCGGAGCAGCATCCCCGACTCCAACCCCTGGACCAGGCGGTGGTCGTAGGTGCTGGTCACGGTCATCACGGGAGCGACGCCCAGCTCGCGTACTGACCTCTCCTCCAGGCGGCTCAGGCCCGGGGGCCTGCCGATCGCTCCCACCGCGATGATCGCCGACTGACCGGCCATGAGACGGGGGACCGAGGCCATGGTCCCGACACCGCCCGGGTTGGTCAGGGTGATGGTGGCTCCCTCCAGATCCTCAACCTGGGCGCCCCCGTTCCGGGTCTTGCCGACCATCTCCTCGTAGCGGATCCGGAAGTCGGCGAATTCAAGGCTCTCCGCTCCCCTGATCACCGGCACCAGGAGGAAGCGACTGCCGTCTCGCTTCTCGACATCGACGGCCAGCCCCAGGTTGACCCCGGCCTGCACCACCCTCTGGGGAACCCCGTCGACTTGAGAGAAGCTGCTCGAGAAGACCGGCATCTCCCGAGCCGCCCAAGTCAAAGCGAAGGCGATCAGGTGGGTGTAAGACAGCTTGATCTGCGGCTCGCGGCTGGCCAGGGCGTCATTCAGCTGGCGACGCCTCCCCTCCATGACACCGACTTCCAGAGTTCGGAGGCTGGTGGCGGTGGGAATGCTCAGGCTCTCCTCCATCGCCCTGACCAGGGCCAGCCTTGAGCCCTTGATGGGAGTGGTGCTCGCCTCGGCCGCTGGGGCCAACTGCCTCGACTTCGGCCCGGCCAGGACGTCAGACCCGCGGACTAGCCCACCCGGCCCATTCCCCTTGACTGCCTGCAGGTCGACGCCGCCCAGAGCAGCCCGGCGCTTGGCCAGCGGAGTGGCCGCGATCTCGGTGGCAGCGGCAGGCGGGGAGCTACCTGGCCTTGCCGGAGGCGGCGTGGTGGCGGCGGCTTGCGCGGGGGCGGTGGCGGAGCCGCTGACGCGGGCGAGGACCGTCCCGGCCGCCACCGTCTCACCCTTGGGGACGAGGATCTCGAGGAGTACCCCATTCACCGGGGATGGCACTTCGGCATCGACCTTGTCGGTCTGAATCTCAGCAAGAGTGTCGCCGACGTTGATCGGATCACCCACCTGCTTGAGCCAGCTCCCCACGACGCCCTCGGTGACGGACTCTCCCAGAGCTGGAAGGCGCACC
>JBAQYY010000201.1:0-2302 GCA_049790415.1 Candidatus Dormiibacterota bacterium | reverse complement strand
AGGCTGGACTTGCCCGTGCCCGGCGGCCCCACTAGGCACAGAGATCGGCCGGTGACAGCGGGCTGGCCACGGCGTCTCTGCCACTCGGCGGTGACCAGGAAGTCCATCAGCGCACGCTTTGCCTCCTCCAGGCCGAAGTGACCGCCATCCAGAAGCTTCCTGGCCCTCGTGAGGTCGATGGCCGGGATGGGCGGAGCCTTCCAAACCAGGTCGAGGACGATCTCAGCCGCCTCCCGATTCCCCACCCCGTGAGAGCCGGACGACTGACCCAGATCGCGCTCCACGGCCCGTTTCACTTCCTTGGGCAAGCCCGCCGCCTTGATCCTTCTCCGCGGATTGGTAGCGGGACCGAGGTCTCGCTCCCTGCTACGTCGAGCGGTATATCTCCGGGCGAGCCTCTCAAGGATCGGCAGACGGTCGGGCCAGAAGCTGGCGTTCACCAGTGCCAGGCGCGCGTACTCGTCGGGCTCCAGGTCAGCGACGAGCCTGTCGGCAAGCTCACCCGGCGGTAGCTGGGTCACGTCTGAGCCCGCAGCTCGCGACCGCGAAACCCTGCCTTTGGCTCGAACTCGGGCGGCGATCCGGTGCAATCTGGTGAGGTCAGCCTCGGTCGCGACGCCCGGCGGGGTGATCTCCTCTACCTCGACCAGCAGCGCCGGGCGCGTCCGAACCAACCGAATGGCTTGGACCCGTCGCAGGCCACAGGAGCGCGCCCGACGGATCTGCCCAAAGTCGTCTCGGCTCAAGCCGTCGACAGTCGCGAGGGTTGCCATCGCCGGGAGACCGCTTGAATGAAAACGCGATCTGGGAATGAGTACCAACTCGCCTCCCCCTTCGGGGAGGTCGGCTAAGGCCGCGGCCTCCTGATCCCAGATCCCGTGGATGATGTGGTCCTCGCCGGGAAGGACCGCCTCGTCGACCAGGATGCCCGGATAAACACCTACAGAACTTTGTCCTGGCCCATCCGTCGGCAGAACCCGCGGTGGTGTGGCGCAAGGAGCAGGAGTCGGGTCGGGAACGCTTGCCGGTCGGTCATTGATGGCCGACGCCCGCAAGACGTCTTGCTTTGAAGGCGGTCGAAGGCGGAACTGCCTGGGCCAGTGGCCGCGACGGGACTTGCTGTTGGACACGACTTCGTCCCTGTATGGGTTGGGTACCGAGAACAGGAACTATAACATGTCTAAGTAGCACATCACGGTCAGCCAGGCAAGCCAGCCGTCTACACTCGCGCGCATATGACAGGGGCGCGCTCTACGGGCAAATCGTCAGATCCCAAACTCCGCGTCGAGGAGTTGAAGCGCGAATACGATCGCCTCGGGGAGGTCCTCAAGGAGGCGCGTGGAGTCCGGAGACGCCTCGCGGCGCTGATCCAAGCGTTGGATGCTGAGCTAGCGAACTCCCTGGATTCCGACTTGCCAGCTGCTGTCCGTCAAGCGGCGGCTCTCCAGAGCACGACGATCGCGGAGGCAGCGGCCGTCATCCTCGGCCAGAGCGGCCCAATGCGGCTCGTGGACCTCATGAGTGAACTCCAGGTGGCCGGTAAGCTGCGACGGTCTGAGTGGGCTTACTCCACACTCTTCACCAGTCTTTCCCGGGACGAGCGCTTCGAGCGAGCACCCTCCAGACGCGGATACTGGCAGCTTCGCCACCAAGTTCGGGGATGAGGCGCGGCGAGATGCAGGTCCTCTCCGAGATCCGTGGCCTGAGAACGGGCCCGAGGGTCGAGTCTCCGTGAGGCTGACCGTCCCAGGCTGCCTGCTCCACATTCGGCTTCCAAGCGTTCAACGATATATCGATGACACCGGTAGGCTATTCCGTCGGGCTGCGACTTCGCAGGGTATGCAATTCGGCTCACGGCGAACGTATGATCGCCCAATGGCCCCGGAAATCCAGTGCGGAGTGCTCCGCCCTCATATGAACAAGGAGAGGCGCCCAGTTGCTGCCTCCTCAGCTCCTCTTTCATCTCGAGGTAGGTACTCCAAGGCCGCAGCAGCAGACGAAGTAGCAGTCCGCGCATACCTTCGTGCACTCGTCGGGAGACCCGTCCGATCCGTTGATCGTCTAGCGGCGACTGAAGAGGCATTTATTGAAGCTGTTGCTCGTTGGTCAGCGCAGGCTGGCGTTGGCCGGCGCACTCTTCTTAAGGTTGGAGTGAACCGACGACTTCTGGATCTCGCTGGTCTGCCCGCCACCCCGGTCGCAGAGGTCGTCAGACGACACTATCGAGATGAGTCATTTAGCGTCGCCGACCTCGCGAGATGGTCAGCAATATCACCTGCTAGCGTGCGCCAGACCCTCTACA
>JBAQYY010000200.1:0-1736 GCA_049790415.1 Candidatus Dormiibacterota bacterium | reverse complement strand
AGGTTGTCGCTCGTCACGACGGCTCGATCGAGAAGTTCATCGGCGACGCCGTGATGGCGGTTTGGGGGGCACCCTTGGCCCACGAGGACGATGCCCTCCGGGCAGTCCGGGCGGGTCTGGAACTGGTAGATGCGGTGGCCGCCTTCGGCGAGCAGGTCAAGGCCCCCAATCTGCGCGCTCGAGGTGGCATCGTCACCGGCCGGGCTGCCTCCTGGGCCAGCTCCTCCGAGGGACTGGTGGTGGGCGACCGGGTCAACACGGCATCGCGGGTCCAGTCTGCAGCGCCCCCCGGCGGGGTGCTGGTTGACGGGCTGACCAGGGAGGCCACCGGCGCCCACATCGAATACCAGGACGCCGGCCTTCACGAGGTCAAGGGGAAGGCGGAGCCAATCCCCCTCTGGCAGGCGCTCGGTCCTCTCGAGCAGGGGGGGCGCCGAGTCGGGGTCGTCCCGGAAGTCACCGCCATCTACGGCCGGGACGATGAGATGGAACAGATCAAGGAGACCTTCGAAGGTGTGGTGGCGAGCTCGGAGGCGGCCATGCTGGTGGTCAGTGGGTCGGCCGGGGTGGGCAAGTCCCGCCTGCTCGAGGCGCTGGCTCACTACATCGATGGGATCCCCACCCGCGTCCTCTGGCACGAGGTTGGCTGCACCGCCTACGGCTCAGGGGTTGCCTACTGGGGCCTCTCGAGGATCTTCCGGCAACGCTTGGGAGTGGCTGACGACGACTCGCCCGGGGTTGTCGCGACCAAACTCGACGAGGGCCTGACCCGCTACCTGCCCGACCCGGACGACCGCGACTTCGCCGCCCCCAAGATGGCGGTGCTTTTGGGACTTCCCGGGCCGGAGCAGACACCTTCACGAGAGGAGTTCTTCGCCGCCTGGCGCAGCTTCATCGAGGGCCTGGCCAAGTCCCGGCCGGTGGTCCTGGCGATCGAGAACCTGCAGTGGGCGGACTCCGGGCTGCTCGACTTCCTGGAGTACCTCCTCGGTGCCTCAGCGCAGTTCCCAGTGATGGTGATGGGGCTGGCCCGGCCGGAGCTGCTCCAGCGCCGGGATACCTGGTCGACGCACCGCCAGATCACCGCCCTTCAGCTCAACCGTCTGGGGGATGGGGAGATCGGCAGTCTGCTGGAAGACCTGGTTCCGGGGATGCCGGCTCTGAGCCGCCGCCAGGTGGTCGCCCGCGCCGAGGGCATCCCCCTGTACGCCGTGGAGACCGTGCACATGCTGGCCGACCGCGGCCTTTTGGTGGAGCTCGACGGTGTCCTCTCCCTGGCCCAGGATCTGACCCAGCTCGACACCCCGGTCTCGCTGGAGGCGTTGATCGCCGCCCGTCTCGATGAGCTGGAGGCGCCCGAGCGCGCTCTGGTCAAGGACCTGTCAGTCCTCGGTTTGGCCTTCGATCGAGACGCGGTGGAGGCGATCAGCCCGCTGCCAGGCCCTGAACTGGAAAGACTGGTGAAGTCACTCCAGCGCAAACAGGTCCTCACGGAGGCCGGTGACTGGCGCGAGACCGAGACTCATGGTTACGCCTTCAGCCAGACCCTGCTGCGCACCATCGCCTACGACCGGCTAGGCAAGCGGGAGCGCCGGGCCCGACACATGGCAGTTGCCGAGCACCTGCGATCGGTCTTCACCGCCGGCGGCGAGCAGGTGGCGGAGTCGATTGCCCAGCACTACCGCGACGCCTACCTCGCCGACCCCGCCGCCACCGACTCCGCCGAGGTCGGGGCC
>JBAQYY010000199.1:0-9159 GCA_049790415.1 Candidatus Dormiibacterota bacterium | reverse complement strand
TGTTATGGACTCGGTGCGCTCGGTTTGTGACCGCTGTCTGTGGATCGAGCATGGCCTAGTCCGCGACCTGGGGGGGGTGAGCACGGTCACCTCCGCGTACATCGCCGACGTCAACCGGCGCGAGGAGGAGGAGATGGGGATCGCCGACACCTCGACTATTGATGACAGCCCGGGCCGGATGGGCGTGCGCGTCACGGGAGTCGAGATCTCCGGGCCGGACGGACCTACCTCGGTCCTCAATACCGGCGACCCCGCGTCGGTGTCGATCGCCTTCGAGGCGCCGGCGCCGCTCAAGGGAGCCCGCTTCACCATCAGCTTCCTGCGCTCCGACGGGGCCCCCATCCTCAGTGTGCCCACCGACGATGGGGAGACCGGCGCGGGCACGCTACCGCGCCAGGGGGTGGTTCGCTTGATCCTGCCGGGGCTGCCCTTCTTGGAGGGCGTCTATCTGCTCACCGTCGATGTCACCGAAATCACCACTGGCCAGCACTACAAGCGCCTCGAGCGAGTGCGCCGTTTTAGGGTCCACAGCGCCGACCATCGGGAGGAGGGGATGGCCTTGCTGGGTCACAGCTGGGAGCTACCGCAGGTGGGGGCGCCAGCAGCAGGTCGCTAAGGGAATGGCTGGGCCGGATCAGCTCTCGAGGGGAGCGCCGGCGAAGGTCACCTTGTGGTTGGCGATGTAGTTCCAAATCGCGGCCACCCCGCTGCCGAAGACCAGGGCGACCAGGTAGTAGATGTGGAAATGGGACACACAGGTCAACAGCACGGCCTCGTTGATCCCCAGACCGACCAGGCTGACCGCTTCGAATATGGCAAAGCGCCGACCCCTGTGCCCGCCGCGCCGATCCCGCCACGTGACCAGCGAGTTGAGCGTGTAGGTGACCAGGATCGCCAGCTGGATCGAGAGCCCCGATGCCAGCCAGAGGGGCAGGTGGACATGGTGATAGAGGATCACCGTGCCCACGAAGGTGGTGACTAGGCCGACCATGCCCACGCTTAGGAATGTGGGAAAGCGCTTGCTATGGCGTCGAAGAACGGCCTGGGCTCCGCCGACCGACGTGCGTCTACGTTCCACAGATGCGCTCAAGTCCCGCAGAGACTAGCAGAGGTTCGCGGGCAGCTCGATCTCAATCGAGTAGCGCCCTGGTGACGGCTGTGTCGGTCCCACCAACCCTTGGCTCCCATGCTCATAGCTGAAAGACAGGGCGGATTTCGCCGACCGCTGTGCCCACCCAGTTGGTCATCGGCTCGTCCGACAGCTTGGCCAGGGATGTGGGAAGGGAACCAGCCAGCGCTCCTATCTGCTGCAAGGCGCGCAGGGCGATCTGGGCAAGGCCAACGGCTCCGCCTGCTTCCAGCTTGATCACCAGTGACCAGCTACCGTCCCGGGCGACGGCGCCGAAGATCGCGGCAGCGCCTCCCTTGGAGACCAACCTGTTCCCGGCGGCGCCGATCAGAGCCGTGTCGAAGGAGGTGGTCCCGCCGACCAGCCATGGATGCTTCGCCATGGCCGCTTGGCAGCGCTGGATCGCCGGGTCCGATCTGGTTCCCCGGACGAGGGCCCTGGCGAAGTCCTGGAGGGACAGGCCGAAGCTGGGAAGTCCGCAGCCGTCGATCCCGTAGGGCATTTCTTTGGGGTCGAGCTGGGCGTAGCCCCCGAGACGCTCGGCGATCTCCACCTGGAGGGGGTGATTGCGCTCCAGATACGAGTCGCGGGGCCAGTCGCGGTGCACACAGGTGGCCAGCATGGCGGCGTGCTTGCCCGAGCAGTTGTTGTGCAGCTGAGTCGGCCTGCCACCCCTGCCTAGCAACTCGGCCGCGGCGTCGGCATTACTGGGAAGGTGGGTACCGCAGCGGAGCGCGCTCTCGTCGAGTCCCGCAGCGGTGAGGATGCGGTCCACCTCTGCCACATGCCCAGGCTCTCCTTGGTGCGATGCGCAGGCGATAGCCACACTCTCACTGCCCAGACGGAAAGAGTCGACCGCGCCTGAGGCCACGAAGCTCGCCGTCTGGAAGGGCTTGGAGGCGCTCCGGAGGGTGCTCACCGTTCCCGGATTCCCCAGCTGACGGGAAATCACCCCTGCCTCATCCACCAGGACCAGGTGGCCCCGGATGACCCCTTCCACGATTCCCCCGCGGCGGACCTCCGCCAGCAGGGCCGGCTCCCCCGACGATCCGCTTGGCAAGGTCGGCTCTCCCATTATTTGCTCTCTGGTCCCGAACAAGGCCCAGACAGCTGGGTCGATTTAGTCTACGTAGCCGAGGAGGCCGACTCCGAGCCCGCCACCGGTACCGGTAGGGAGGACCCATTGGTGAAGCGTTTCCAGGATCAGGTTGCTCTGGTGACCGGTGGCGGCCAAGGGATTGGCGCCGCCACCGTGCGCCGCTTTGCCCAAGAGGGGGCCCAGGTGGTGGTCGCCGACCTCAACGGAGAGAGCGCCGAGGCGACTGCGGCCGAGGTTGGAAGCGACGCTCTGGCTGTCACCTGCGACGTCCGGGAGGAGATCAGCGTCGAGGCGATGGTGGCCGCGGCCCTGGAGCGCTTCGGTGCGATCGACATCCTGGTCAGCAACGCCGGGGTGACCAAGGACAACCTGCTCCACAAGATGACCCTTGCGGAGTGGGACCAAGTTCTCCAGGTGCACACGCGGGGGGCCTTCCTCTGCGCTCGGGCGGTAGCCCGCAACATGGTCGCCCGCCAGCACGGAAAGATGGTGTTCCTCTCATCCACTTCGGCCCTGGGCAACCGCGGCCAGGCCAACTACGCCACCGCCAAAGCTGGGCTCCAGGGGCTGACCAGAACCCTGGCCCTGGAGCTGGGCAAGTTTCAGATCAACGTCAACTCAGTGGCTCCGGGCTTTGTCGATACGGCGATGACCAGAGCGGTGGCGGAGCGCCTGCATGTCCCCCTGGAGGACTTCCTGCGCGACGCGGCCAGTCGCATCCCCCTGGGCAGGCTGGGCCAGCCCGAGGACATCGCCGCCGTGATCGCCTTTCTCTGCTCGGAAGACGCCGCCTACGTCAGCGGTCAGGTGCTCTATGTGAACGGGGGGAGGCCGAACTGAGCCGGACTGGCTAGGCGGTCTCGGCAGGCGGGACCCAGTTGGGGGGGCGCCGCTCCAGAAATGCCGACATCCCCTCACTGGCCTCGGGGCTGGCGAAGAGCTGGGCGGAGAGTTCGGCCATGGCCGAGAATGCCGCTTGCCGGGGCATACCGGGGACGTCGCGAAGGATTTGCTTGGTGGCGGCCAGGGCGTTGGGGTGGGCCAGCAGGAGCTGACTGGTAACCAGTTCCACGGCTGCGCCCAGCTCCTGTTCCCCGACTACGTGGGCGACCAGCCCCATGGCCAGGGCCTCGGCGGCGCCCACCGTGACCCCGGTGAGAAAGAGCCGGGCCGCAGCGCTCCTACCGACCTTGGGCAGTACCACCACGGAGAGAACCGCCGGGGCTACCCCGAGCCGGACTTCCCCAGTGGCGAAGGTCGCCGACTCAGCGGCGATGGCGATGTCGCAAGCGGCCACCAGTCCAAGCCCGCCCGCCCGGGCGGCTCCCCCCACGGCGCAGACAACGGGCTTGGGGCAGTCGAGGATGAGCCGGAAAAGGGGTGCCAGGGCGCCCACCCCGGGGGCCGGCCGGCCCTCGGCGACCCCGCCGGTTTGTTCACGCAGATCGGCACCGGAGCAGAAGGCGGGCCCCGTATGACCGAGGACGATGACTCGGACTTGAGGCTCGCCTTGAGCTCGCTCGATCTCCGCGGCGAGGGCGGCCACCATGGTGTTGGAGAGGGCGTTGCGGTTGCTGGGCGAGTCCAGCTGCAAGCGAGCCACGGCCCCGGAGAACTCCGAGCGCACTGGGCTTGTCTGCATGTCCGATCCTCCCAGCAGGTTCTCAGCCACTTCTGCCGTGGCTGCGCTACCTTATCTCCAAGTGGGAACGGATGGCCTTGCCTGGCGCGGAACCGCAACTTGAATATTGCCCACTCGCTAGTGGGGAGTCAGAGTGAGGTGCGCATGAGACGGCTGACCTGGGGCGCCGCGCCCGCTCTGCTCGCGGTGGGCCTGCTGATGGCGAGCTGTGGGGTGGCCGGCACCGGGGGCACGGCTCCCAAAGTGGCCAAGATCCCATCTTCGAAGCTGTCCCCTACCGCCCTCTCCCAATCACTTCTGGTGCTGCAGCAGGCTTACGTCGATCTCTACAAGGACGTCAGCCCGTCGGTGGTCCAGATCTCCACCAAGGCGGACCTCGGCTCCGGGATTGTCTTCAACTCCCAGGGTGACATCGTCACCAACAACCACGTCGCCGATGGCTTCAAGACTTTCGAAGTGACCCTGGCCAACGGCAAGCAGTACCCGGGAACGCTGGTCAACAACTTTTCGCCCGACGACCTGGCGGTGATCCACATCAACGCCAGCGGCCTGCAGCCGGCCACCTTCGCCAACTCTTCGGAGCTGGAAGTGGGCGACATCGTGATGGCGATCGGCAATCCCCTGGGCTTCCAGAGCAGCGCTACCGACGGGATCATCAGCGCGGTGGGCCGGACGGTCAGCGAGCCCAACGGAGTGACCCTGCCTGATGTCATTCAGACGTCTGCTCCCATCAATCCGGGCAACAGTGGGGGAGCGCTGGTCGACCTCGAGGGCCAGGTGGTGGGTATTCCCACCCTGGCCGCCGTTGACGAGGAGCTGGGTGGATCGGAAGCCTCGGGGATCGGTTTCGCCATCCCCAGCAGCGTGGTCGCCAATATCGCCGGCCAGATCGTCAAGTACGGCAAGGTCCAGACCTCTGACCGCTCTTGCCTCGGCATCGAGGTGGAGCAGGTGACCGGTTCCAACGGCCAAGACGCCGGCGTGCTGGTCACCTCGGTCACCCGGTCGGCCGTGACTGCGGCCGGCCTGAAGGCGCAGGACGTGATCACTGCCCTCAACGGCCAGCCCACCCTGGCGGTCCAGGACCTCACCGACGCTTTGGCCAACATCAATCCGGGCAAGACCGTTTCTCTCTCAGTCACCCACGCCAATGGCTCCAAGGCCACGGTCTCGATCACCCTGGGGCAGCTGAGTTCGACAGGCTGTGCCTAAGGGACCGCTGCCTACCTCGGTGCGTGAGCTCCTCGAGGCCCCCAACATGGCCGTCCTAGCCACCGTGGGTCCGGACGGCGCTCCCCAGGCAACCGTGCTCTGGTACGTGATGGAGGGCGATCGCGTCCTGGTCAACAGCAAGCTGGGCCGGACCAAACCGGCCAACCTCGACCGCGACCCCCGGGTCGCCTTGGCCGTCTTCGACATGGCCAGTCCGTACCGCTCGGTGCAGCTCCGGGGCAAGGTCTCTGAGCGGCGGGAAGGGGAGGTGGCGGCAGCGGACATCCACCTCCTCAGCCGTCGTTACACCGGCCACGACTACGGCGAACCTAAGGCTCGGGTCAGCTACCTGATCACGGTCGAATCCTGGTCGACCTGGGGTCTCGAAGAGGGCAGCTGAGCGAATATCGATCGAGGCCGTCCTAACATGGGCGCTTGGGGCGGACCGGCAAGGCAAGGAGTCCAAATGGCAGATTCGTCCGACGACCCGGCGACCGAGATCGATCCCGACCAGCAGATTGCCTGGATTCGAACTCCCTACCACGCTCCCGTCTTCGACCAGGGCGGCCTCGAGTTCGCGACCACGGAGTCGCTCCTCGGAGATGAGGCGTCCGACATCTTCCACGGCCTGGCGGTCAAGATCCACGAAGGCGGCCTAGTAGCCGAGATCGCCGCCACCCAGATCGACAAGGTGACCCCCACGGGCGTCTACACCAACATCCCCACCAGCCAGGTGCAGCTTCTGCCCGCCTACCAGGAGGAGCGCTGGTTCCACCTGGGCTGGGGCGGTCTCTTCCGCAAGCGCCCCGAGTGGGAGGAGCGGTGACAGTACGGGGTAACCCGTACTTCACCGGGGGGTTGCCCCGGTGAGCAGACTGCTCCGGACTCGGTATCTGGTCGTTCTGCTCGCGGCCGTGCTGGTGGTGGCGCTGGGAGTCGGGGTGGGGGTGCTGCTAAAACCCAAGTCAACGCCCCAGGGCAAACTGCTGGTTCTGCTGACCGTGGACGCGCCCCTGGCCCAGCACGCCACCAGCCAGGAGGAGCGGGCGGTGGGGCTGCGACTCCTGCCCTCCGGCAAGGGCAGCAACTGGCTCAGCGTTCCGGTCCCGACGACCAGGGTCGCTCTTCCCGGTAACTGGACCGCGCCCAATTCGGACAGTCTCTTCCTGGCCACCGTTCCCGCCCAGGAGTACCGCGCTGCCGAACTGGAGCTGCAAGGCAGTTCCGGTAGTCGCCTGGACGACTCCCAGACGCTGCTCATGAAGGTGGCCAAAACCGGACTGACCCCGCTTTTGTTCACCTTCCGAGTGAGCCAGACGAACCCCGCCGGTTCGGCCAGCGCGGTCGCCGCCGCCGCCGCCTACGGCGGCAACGACGAGGTCAACTTCGGCCTCGAGGTGGCCCAGGGCAAGGTGATGTCGCTGCCCTCGGTCCCGCTCGTCAACCAGGCCGGCCAGACCGTCTCGCTAAAGCAGTACCGAGGCAAGGTGCTGGTCGTGGCCTCTTTCCTGACCGAGTGCCAGGAGACCTGCCCCTTGGTGGCGGCGGCGCTGCTACAGCTACAGCACCTCCTCAACCAGCAGCACCTCCAGAACCAGGTTCAGATCGTCGAGGTGAGTCAAGACCCCGGGGATGACACGCCCGCCATTCTTACCAAGTACCAGAAGTACTTCTCGCTGCCCTGGCCGCTCCTCACCGGAACGTCCGTCAACGTTAGCCAGTTCTGGTCGCAGCTCAAAGTGCCCCCCGTCCAGGCCCAGGCGTGGGATGGCCCCGCCCCGATCGACATGTTCACCGGCCAGAAAGAGCCCTTCAACCTCATCCACGCCTCGGTGGTGGACGTGGTCAACCCCCAGGGCTATGTGGTCTCCGAGCTCGAGGACCAGCCCACCCTCAGCGCAAGCACCATTCCGCAGGTGATCTACAAGTATCTCGATGCCCAAGGGCAGCAGGAGGAGAAGGCGGGCGGCTCCTGGACGCCGGAATCCTTGCTCGGCGAGGTCACCCCCATCCTGGAGCGCAACGGCACCTACACCAAGCTGCCCAACACCAAGGGGGCGGTCACGGTGGGCAAGCCGGCCCCTGACTTCTCGCTGGCCAGCTCGGCGGGAGACAGCGTCGCCCTCAGCCAGGAGGCGGGACACCCGGTGCTGATCGACTTCTGGGCCACCTGGTGCACCAATTGCCAGGCCGATATGAAGCTGGTGGCCCAGACCGCTCAGCAGTATCGGAGCCAGGGTCTGCGCGTCCTTCTTGTCGACTTTGAGGAGAACCGGGCAACCGCGGTCAAGTTCCTCAAGGGTCTGGATATCGACCTACCCACGCTTCTAGATCGCAACGGGCAGGTGGCCCAGGACTACGGCGTCCCCGGATTGCCGGTCGCGGTCTTTATCAATGGATCAGGCACGGTCACCGCCATCCAGGTGGGTCAGCTCGACCAGGCCGAGGTGGACCACGACGTACCCTCTGCCCTGGGGAAGTGAACTAATTTGCTAGCATTTAGTTCGTGGGAAAGTTGGGCTGGGCTCCGCTCGTTCGGGGCAGCGCCATCGCGATGCGATGTAGGCGTCCGCCCGCTGGCCTAGCCGGCTAGCGGAATCGGTCGCCAGCGGGCGACCGAGGCTCCTGGCGAAACGCTGCGGGAGGAGCCAGCCAGGACGGTGGGGAGCAGAGTTTAGGGCGAGTCGAAGTTGCGACAAAAGACCTTTCAAGGGAGAAAAACGTGAGCGAATATGCGCATCCGGAAGCGCTGGTAACCAGCGAGTGGCTAGCCGAGCATCTCCAGGACTCCGACGTCAGGATTCTGGACGTGGACGAGGACACCGAGGCCTATGGCAAGGGCCACATCCCGGGCGCCATCGGGGTCCACTGGCGCAACGACCTGCAGACCCAGCTGGAGCGTGACTTCGTCGGTCCCGAGGGCTTCGCCCAACTCCTCGACCGCTACGGCATCACCCCCAAGACCAAGGTCATCCTCTATGGCGGCAACAAGAACTGGTTCGCCGCCTATGCCTACTGGTACTTCAAGTACTACGGCCACGAGTCGGTCCAGCTGCTCAACGGCGGTCGCAAGAAGTGGGAGCTGGAAGGCCGGCCCCTGGTCACGGATGCCGCCAGCGTGACTCCCACCAGTGGCTACCCGGTGCCCAAGGGCGACGACAGGATCCGCGCCTACCGCGATCAGGTGGCCCAGGAGATCGTCGGCAAGCAGGGTAAGAATCTGGTCGACGTGCGCTCGCCGGAGGAATACCGGGGCGAATCCCTGCATCCTGCCCACCTACCCCAGGAGGGCGCTCAGCGGGGCGGTCACATCCCGGGAGCTCGCAACATTCCCTGGAGCAAGGCGGTCGATCCCGAGCAGGAGACCTTCCTCAGCGCGGATCAGCTGAGCCAGCTCTACCAGGGCGAGGGGGTCACTCCCGACCAGGAGGTGGTCGCGTACTGCCGGATCGGGGAGCGCTCAGCGCACACCTGGTTCGTCCTGCGCGAGCTGCTCGGCTACCCCAACGTCCGCAACTACGACGGCTCCTGGACGGAGTGGGGGAGCTTGGTCAAGGCTCCGATCGAAAAGTGACTTATGGGCTGGGGGGCGGCCGGCCCTCCAGCCCACATTCCGGGGCCCCGCGCGCCGCAGCGTATGCACGCGCTACCGTCATCTGGGTGAGCACTCCATACCGCCGCTCAACCGGGCCTCTGTGACCGCCACCGTAGAGGGCGGCCCAGGCCTGAGCGGTGCCCGGGCATTTCCGACCGAGGAAAGCCACCAGACTCCGGGAGCGATCTCCACCTATCGGATCGTGCGCACCTTGCGCCTGCGCAACGAGAACCTCCCTGGTGTCTTGGGCGAGGTGACCACCGCCATCGGCGGCGCCGGGGGCAATCTCGGCGACATCCGGACTGTGCAGCGGGGTTCCCGTCACGTCGTCCGAGACATCGATGTCAGCACCACCGACCTGCACATGCTCGAGGTGGTCCTAGAGCAGATCCGCGGGCTCTCGCACACGACTCTTCTCGACGTTCGTGACGAGGTGCTCCGAGTCCACCTGGGCGGCAAACTCAAGGTGATACCCAAGTATC
>JBAQYY010000198.1:0-2459 GCA_049790415.1 Candidatus Dormiibacterota bacterium | reverse complement strand
CCTCACCGAGTCGATCACCTCGGACTGGGGCCGCTTCCGGGCGTTGGTGGCCATGGACGACGACCGGAGCGACCGGTTGGCCGAGGCTCTCGCTCTCGTGCGGGGGCCACCCTTCGACGCCTGTTTCTCCGGTCGGAACTCTCCCTATGCCTGGGCCCGGGACCTGACCCACCGGATCGAGGTGGCGGTGGAGAGAGCAGGCCACGAGCTGGCCACGCTGGGCCTCGAGTCTGGCGACCTGGCCCTGGCCGACGCCGGGACCTCCCGGGTTCTCAGGTGCCTGCCCTTCTCCCTCGTCGCCTGGGAGGACTCCCTGCGGCTCGCCTCCGCTATCGGAGGAAGCCGGGAGGTGGGGCGGCGGATGCGGGAGGTGCGCCTGGTCCTGGCCGACGACGCCCACCTGCTCGAGCCCGTGGCCCACGCCGTGGGGTGGGAGGAGTAGGTCGGCGAGTGATCGCCCCGAGGTGGCTGCGGTCACCGGATAGGGCTCCATGACCCACACCGTGACGACCGACCGGAATATGTCAACCTTGATTGGACAGATTTTTCGGGAAACTACTGAGTGACGGCCTCCTTCTGGTCGGCGTTCGCTGGTTTGTTGATCCAGGCGGGCTCCGGTGCGGCTGCCGTGGGTCGGCCTTTGCGGAACCGCTCAGGGTGAGCGCGGTAGGCGTCGTCGAGCACGCACTGGCGGGCGGCGATGATCTCGGTGGCCGTCCCGTTGTGCACGCTGGCCGGCGTGAGTAGGCCGATGCCAGAGTGGTAGTGCTCGTAGTTGTAGTGGGCGAAGAATGATGCGAACCAGAGCCGAGCATCGTCGATGGTCTCGAATGACCCTGGATAAAGCGGCACGTACTTGGCGGTCTTGAAAAGCGATTCCGAGTACGGGTTGTCGTTACTTACGCGAGGTCGTGACCGGCTCTTGGAGATCCCGGCTATAGCGTAGAACTCGTTCATGGCGTCAGAGCGCATCTGCGGTCCGTTGTCGGAATGCACGGTCAGCGTGCCCGGTTCTATCTGCTGGTCTTCACACGTCTTCTCGAACAGATCTCGGGCCAGGTCCTTGTCCTCCACCTCCTCGACGCACCAGCCGGGGGCGAAGCGGCTGTAGATGTCGATCACCGCGTAGAGGTAGAAGAATGTCCTCTTCCTGGTCGTGGCGATGGGCGAGATATCCCAGCTCCAGATCTCCTTGGCTCCCCTGGCGCACAGGACGGGGACCGGACGGGGCCCGGTCGATCTTCGCTGGTCGCTGCGGGCGGCCGTCTCACCGTTGGCCTCGAGGACCCGGTAGAAGCTCCGTATCGAGGCCAGGTACCGGCCCTCGTCGAGGAGGGCGGCGTAGACGTCGTAGGGGCTGTGATCGACGTGGGCGTCGGAGTGCAGCACGGCCAGGATCCCGGCCCGCTCGTCGTCCCCCAGAGCGTTGGGCTGTGATCCGCCACCGCGTGGTCGGCGTTCATCGGTGGGGACCGGACGGTAGTAGAAGCTCGAGCGCGCCAGGCCGAACAGCGCGGCGGCGCGGCTCACGCCGATGACCTCACGGAGCTCGCCGACTGCCTCGGTGGCGATGGCGTTCATGATGCCTCCCCCGAGATGTTCTCGAGCAGTGCTGAGACTTTTTTTTGGACCTCGATCACCGCGTTGGCGCGGGTCAGCTCGGCTTCAAGTTTGGCCACGCGAGCCTTGAGCTCGGCATTCTCGCGGACAACCGGATCGGTGGGCGGGCGTCCCACTTTCGCTGGCCCGCCGGCGTGGATCGCTCGACGCCACTGGCTTATCGAGGAGGAGTAGATCCCGGCTCGGCGCAGGTAGGAGCCTTTGGACCCGTCATCAGGCAACGAGTCGTAGTAGGCAACAGCCCGACGCTTGAAGTCCTCGGGAAACGTCCTTTTCTGGCCCGGCTCCCATTTCGGCAGTTCTGGTTCTGTCGACCACCCGGATGGCTTGTCCGTGTTCATTGTGCCCAACGCTCTTGGCTCCTTGGACGCCCTCGTTGCTCATACATTTCTCATGGGGAACTGTCCAAGTCAAGGTTGACACAGAGGGGACCGTCATGTGAAACGTCACGTGAACATCATGTGAGAAAAAGAAGCCCTCTGACCTGGGCTTCCCCAGGCCCGATTTTCGACATCGCCAACGAGGCCCACGCAGGACTCGGTGTCAGATGAGGTCTCACATGACGTTTTGGGGACGAAGAAACCACCGTCTCCAGCTCCAGCCCCGCCAACTGCTGGGCCCTTCCATCAACGATGGTGCTGACGCCATCGGCCGCTGCGCAGCCTCAGTTGTCGGCTGACGGTTGAGAGATCAGGACTGTGTGACCGACTCGGTGGTTCCCGGTGGATGTCACACAGAGGTCAGAGACGAAGGATCCGCTCGTCAAGCCGGAGTTTGGCCACGCATGGCCAGGGCGGAGACCTGTGTCCCGCCGGCGCCCGGGCTGCCCTTGGCGAGCT
>JBAQYY010000197.1:0-2247 GCA_049790415.1 Candidatus Dormiibacterota bacterium | reverse complement strand
GTGCTCGGCCGCCTGCTGCTGGCGCCGCCCCAGGGTCTCCACCTGGTGGCCCTGCGGGGGAGCCGGCTGCGGTTTCGCGTGGACGAGGAGCCGGCGCCGGCGAGGGAATGGATCGACTCCGTGGTGGCAGCCGCCTTTCAGGACCACATCGGCTTCCCCGCTCGCCCCAGCGTCGACAAAGGTTAGATTTGACAGAACTATTTGGTGCTGACTAACCTTTAGCGGTCCGTCGCCCCTCCGGGTGCTAGCCGCGATCGCGAGGTTTTGTGGTGTCAATGAATCAATCGGTAATGCAGCTTTCCCAACGAACCAAGATCACCATCGTGATCGCGGTGATGCTCGGGCTGTTCCTCAGTGCGCTCGACCAGACCGTCGTCGGGACCGCCCTGCCCACCATCGTCACCGACCTCGGTGGCAACAACCTCTACGTCTGGGTGGTGACCTCCTACCTGCTTACCAGCACCATCACCGTGCCCATCTACGGCAAGCTCTCCGACCTCTTCGGGCGCAAGCTCCTCTTGATCATCGGCATCGGCCTCTTCCTGGTCGGGTCGGCCCTCTCCGGCCTCTCCCAGAACATGGGCGAGCTGATCTTCTTCCGGGGCCTCCAGGGACTGGGTGCCGGGGCCCTCTTCCCCATCGCCCTGGCGGTCATCGGCGACCTCTTCACCCCTCGGGAGCGGGGCAAGTACCAGGGCTTCTTCGGAGCTGTCTTCGGGCTGGCCTTCCTGGTGGGTCCCTTCCTGGGCGGCTGGATCACCGACAACATCAGCTGGCACTGGGTCTTCTACGTCAACCTGCCCATCGGCGCCGTCGCCCTGGCGGTGATCATCTTCAACCTCCCCAACCACAAGCGCGAGGGCGCCAACCCCTCGATCGACTACCTGGGTGCCCTCGTCTTCACCGCCGCGGTGGTGCCGATCCTGATCGGGCTAACTGAGAAAGGTCTGACCAACACCGCCGGCACCGCCTACTCCTGGTTCTCCTGGCAGGTGGGTGGCCTGCTCCTCCTGGGAGCAGTCCTGGTGGTCGTCTTCCTGGTCATCGAGAGCCGGGTCAAAGAGCCCATCCTGCCCCTGGACCTCTTCCGCAACCGCACCTATGCCGCCTCCCAGGCGGCCATGTTCCTGATGTCCTTCGCCTTCTTCATCGCGGTCATCTTCATGCCCCGCTACTACCAGGCGGTTCGGGGCATCAGCGCCACCGCCTCGGGCTACATGCTCTGGCCGCTCTTGGTCGGTCTCATGGGCACCAGCATCGGGGCTGGGCTGGTGATCGCCCGTACCGGCAAGTACAAGATGCTCCTGGTCGGGGCCATGGTGACCATGACGGTGGGCATCTTCCTGATGACCCAGCTCACCGCCACCACCGGGGACTACCCGCTCTGGATCTGGCTCTTTGTGCTCGGCGTGGGCATCGGCCCGGCCATGTCCGGGTACACGTTGGTGGTGCAGAATGCCGTTCCCGTCGCCCGCCTCGGGGTCGCCACCAGCACGCTCACCTTCGTCCGCCAGATGGGTGGCACCATCGGCCTGGCCATCGCTGGGACCTCGCTGGCCTCCTCGATCTCCAGCCGCCTGCCCAAGGATCTGAGCAACAACCACGTTCCCTCGGCTCTTGCCAGCCACCTTTCGGCCAGCAGCAACAGCAGCCTGACCGGGGTTGGCAACGTCGGCGCCAAGCTGGCCAGCGTCCTGCCGGCCTCGGCCCATCGCTACATCGGGGCCATCGTCACCTCCCTGCACCAGGCACTCGCCCAGGGCATCGCCGGTTCCTTCTGGATCGGGCTGGTGGTGGCAGTGGTGGCGGTGGTGGCGTCTCTCTGCCTGCGCGAGATTCCCCTGCGCACCACCCATCACGATCGCGCTCCCACCCCTCCGCCAGCCGACAACACGCCGGAGCCGGCCCAGGAAGAGCTGGTCTCGGCGAGCTGACTCAGGCCGCCATGACCACCACCAGCGGCGCCCCCGTGTCCGAGTTGCAGCGGCTTCAGGAGCAGGCTCTAACCACCTTGGAGGACCTGATCGCCCACCATTGGCGCCAGGGACCGGGCGGGCGCTGGGCCCGCCGTGACCTCTCGGTGGCTCAGATGCATCTGCTCATGGTTCTGCGCGAGCATGGCCCGGCCACGGCCGGCCAGCTGGCCGAGTTTCTCGAGATCAGTCCCCCTTCGGTGAGCTCCGCCCTGGATCGACTCGAGGAGCACGGCCTGGCGGTGCGGCGGCGCGACCACGAGGACCGCCGGGT
>JBAQYY010000196.1:0-3734 GCA_049790415.1 Candidatus Dormiibacterota bacterium | reverse complement strand
CGGACCCCACCACCAGACTGCTGGCGATGGTCGGTCCCACCGTGGTCTCGCTCTCGGTGACCGGATTCCCGGAGGAGTCCTTGGGCAGGTCGAAGTGGGCATTGACCGCCCTCAGGATGGTGTCGACTTTGCTGGTGACGATGGGCAGGGTGGTGATCACATAGGTGTTGCCACCCTCGCCTTGCACCGTCGGCTGACCAGCCCGATAGGCCGACTGGGCCACGCGCTGAACGGCAGCGGAGGTGGTGTGCTGCTTGGGATGCACGGTCAGGCTGACCCCGCCGGTGAAATCGACGCCCAGGTTGAAACCACCGATGAGAATCGCCAGGATGCCGGGCACGATGATCGCCAGAGAGGCAGCAAAGTACGCGTTGCGGTGGGTGACTACATCAAACCGGCCACCGCTCCGGAAGTTCTTGGCCAAGGCTTCGGTGGGCAGGATCCTCGTGTACATCCGGGGGTTGCGAGCGAACTTGAACCAGCGCTGGACGTAGTGCAGCAGCGAGTGGGTGATCACAATCGAGGAGAACATGCTGGCCGCCACCCCGATGAAGAGGGTCAAGGCGAAACCTTGCACCTCGGTCGACCCGAAGAAGTAGAGGACGGTGCAGGTGATCATGGTCGAGATGTTGGAGTCGCGGATGGCCGGCCAGGCGCGCCGGAATCCGTACTCGGTGGCCAGCTCGAGAGGGCGGTCTTGGCGCAGTTCCTCCTTCATTCTTTCGAAAATGAGCACGTTGGCATCAACCGCCATACCCACGCTGAGGATGAAACCGGCCAGTCCGGGCAGCGTCAGCACCACCGGGATGAGCTTGAAAACCGCCAGGACCAGGGCCGCGTAGAAGAGCAACGCGATGCTGGCCAGAAGTCCGGGGAAGCGGTAGTAGAGAAGCATGAAGAGAACCACCAGCAGGAGTCCGAAGGCCCCCGCCGCCAGGCTCTGATTGACCGACTGCTTGCCCAGGCTGGCGGAGACTCCGTTGACTCCCTCGACCTCAATCTGCGCCGGCAGGGCGCCAGCGTTGATGTCATCCACCAGCCTGGTCGCGCTGTTGAAGGTGAAGTTTCCGGTGATCTGAGTTTGGTTGCTGCTGGGACTGGCCACCGCCGGCGCGGTCAGGATGGTCCCGTCCAGGAAGATCGCCAGCTGCGCGGTTGGCGGCGCAGCCGTGGTGCTGCCGCCGTTGCCGGTTTGGGTACAGCCCGGGTTCTTGGTGCAAGCGTTGGTGGTCAGCTTGGACCACTCATTTGCTCCGGCCCCGTTGAAGGTGATGTTGACGGCGTAGCCACCTCCGCTGGCCGAACCCACCGCCGCCGAGGTGACGTCGGAGGCGGTCAGGTTGGGGACGATTTTCCAGTGGTATTTCTGGCCTGTGGTGGTGTCGACCGGGTAGTAGAGATCGTTGCTGAACTGGCAACTCGACTTGGGATGGGCGGGGGGCCAGCAGCCCGCCGGGACGAGTTGCTTTTGATCAATGCAGGTCTTGGTCGTGCAGGCACCGGCCACACCGTTGACTGAGGGCGTCCCCGCCACCGGCGTCGCGAAATGGAGCTCCGAGGTCTGTCCCAGGGAAGCCTCGGCAGTGGCCACGTCCACGCCCGGCAACTGGACCAGGATCTGGCTGTTGCCCTGGGTTTGGAGCTGCGCTCCGGAAACGCCCAAGCTGTTGACGCGCCGCTGCAGGATGGTCAGGGTGTCAGCCTGGGCCTCGGCCAGAGTCCTGCCCTTGGGCAATCCGCTGGTGCAGCCAATACCGGCCGGGTTGTTAGGGCCTTGGCAGATCTGGATCACCAGCGACGACCCCCCGGAGAGGTCGAGGCCCTTGTGGATGTAGATGGGGGTGCCGGCCAGGGTCGGTTGCTTGCCCTTGGGGAGCGACGCCGTGGGACTGGTGTGCTTGACCACCACGTTGTAGATGGGGCCGTAGGCGTCGATGAAGACGGCGCCCAAGACCAGCACCACGACTAGAGCCAACCACCACCGGCTGATCCGGATCATCGCCCTGAGCCCGCCGGTGCTGAAGTCAAGTGCATATGAGGCGTGTTGATTTTAGGGGAGCGCAGCTCGGCCCTTGGATTGCCGATCCCGGGTTAGGCCGAAGGCCCCTCTCCCAGCAGCCTCCTACGGCGGCCAACCAGGGTCTGGAGTTGGCCCTCCCCGATGGCCTGGCGCACCTCGCCCATGAGGCGGCCGAGATGGCAGAGGTTGTGCAGGCTGATCAACCGGTGAGCCAGGATCTCTCCGGCGCCGTAGAGGTGGCGCAGGTAGGCGCGACTGAAGCTGCTGCAGGCAGGACAGCTACAGCCCTCCTCCAAGGGCCGCCCGTCCCGGCGAAACCGGGACTGGCGCAGAGAGATCCGACCGCGATCGGTGAGGGCTGTCCCGGTCCGGGCCAGCCGGGTCGGCAGCACACAGTCGAAGAGGTCGATGCCCCGAGTGATCGCCTCGAGCAGATCGATGTCCGTCCCCAACCCCATCACGTAGCGAGGCAGCTGCTCGGGCAAGTGCTCGACACAGGCGTCAATGGCCAGATGTCGCACCGGAGGAGGCTCCCCCAACACGAGCCCGCCCAGGGCGATGCCATCGAAGCCGAGCCCGGCGATCAGCTCCGCTGAAAGAGCTCGAGCCCTTGGCTCAAATCCGCCCTGGACGATCCCGAACAGAAGCGATGAGCCGGTGTCCACCTGGCGGCAGCGCTCGGCCCAGAGGTGAGTTCTGTGGGTGGCGACCTCGGCCAGCTCGGTCGGTGTGCCGTAGGGAACCGGCTGGTCCAGAGCCATGATCACATCGCTGCCCAGCCTCATCTGTCCCTCGACCACGCCAGTCGGGGTCAGCTCGATCGTGGCCCCGTCGTAAGGCGAGCGGAAGGTGACGCCGCCGTCGTCCAGCTCGACCAGCTCACCCAGGCTGACCAACTGGTAGCCCCCACTGTCAGTCAGGATCGAGCCGCTCCAGCCCATGAACCGGTGCAGCCCGCCCAACTCCTGGATGAGCCCGATGCCGGGGCGCAGGGAGAGGTGGTAGAAGTTGCAGAGGAGTACCTCGGCTCCTGTCTGCGCCACCTCCTCAGGAGAGCAGGCCTTGACGGTGGCGTGGGTGCCGACAGGCATGAAGGCGGGTGTCTGGACCTCGCCGTTGGCGGTGCGCAGGCTGCCGCGTCTGGCCCGTCCGTCACGAGCGGAAATACTGAAGTTGCCGGTCACCTTGGTCACTCTCGGCGCCAGCCGAACATGCAGTCCCCGAAGCTGAGGAATCGGTAGCCCCGACCCAACGCGTCGCGGTAGGCGCGGCGGATCGTCTGCTCGCCGAAGAAGGCACTGACTAAGACCAGCAGCGATGACCTCGGTTGGTGGAAGTTGGTTAGCAGGCCGTCGACCACCTGAAACCGGCTTCCCGGGCGCAGGTAGAGATCCGTCTCGCCCGCCCCAGCAAGGACCCCTCCTTGGCCGTCGGGCCGCGACTCCAGACAGCGGACGGCTGTCGTCCCCACCGCAACGACCCGGCCCCCAACAGATCGTGCCCGTCGAATCTGATCCGCGGCCGCCTCGGGGATCTGATAGCGCTCAGCGTGCATGGCATGAGCCTCGATGGTCGCGGACCGGATCGGTGTGAAGGTAGCCAGCCCCACCTCCAACTGGATTCGAGCGAGCTCAACTCCCGCTTCGGTAATCTCCTCGAGGAGAGGCTCGGTCAGGTGCAGTCCCGCAGTGGGCGCAGCAGCAGAGACCGCCGG
>JBAQYY010000195.1:0-1742 GCA_049790415.1 Candidatus Dormiibacterota bacterium | reverse complement strand
AGGTTGTCGCTCGTCACGACGGCTCGATCGAGAAGTTCATCGGCGACGCCGTGATGGCGGTTTGGGGGGCACCCTTGGCCCACGAGGACGATGCCCTCCGGGCAGTCCGGGCGGGTCTGGAACTGGTCGATGCGGTGGCCGCCTTCGGGGAGCAGGTCAAGGCCCCCAATCTGCGCGCTCGAGGTGGCATCGTCACCGGCCGGGCTGCCTCCTGGGCCAGTTCCTCTGAGGGACTGGTGGTGGGCGACCGCGTCAACACGGCATCGCGGGTCCAGTCAGCAGCGCCCCCCGGCGGGGTGCTGGTTGACGGGCTGACCCGGGAGGCCACCGGCGCCCACATCGAGTACCAGGACGCCGGCCTTCACGAGGTCAAGGGGAAGGCGGAGCCAATCCCTCTCTGGCAAGCGCTCCGGCCCCTCGAGCAGGGAGGGCGCCGAATCGGGGTCGTCCCGGAAGTCACCGCGATCTACGGCCGGGACGACGAGATGGAACAGATCAAGGAGACCTTCGAAGGTGTGGTGGCGAGCTCGGAGGCGGCCATGCTGGTGGTCAGTGGGTCGGCCGGAGTGGGCAAGTCGCGTCTGCTCGAGGCGCTGGCCCACTACATCGATGGGATCCCCACCCGAGTCCTCTGGCATGAGGTTGGCTGCACCGCCTATGGCTCGGGCGTTGCCTACTTGGGCCTGTCGCGGATCTTCCGCCAGCGACTGGGAGTTGCCGACGACGACCCGCCCGGGGTTGTCGCCGCCAAGCTGGACGAAGGCCTGACCCGCTACCTGCCCGACCCTGACGACCGCGACTTCGCCGCGCCCAAGATGGCGGTGCTTTTGGGACTTCCCGGGCCGGAGCAGACTCCTTCACGAGAGGAGTTCTTCGCCGCCTGGCGCAGCTTCATCGAAGGCCTGGCCAAGTCCCGGCCGGTGGTCCTGGCGATCGAGAACCTGCAGTGGGCGGATTCCGGTCTGCTCGACTTCCTGGAGTACCTCCTCGGTGCCTCAGCGCAGTTCCCGGTGATGGTGATGGGGCTGGCCCGCCCCGAGCTGCTTCAGCGCCGGGATACCTGGTCGACCCACCGCCAGATCACCGCCCTTCAGCTCAACCGTCTGGGGGACGGCGAGATCGGCAGTCTGCTCGAAGACCTGGTCCCGGGGATGCCGGCCCTGAGCCGCCGCCAGGTGGTCGCCCGCGCCGAGGGGATCCCCCTGTACGCCGTGGAGACCGTGCACATGCTGGCCGACCGCGGCCTTTTGGTGGAGCGCGATGGTGTCCTCTCCCTGGCCCAGGATCTGACCCAGCTCGACACTCCGGTCTCACTAGAGGCCTTGATCGCCGCCCGTCTCGATCAGCTGGAGGCGCCTGAGCGTGCTCTGGTCAAGGATCTGTCCGTCCTCGGCTTGGCCTTCGATCGCGATGCGGTGGAGGCGATCAGCCCGCTGCCAGGCCCTGAACTGGAAAGACTGCTGCAGTCACTCCAGCGCAAGCAGGTCCTCGCGGAGGCCGGTGACTGGCGCGAGACCGAGGCTCATGGTTACGCCTTCAGCCAGACCCTGCTGCGCACCATCGCCTACGACCGGCTAGGCAAACGGGAGCGCCGGGCCCGACACCTGGCAGTTGCCGAGCACTTGCGATCGGTCTTCACTGCTGGGGGCGAGCAGGTGGCGGAGTCGATTGCCCAGCACTACCGCGACGCCTACCTCGCCGACCCGGCCGCCACCGACTCGGCCGGGGTCGGGGCCCTGGCC
>JBAQYY010000194.1:0-9943 GCA_049790415.1 Candidatus Dormiibacterota bacterium | reverse complement strand
CCAACACCGCCGAGTCCGGCACCCAAAGAAGGAGCCGAGGCCGAGTTCCCCGGGGCCGGTGCTGGTCGCACAGTCCCTCCGCGCCCGACCCGGCTGACCCCTCGCCAGGGCGAGGGAGCGGCCGCTGCCACCGGTGCGTCCACCAGTCCCGCGGCCAGCGCGTCGTCTGCGTCATCTGGCCCCGCCAGGAGCAGACGGTAGAGCGAGCAGCGTCCCATCAACTCGTCGTGGCTCCCCTGGTCGACGACGCGTCCCTGGTCGACCACCACGATGCGATCTGCCAATCCCAGCGTCGACTCGCGGTGGGCCACCAGAATCGTGGTCCGCCCGCGCATCACCTCGCGCAGTCCCCGGTGGATCGCCTCCTCAACCACAGAGTCGACGGCGCTGGTGGCGTCGTCGAGGATGAGCACTCGGGGGTCGGTCAGCAGAGCTCTGGCCAAGGCCACCCGCTGCCGCTGTCCACCGGAGAGGCTGAGGCCCCGCTCGCCGACCACCGTCTGGTAGCCGGCCGGCAGCTTTTGGATGAAGTCGTGCGCCTGGGCCACTCGGGCAACCGCCTCGACCGCCTCCTGGCCGGCGCCGGGCCGCCCATAGGCGATGTTGTCGTGGATGCTGGCGGAGAAGAGAAAGCTCTCCTCGAAGGCGACTCCGATCTGGCCCCGCAATGAGTGAAGACTGACCTCACGCACGTCGTGGCCATCGACCAGGACAGCCCCCTCGCGGACGTCGTAGAAACGGGGGAGAAGGGCTGCCACGGTGGACTTGCCCGAGCCAGACGGCCCGACCAGGGCGATGGTCTCGCCGGCTGCCACTTCAAGATCGAAGCCGCGCAGCACTGGTGACGAACTCTGGTAGCCGAAGTCGACCTGGCGGAGCTGGATACGGCCCCGGATGTCGGGTAGCTCGACGGCTGAAGAAGAGTCCTCGATCTCCGGGCGCGAGTCGAGGAGGTCGAAGATCCGTTCCAGGCCAGCCCGTGCCTGCTGGGCGATGGTGAGCATTCCGGCCAGCATTCGGGCCGGCGACATCATCGAGGTCAGGTAGGTCGAGAAGGCCAGGAAGGTACCCAGCGTGATCTGGTGGTTGAGGGCCATCCACCCGCCCAGCCCCAGCACCGCCACCTGTCCCAAGGTGGGCAGTGCCTGCAGCACCGGCTGGTAGCGCGCCTGCAGCCGCACGGCCCGCATCCGGGACCCGTAGAGGCGCTGAGCCGCGGCGGTCAGCCGCAGCAGCTCGCGTCTTTCCTGGCCAAAGGCCTTGACGATGCGCACCCCGTTGACGTCCTCGTCGACGATCTGGGCGACCTCTCCTTCCTTCTGCTGGCCGTCCCAGGTGGCGGGAAAGATCTGCGAGCGCATGCGGTAGGACACGATCAGGAGGGCGGGGGCCACGATCAGGCTGATCACCGCCAGTAACGGTGAGAGCACGACCATGATCACCAGCGAGCTGACCAGCAGGAGCAGGTTGCCGCTGACGGTGGGGAAGAAGGCCAGCAAGCCCTGGACCAGAGTGGAGTCGGAGTTGGCCCGCGAGACCAGTTGCCCGGTGGGCATCCGGTCATGGCTGGCGAAGTCGAGCTCCATAAGTCGGTCGTACATGGCGTTGCGGAGGTCGTACTGCACGTCGAGAGCCACTCGACCTCCCTGGTAGCGGCGCAGGTGGGCGGCCAGGAAGGTGAGGATTCCAATCCCGATCAGCGCTCCCAACCAAGGGGCCATGGGGGAGCGGTGGTGGAGGATCACGTTGTCGAGGATCTGGCGAGCCACCAGGGGCGCGGCCGCCTGACAGGCGCTGGCGACGACCGCCGCGGCCAGGGATATGAAGATGGCCCGGCGGTGAGGCCGCAGGTAGGGGAGGAGGCGGCGAACCCATCCAGCCGGCCTGCCAGTGGGGAGGGTTGGCCTCACGAGATGGATTCCGGGAGGTGGTCAGGAGCCCGGGCGTCGACCTGATGGGCGGCCTGTCGCGCTGCGACGGCCAACGAGAGGTTTTTCAAGGCCGCCCTTGTCCCCACCTGATTCGGCGCGTGTTCGAGAAGATGTGCGAGTTCCCTCGACATGGCCAGCTCGGCCGTCGCCAGCGCTGAGAACCCCTTGGGGGTGATCTCCAGGTGGACCACCCGGCGATCGGGATCGAGGCTCGATCGGGCGATGAGTCCTCGGGCCACCAGTGACTCAACCGCCGCGCTGATGGCTGGCTTGCCCAGCGCGAGTCGCTCAGCCAAGCGGGACGCTCGTCCGTTCCCTGCCCAGATCATGCTTAGCACCCGGTAGTGCGAGAGGCTCAGCTCAGGAGAGGCTCTCTCCAATATCCGTGCCACCCGGGTGAGCGCCTCCACCGTGGGCCCCAGTTCAGGTCGCACGAATCCTGCCTCGGGGGCGGATCCAGTGGCCACATTCCCATCTTAGCGGATTGGTTCGGGAATCGAACTAATCTCCAAAGAGGCTGAGTCGGCCGGCCAGCTCACTTCAGGGGCGGGTCGCCCGCCGAGGGTTCTCCGGGATTGGGACGGTGTCGCCGTCGTTACGCCGATCTCCGCCCGAGGACGCCTCGAGGACGCCGCAGCTCTCAGCTCGGCGGCTTGGGATTGAGCGCGACGACCGGGATTGTCCGCTTGGTCTTGGCCTGATATTCGGCGAAACCCGGATGGAGCGTTGACTGCCGACCGTAGAACTCGTCGCGCTCCTTGCCTGTCAAGGGCACAGCGGTGACTTCTACGGTGTCGCTACCAACCTCAATAGTGGCTTCTGGGCGGGCCATCAGGTTGTGGTACCAGGCGGGATTGGTCGGTGCTCCGCCCTTGGAGGCAAACACCAAGTAGCGCTCCCCGTCGGCCATATACATGACTGGGCTGACTCGCTCTTCGCCGCTCCGCGCTCCGGTGCTGTGGAGGAGGAGAACTGGGGCACCCTCAAAGTTACCGCCAAGCTTGCCCCCGTTGGCTCGGAACTCGGCGATGTTGCGGGAGTTGAAGTCGTCGGCTGGGCTCATGGTCGTGGCCTCCCGGTGGTGATTACATGGGACGTCTACCGTTCCAGCCTACGCCCGACCCGGGTCCGGCCGCCTTGTGTTGGGCAGAACAGAACTTCAGACTCGAGGGCATGCCGAATAAGCCGCCAAGAGAACCTCCTCGGCGAGCAGATGAGCCGGTCGTTGCCACGGGGGTCGAGTCGAGGTAGGACGGAGCCGAGTGGGTGACCAATTCCGAAGATCCCTTTGATTTAGGGCGGTTTGTTGCCGCGCAAGAGGCCGCCGGGACCTACCAGCGTGCCCTCTCCGAGCTACGCCTGGGCCGTAAGACGGGACACTGGATGTGGTTCGTTCTTCCCCAGGTAGGCGGCCTGGGAAAGAGCGCTATCTCCAGCCATTTCGCCGTCTCTTCTTTGGCGGAGGCCGTGGCCTATGTGGACCACCCGCTTCTCGGCCCGCGCCTAGTTGAGTGCGCCGAAATCTTGGCCCGGATGCGCGGCCGGAGCGCTGACGAGATCTTTGGCCTGGTTGACGCGATGAAACTGCGCTCCTCGATGACCCTGTTCCTGCGGGCGGCGCCCCAGGAGAAGGTGTTCAGCCAAGTGCTCGACCGCTACTTCGATGGTCGTCCCGACCCCGAGACCGACCGGCGTATCTGATCGTCTGCCAGCATCGGTGCAGGCCGAGGACCTCGGCCTGCAGCACTCATGAAGTGGGCCAGACCTGAGCACCTTCCGTGATCTCGCCGCCAGAGCGGTCCGTCAATCCTGGCCGAGTCTTCGGGCGCCCCCGAGCGAGAAGGGCGCAGTCCTCGTCGAAGCGGCATATGATCGGCACGAAGTGCTGGATGGGACCGCGCTCACGACGGGCGCATTCACGCTCGGTGGGGCCGCTGTCGGGCTGGCCGGGGGATCGGCCGGCCGCTTTCTTCGCGATCGCCAGGACGTCGCTTGGAAGCGCGAGGAGAAGCTCGACAGGCAAGTGGAGCGCCGGCGGCAGATCGTGATCGACTTCCAGGAGGCGCTGGAGCTGTACATGCGGGCGGTGTGGGACGTCCATCACTGGGAGATCAAGACCGCCAAGGCCACCGGCTCCTGGGCAGTGTCGCCCCGCCCGGCCGGCATCGACCATGAATTGTGGGAGTCGGCCAGGCGGGTACGTCAGCTAGCGGAGTGGGTCGAGGATGACGAACTGCGCCAGCGATTTCTGGCCCTGGATCGCCGCGTGTCCAACGGGCTCCCTAGGCTTACCTCGGAAGCCGCGGCCGGCAAGTTCCTCCGCCAGGTGACCCAGTTGCTCAGGATGACCCAGACTCGCCTGGGAGAGATTGCCCGGCCGCTTCTCTAACACGGGGTCCGGATAGGTCCGTACTCCGGCGAGCACCAGAACTGCCACCGGAGTCGTCAAGTGGAGCACCGCCAGGAGTCTATCGAGCGCTCAGCGACCCTTGGACCGACCCACGCTCGGTCAACTCCTTTGGCGTCCCCGCTCGGCCAGGCGGGACAGGAAAGCATCCTCGGACTGGTAGTCGAAGAGATCGGTTGGGTAAGCCGCTAGCCGGGAGAATACGTCGCGCCAGTCGCGCCCAGCGGTGGCTTCGACGGCCCAGGAGATGGTGTCGGCGAGGGCATCGGCGTAGCTCAGCGGTTGTTGGTAGCCGATCTCCAACTTTGCTCGAGCCATGTCGACCACAACTGGTCTCGGTGTGGCCCAGGGATGATTGCCCACCGTCGGTTCTGGCTCTGGACCCGACACCAGGACGCGTTCGGTTGGATGATCCATCAGCGCGTCCACGATTTCGCTGATCTGGGCGACGGAAGGAGGATCGAGGTCGCCGCAATTGAGAGTGCGGTTACCAGGTTGTTCAGCCGCCCGGAGTACCAGTTCGGCCAAATTGGCGGAGGCGGTCGGTTGGAAGATGCTCGCTCCCGAAAAAGGGAGGACTACCTGGCGGCGCCCATCAAGTGCCCTCTTAATGAAGTACCACTCCCGAAGGTGGTGGCTGTGACGGCCGTGGATGGCGCCGGGACGGATGATCGTCAGAGGCCAGGGGGCGCTCTCGCGCAGAGTGTTCTCCAGGGCTACTTTGCGGGTCGAGTAGTTTTGGTCTCCGGGAGCCAGTCGCACCCAGTCTTCGGGGATGGGTACTGGCCAAGCCGGGAAGCTCGCCTCGTCAGCTGCCTCGTCAAGCGACCGCCCGGCTGCGTCCGAGTAGACGGATATGGTCGACATCACGATGGCAGCGCCGATCCGCTCCTTGAGCGCCAAGAGCTGTTGTCCGTGGGCTGGCGTGTAGGCGGTCACGTCGACCACAAGATCGGTGCCGGCGGGGATGACCTGGCTTAATTCGCTGTTCTCATCCCTGACGAACTGGACCCAACGGACCTCGTCCTTCTCGGTCGGACCCGGCTGGGCTACGCTCGACGTGGCGGTAACTGACCACCCCCCCTGAACCAGCCGTTGGCCGACGGCCCAGCCTGCCTGACCTCGCCCGCCCACGATTACCGCCTTAGGCATCGCCATAGCATCGTGGATCCGGGAGGAGATTTCCTGGATCCGTCCCCGCCAGCTTCGGTGTCTTTGGGATCGAGATGCGGTCTGCAGTTAGGCGCTGGCTACGAACTCCGTGCTGGGAGCCACCGGTCGGCGAGGACTGGTCCGGCACTCCGGCAGATCCGATCTGGCTCGCCGATCGCGTCGATCTCCATTACCTTTCCCCGCCGTGAATCCCCTTGACGGCGGCGCGATCGTCACCTCCCGGGGCCCGCCTTTGGCAGGAAGTCCGGGGCCAAGTCTGAAGCTAGATCTTCACCCTTACGTCGCAGGCACCGTCCTCTCAGGGGCCAAGGTGAACTTGGCTCGGCCGCATTCGGTCGGTGCACTTGCAGGCAGGGACTGGATCAACAATGGCGAGGCAAGTCGTGGAGGCCTGGTTCTCCCGAGCCTGGAAGCATGTACCGGCCTCCGAGGATCTCCTCGGGCGGGTTCGCTGGTCACTTTTGCTCATCGCGCTGATCGGACTGATCGCGGCTGCACCTCTTACGCTCTTGGACTCCCATGCAGGCCCCACGCTGAAGTGGGCCGGTGTCGCCGGACTGGCATGGTTGGCCTGGTGGTGGATTCACTCCTACCGGGCAGGTGGCTTCAACTGGCAGGGCGATGCCGCCTGCATCGGGGTGGTGCTATTGGTAGTGGTGGGCGCCGGCGATCCCGCCAACTCACAGATGGTTCTCCTCACCGGCGTGGCCTTCCGTTCGGTTTCCGCCCGCCCTGCCGGCGCTTACCGGACCGCCGGTGGCTTCGCCGCCGCAGCGCTGCTGGGAGAGCTGCTCACCGAGATCAACGGCAAGGAGTCCATCTCAATCGGCGACCTGGTCGCTCTTCTTTTGGCGCTCCTCCTGCTGGTAGTCATAGTCCAGATCGTGCGGGGCGCAATTCTGCGGCAGCAACAGCGCCAGGATGTGGCTAGGGCGATAGACCGGCTCCGGCCCGGCGCGAGTTCAACGGAGACAGCCCGCGCCATCTGTAACGAGCTCCGGAACCTCAACGGGGTGGACTTCTCCGTGGTCGTCGTCTTCAGCCCGTCCGGGACCGCCACCGTCCTTGCCATCGATGCGCCGGTATCCCTGCCCCTGTCGGCTGGGGAGGCGTTTCCCCCGGCTCGGGCTGCTTACCTGCTCGAACGCGCCGCCGGAGGACCCTGGATTGAACCTTGGCGGCAGCGGCAGGAGGACGGCGACTACGGACGCGCGATGGCGGCGGCGCAGATCCACGGTGTCTCCTATGCTCCTATCCGCCACCAAGGTGCCACGTTGGGACTTCTCATCGCCGGTTCACTTCACAGCGCCAAAGCCGACGCCGTAATCGACAACCTTCCGGTGATCGCGGATTTCGGATCCGCCGCCGGTGCCTTGCTGGCTCTCGACCTCCACGCAGAGCGCCTGCTGACGGGCCGACGAACCCTGATCCGAGAGATCGTCACGAGCCGGGCATTTCACCCTGTTTTCCAGGCTATCGTGGATATCCAAAGCGGCGCCGTCGTGGGTTACGAAGCTCTCACCCGCTTCACCGATGGCGAAGCTCCGGACGTCCGCTTCTCCGCTGCCTGGAGCGTTGGGCTAGGGAGGGAATTGGAATTGGCGACGTTAGAGCGCGCCGTAAGGGCCGCCCGCGAGCTTCCAGCGGGACTCTTGCTCAACCTCAACATCTCACCGCGCCTGTTGGACAAACCGTCCCGCCTGCGGTCCATCCTCGATCTCGCCGACCGTCCCTTGGTCTTGGAAATTACCGAGCACGAGGTGGTCACCGACTATCGAGCGCTGCACGACGCCATTCGCCAGCTCGGCCCAGTGCAAACAGCGGTCGACGATGCCGGCGCGGGAATCGCCAACTTCTCCCATATCGTTGAGTTGAACGCCAACTTCGTCAAGCTGGACATCGGGCTGGTCCGGGGAGTCGACGCCGACCCGGCCCGCAAAGCAATGATTGTGGCTCTCTGCCACTTTGCCCGAGCTACCAACTGCCGTCTGATAGCTGAAGGAGTGGAGACCGAGGCGGAGGCAACCACGGTGCGATCGCTGGGAGTGGAGTTCGGCCAGGGCTATTGGTACGCCCGGCCCAGTGAGGTAGGTTCGATCGTTGCGGCGAGCCGAGTAGAGTCCCGCACCGAAAACCTCCGCACAAGAGGTCACCGCCAAGTGCGTCCAGCCTTGCAGGGCTCCGGAACCGGCTAAGGGTCTACCAGGTACCGACAAAGGCTCCACGGGGCGTAATGCCCGTCCCCCTAGGGATCCGTAGTTGACAGGTGCGGAGTCCATGGGTATATTTATCTAGGTAACTAGCTAAATGAGTGGAGTTGGAATGATCGAGTTTCACCTGGACACGCGCTCGGGCGTCTCTCCCTATCTTCAGATCGTTCACCAAGTCCGACAAGCCCTGCGGCTGGGCCTTCTCCGCGAGGGAGACCAGCTACCCACCGTCAAGGAAGTAGTGGCGCGGCTGGCGATCAACCCCAACACAGTCCTGAAGGCCTATCGGGAACTCGAACATGAGGAGTTGGTGGCAGCCCGTCCGGGAATCGGCACTTTCGTGACCAAGACTTTGAGCGATCGCCCCCTGGCCGAGCTTCGTCCCCTGCGCCATGACCTTCGGCGCTGGCTGGCCAAGGCGCGCCTGGCGGGCCTCGACGAGGAGAGCATCGAGGCGCTGTTCCTGGACAGCTTTCGTTCTGCCACCGAGGAGGACATAGCTTGATCGCCGCCATTGAGACGACCGGTTTGGGAAAGCGCTACGGGCGCCGGTGGGCGCTGTCCGACTGCACTCTGGCAATTCCCACCGGTCGGGTCGTCGGTCTGGTTGGACCAAACGGCGCCGGCAAGACAACCCTGCTCTCTTTGGCCGCCGGCCTGCTGTCGCCGACCTCGGGCTCGGTAACTGTCCTCGGTGATCCACCGGCCGCCACTGGCGCGCAGATCAGCCGGATCGGTTTCGTCGCCCAAGACACTCCCCTCTATTCCAGCTTGCGGGTTGTGGACCATCTCCGGCTCGGGGCGCACCTGAACCCGAGCTGGGACAGCGACCTCGCCCACGGTCGGATCGAACAACTCGACCTGGATCCCGGCCAGCGGGCGGGCTCGCTCTCGGGTGGACAGCGGGCTCAGCTGGCGCTGACGCTGGCGATTGCCAAGCGCCCCCAGCTGTTGATCCTCGATGAGCCGGTGGCGAGCCTGGACCCCCTGGCTCGTCGCGAGTTCCTGCAAGGCCTGATGGAGATGGTGGCGGGCAGCCAAGTCAGCGTGGTGCTCTCCTCCCATCTCGTCGCTGACCTTGAGCGGGTTTGCGATTACCTGATCGTGCTGGCAGCCTCCCGCGTGCAGGTAGAGGGGGAGATCGAGAAGTTGCTCGGGTCGCACCGCCGTCTGATTGGACCCCGTCGCGACCCGAGCACCCTGCCAGCCAACCAACAGGTCATAGAAGAAAGTCATACCGAGCGTCAGAGCACCTTGCTGGTGCGCACTGACGAGCCAATCCTGGACCCCACCTGGGCTGTCGAGCAAGTCGGCATGGAAGACCTGGTGTTGGCGTACATGCGCCAGGCACCGGCGGCGAAGCGAGCTCGTCTGGCCACTCTCAAGATCCAGCGATGACCTGGCTGACCTGGCGCCAATACCGGGCCCAGATCCTGGTCGCCTTGGCTGCGCTAGCAGTCCTGACCATCATCCTGCTGGTGACCGGTCTAAGCCTGGCTCACCTCTACAACACATCGGTTGTGACGTGCCAGGCGCACAACGACTGCTCAAGTGCCAAAGCGGCCTTTCTCCAGCACTACTCGGTCTTGCAAACCGTGCTCGGAGTCCTCCTGGTAGTAGTCCCCGGTTTGGTCGGGGTCTACTGGGGGGCGCCTCTGATTGCCCGCGAGTTGGAGACCGGCACCTATCGCCTCGCCTGGACCCAGAGCGTCACCCGCACTCGCTGGCTGGCCATCAAGGTCGGCGTCATGGGCCTGGCCAGCGTGGCCGTGGCCGGGCTGCTCAGTCTGATGGTCACCTGGTGGTCAGCACCATTCGATCGGATCAACATGAACCCCTTCGGGTTCTTTGACGAACGCGACATCGTGCCGGTCGCCTACGCGGCGTTCGCCTTCGCTCTGGGGGTCACCATGGGCGTCCTGACCCGGCGCACCCTGCCGGCTATGGCCACGACAGTGCTCGGCTTCGTCGGCACCCGGCTGGCCTTCTTCTTGTGGGTACGACCTAACCTCAATCGCCCCCTCCAGATCACCGTGCCCGACCGGATCGGATTTGGCTCAGTGAGCACGGGAACACCGGGGGACTGGGTCACCTCGAGTCAGACCATAAACGCAGCCCGGCGAGTGATCGGTGAAAACGGAATTGTGGGCAACGGATTGCGGATTGGGTTCGGAAAGACCCATGGCGTCACCATCAGCGGCGTAGGGTCATGTCCCAACATC
>JBAQYY010000193.1:0-3583 GCA_049790415.1 Candidatus Dormiibacterota bacterium | reverse complement strand
GCCAGGGGAGCGTGGAGGCGACTGATGTCGGTCTGGTCGCGGGTAAGGACGTCGGCCCGGAGGACCTCGTCCGAGGCATCCCGCCCTCGGCTGAGGAGTTCCTTGCGCCGCCGCCCCACCCTCACCTCGGCAGGGGCATCCAGGTAGACCTTGCAGTCCGCGTCGGGGAAGACCACGGTTCCGGTGTCACGACCGACGGCGACCACACCCGCTGCGGCGGGGTGCCGCTGCGCCGCCAGCAGTGCCTGACGCACCTCCGGCTGGCGGGCGATATCCGCCAGCAAGGTGGCCAGGCGCGAGTCCCAGAGTTCCTCCGCCAGGGCCTGGCCGTCGACCCGCGCCTGCCAGGCACCGGGAACCGGATCGGGGTCGGAGTTGACCTCCAGATGGACTGCCTGGGCCAGCTCCTGAAGCGCCCGACTGTCCCCGGCCCCGATGCCCGCCCGACTGGCCGCCACGGTCAGGGCGCGGTAGAAGATTCCGGTGTCGACGAAGGGAAGGCGGAGAACCCGGGCCACCCGGCGGCCGACGGTGGACTTGCCGACTCCAGCCGGTCCGTCGATGGTCACCACCGGGGCCACTCTGCTCATTTGAGCCCCACCGAGAGACGAAGCCGCCGCACCTCTCCCTCGGTCAGCTCCCGGGACCTCCCCAAGGTCAGAGTTCCCAGTCGGAGACTGCCGATAGCGACGCGCTCCAGATCCTCAACCTTGGCCCCCACCGCGGCGCACATCCGGCGGATCTGTCGCTGCCGGCCCTCGGCCAGCTCGATCAGCAACAAAGAGCGTCGGGGCCCGCTCCGGAGGAGCCGGATCTCCAACGGATTGGTGGGGCCGTCGACCAGGATCGGTCCCAGGCGCAGGGCGGTCAACTGCTCCTGGCGAACTGGTCCCTTGATGGTCACCCGGTAGGTCTTCACCACCCGGTAGCGGGGATGGGTCAGCCGGAGGGCCAGATCGCCATCGTCGGTGAGCAGCATCAAGCCCCGGGAGTCGAGGTCGAGGCGGCCCACCGGGAAGAGACCTTTGTGGTCTTCGACCAGACCCAGGACAGTGGGCCGGCCGCCCGGATCCCGCGCGGTCGAGACCACGCCCACCGGCTTGTTGAGAGCGAGGTAGCGGCGCTGGATGTTGCGCTGGACGAGGGGACGACCATCGAGCCGGACCTCTTCCCGCTCGGGATCTATCAGCCGGCCCTCGGGCGGCGGGATTTGGCCGTCCACGGTGACCCGCCCAGCGGCGACCAGCCGGTCGGCCTCGCGGCGGGACGCTACTCCGGAGCGAGCCAGCCAGCGGCCCAGGCGCTCACCCGGCATCGGGCTCTTCGGTGCCGCGGTCCGGATCCAGCCAGGTCTGGGGATCGACGCGCTCCAGGGGAGGCAGCTCCTCGACCTGGGAGATCCCCACCACCTGCAGGAAGCGCAAGGTGGTCCCGAACAGGCGCGGGTGCCCCGGTCCCTCTTCCCGACCCACCTCGTCGACCAGCCCGTGCCGGGTCAGGCTCTCCAAGACCGCCTCGCAGTTGACCCCCCGGATGGCCTCAATGGCGATTCTGGTGATCGGCTGCCGGTAGGCGACGATGGCCAGCGTCTCCAGGGCTGGCTTGGAGAGCCTGCCGGCCACCTCGGGACGCAGAGCCCGCTCCACCGCCCAGGCCGCCTGGGGATGGCTGACCAGCTGGAGCTCGTTGCGGTGGCTCTGCAGCATCAGGCCGCTGCCTTGAAGCAGGGTCGCGCCGGCACTGGCCGCCTCCTCGACTGCATCCGGGCTGAGATCCAGGGTGTGGGCCAATTCGCTGACGGAAATCGCCTCGGCCCGCACGAAGAGCACCGCGATCAGGGCGGCAGCTACGCCTGCCTCGGACTCGCTCAACTCAGCCGCCACTGGAACTCTCCACCAGGATCGGTCGATCGGGTCCGGCCTGAGTACAGGCAACCTCGCCAGCCCAGATCAACTCCAGGAGCGCCAGGAAGAAGGCGACCGCCTCGAGCCGGTCCCGGGCCGCTGCGAAGACCTGGTCGAAGTGCAGCGCGCGCCGCTCGGTCAGTAGCAGGCGCAGCTCGTCCATCTTCTCGGTCACCGAGTAGCGGGGCAGGGTCAACTCCAGCTCGGTGGGTTCGGGCAGTCGGGCCAGTAGTTCGCCGAGCGCCCCGGCGAGCACCTCGGGGCTCAGCTGCAGGCTCGCCTGGGGCTCGACTGGCAGCCCCAGCACCCGCAGGAAGGCCTTGGGCCCGGCGCTGGCATCCGCGAGCAGAACTCCCGCCGCCGCCTTGAACAGGCGGTACTCCGCCAGGCGCGCCCCGGGATCCTCCTCCTCGATCAGCTCGGCGTCGCCAAGCAGGGCGGCGTCGGTGGCCCCTTCCAGATGGCGGCCCATCTTGAGGTCGAGAAGCCGGGCGAGGATCTGGAGGGACTCGGCGGCCCAGAGCAGGTCCAGCTCGCCGCCCTCCTCCACCTCACCTCGCAGTCGCTGGCTGAGCTCGGCCAGCTCGACGGTGCCCAGATCGAGGTCTCCGCGCTGGGCCTCGGCCAGCACCGAGGTCAGCCTCTCCAGCTCCTCCACCTGCTCTGGAGTGGCCATGGCTCAGCCCGCCGCCGGGCCGCTGCCCACCGCGATCAGGAGCTCCTCGGCATGGGCCCGGGCTGCCCCCGGTGTCGCCTCTCCGGCCAGCAGGCGGGCCAACTCATCCACCCGCGCGGATCCGGCCACCTCCGTCACCTCACTGAAGGGTCGACCCTGGCGCTCTGACTTGGTCACCACCAGGTGGGTATCGGCGCGAGCAGCGATGGGAGCCAGGTGGGTGATGCAGATCACCTGGTGGTGATCCGCCACTTCCCGCATGAGGTCGCCGACGCGGTTGGCGGCCTCGCCCCCCAGGCCCTGGTCAATCTCGTCGAATACCACCGTCGAGACGCCCGACTCCCGGGTGAGGTGGGAGAGCAGGGCGAGAGCAACTCGGGACAGCTCACCTCCGGAGGCCACCTCGCTGAGCGGACGGGCCGGGTCCCCGGGGTTGGCGGAGAGGTCGAAGGAGACCCGGTCCCAGCCGCTGGGTCCAGTCGCGAGGCGGGCTTGGTTGGGCCCCGGGATGCCCGCCTCATCCTCGACCTGCCAGATACGCACCTGGAAGGCCGCCTTGGGCATGAGCATCCGCCGGAGGTCGCCCGTCACCGCTCGAGCCAGGCTCTCGGCCACCTGGGTCCGAAGCACTGATAGCCCCTGCGCCTCCTCCCCCAGTCTCTCTTCCACCGCGGCGACCTCGGTCACTAGTCGACTCAGACCCCCCTCGCCTTCATCGACCGCCTGGAGCACGCTCCGCGCCTGCTCACGGCGGGCCAGGGCTGAGTCGAGTGATCCCCCGTGGCGGCGCGCCAACCGCTCCAGGAGGTCGAGGCGCTCCTCGACCTGAGCCAGCCGCCGGCTGTCGTCGGGCAGCTGGGTCACGTAGGAACTGATCGAGAGTTGCAGCTCACGCAGGGAGGCGACACCCTCCTCAGCTTGGTCAAGCAGCGAATCCAACTCGGGATCGATGCCGTGGGCGCCCCGGGCCGCGTGCAGCGACTGGGCCAAGCGATCTGCCGCT
>JBAQYY010000192.1:0-3688 GCA_049790415.1 Candidatus Dormiibacterota bacterium | reverse complement strand
CCTGACTGCTCAGGTTGTTGGGATCGCTGACCGCATTGAACTGGACCTGCCACAGGTAGGTTCCCGCCGCGGTCGGCGCGAAGCTGCCGCTGGACGTCGCGGTCCACGGTCCCGAGGTACCGCCCACAAGCGGGGAGGCTCCGAAGTCGTTGATCAGGGTGCCGTCGGCGCAGCTACCCGGATCACTGGGATCCTCGAGGTAGAGAGCGAAGCTGACGGTGTCAGTCCCCGCCGGGTCCACAATCCCGGTCACCTGGGCGCTGTCCGACAGGGCGGTGCCGGGATCCCCACTGTTGGGGGTGGGAATAGTTGCAACCGACCCTTGGTTCTGGGCGTAGACGGTGACGCCCTCGTTGCAGCTGTTCGTCGCGGTCTTGGACTCGACGGAGTCAACGTAAGTGACGTTCCACGCGTAATTGGTCTGGGCTGTGATCGAGGTCGGCAATGAGTACGAGCCGCTGGTGAAGCTCGCGGTGGTCGAGCTCTTGTCCACTTCTGCAGCCGTGTAGTCGACTACGTCGGAGTAAACAGCTGTCCCGGTGCAACTCGAGTTCGAATAAAGATCAAAGGTCACCGTCCCCTGCTCAACGTAGTAGGGGTGCCCCGCAGTCTCGGTAACGAGAGCGGTGTCGTGGATCGATTGGCCGGCGTTGGCAACGGCCGTCTGGGTACTACCCGTGTAGGTCGATGTCGTCAAGCTGAACGTCCAGGCTCCGACCGTCATCGCAGCGGTGGCAGCCACCAGACCGAACGCAGCCACGGCGGCAGCCAGTCCAAGTCCCCCCTTCAGGCGGCGAGGCAAGTGCCGCGCCATCTTGGGTCCTTCCATCAAGATCGACCTCCTAGTCCCCCGGGTTGTTTACTTGTCGTCTCCCGGGGCATCAACCCCGGCATCGGCGCATCTCGGGGGCTGGATGGCTCCCGAGACATGGCCCTGGCTTTCGAGCCGGCTCTTACGATCGGTCGCCGAAAGAGTCGGGAAGTCAGTCGAGGCCGTTGCATACTCTAACCAGTTCCGTTGACGGGAATGTGATTTTGGTCACAGAACTTTAAGTTCCGTTACTGCTCCGCCACGGAAAAGTAAGTCTCCCAAGTCCGAGCCACTCTCAAGGGAGTCCCTTCAGGCCAGTGGTAGGATCAGCCGCCGTGGCCAAAAGCTCCGCCCCGGGGCCCCGTCTCCGACGCCTGCGGCTGAAGAACGGCCTCGATGTGATCCTCAGTTCGGAGCGTACCTCCCCGACCGTGGCCGTGGGAATGTACTACCGAGCCGGCTTTCGGCTCGAGGAAGAGGGACGGACCGGCTTCGCCCATCTCTTCGAGCACCTCATGTTCCAGGGGACGGCGACCGTGCCCAAGGCGGACTTCGGCCGCCTCATCACCGGAGCCGGGGGCATCCTCAATGGCTCCACCAGGCACGACTACACCAACTACTTCGAGATCCTCCCCGCCTCAGCGCTGGAGATGGCCTGCTACATCGAAGCCGACCGGATGGAGAACCTCGACCTCAACGAGACCACCCTGCGGAACCAGATCGACGTGGTCAAGGAGGAGGTCAGGGTCAACGTCCTGAATCGACCCTACGGTGGCTTCTCCTGGCTCTGGCTATCTCAGTACGCCTTCTCGACCTATCCCAACGCCCACAACTTCTATGGCGAGTTCGCCGACCTGGAAGCGGCCACGGTGGCGGACGCCCGGGCCTTCTACGAAACGTGGTATGGCCCTGGCAACGCCACCCTGGTGATCGTCGGCGACTTCGAGGAGGATCAGGCCCTGCAGGTGGTGGAGCGCCACTTCGGCGCGGTCGCCGCCCGGCCGGCGCCCACCGAACCAGACACGGCCGAGCCCACTCCAACCCAGCGTGCCGAGCATGAGCGCCACGATCCGCTCGCTCCCAATCCCAGAGTCGCCATCGGCTATCGCACTGCACCGTTTGGGACGCCCGATCATCTGCCCCTGGCCCTAGCCGCCCGGATCCTCGCCGACGGCCGCTCCTCGCGGCTGCAGCGGCGCCTCATCCGGGAACGCGAGATTCTCTTGCACGTGGACGGCGGTCCCCACTTCCCGATCGGAGATGCCTTCGAGTTCAAAGGCCCAGCTCTCTTCACTATCGAGGCCACTCCCCGCCCCGGCTTCTCCACGAGAGCCGCCGTGACCGCCATCGATGAGGAACTGGCCCAGATCGCCGACGAGGGTCCGACCGCCGACGAGCTACTGCGGGCCAAGCGCCGCGAGCTGGGCTCGTACCACGCCAGCACCGACAGTCGTCTGGGACGCCTCAGCGAGCTCGGGGTTCTGGCCTCGGTGCACAACCGGCCCGAGCTCGCCGATGAACTGCCCGCGCTCTATCAGAAGGTGACGGCCCAGCAGGTGCAGCAGGCGATCGCCCGGTGGCTCCAGCCGCAGCACTCCACCGTCCTCCACTGGCTGCCTGGAGATGAGGGTAGCCAGCCTTGAGCTCCACCAGCCGGACACCCGAGGTCTCCCCAGCCGTCCCTCG
The DNA here is from genome assembly GCA_049790415.1 of Candidatus Dormiibacterota bacterium. Taxonomy (GTDB): domain Bacteria; phylum Chloroflexota; class Dormibacteria; order Aeolococcales; family Bog-877; genus Bog-877. Next base: position 1,191 of record JBAQYY010000192.1, on the reverse strand, counting down.
ACCCGGCCCCGTGCCGGCCCTGCGTGTGGGTCGGCCCGGGCGAGCGCGGCTGGACAACGGGCTCGACGTGATGGTCGTCGCCCGCCCCAGTGTTCCCCGGATCGAACTTCGACTCACCGTGCCCGCCGGGGCGGCCATTGGCCCCCGTGCTGCTACCAGCGAACTGCTTCGGGCGGGGATACTGCTGGGGACCAAGACCTTGAACCAAGAGGCGGTGTCGGAGGCTATTCAACGCCTCGGCGGGTCGCTGCAAATCCAGCAGGACCACGATCGGCTCCACGTCTCCGCCTCCGCCTTGGCCGAGGCGGAAGAGGACCTCTACCGGCTGGTCTGCACCGTCGTCACTGAGCCCGCCTTTCCCGCCGACGAACTGGAAACGGAGCGAGTCAAGCTGATCGAGGGACTTCGCACCGCTCGGGCCACGCCTCAGTTCCTGGCCGGCGAGGCCCTCCAGCGCCTCATCTACGGACGCCACCCCTACGGGCGGCCGGAACCGGACGAGGCCGAGGTGAAAAAGACCACCAGCCGCGACCTAGCAAACCTGCACCGGGCTACCTTCGTCCCCGGCGCGGCCCAGGTAACCGTGGTCGGCGACGTCGAGCCGAAGAGGACGATGGCGCGGCTCCGGAGCGCCTTCGCCAGCTGGCGGGGGGCCCCTAGGGTGGTCGGGGTCCCGGCCGTCCGAGCACAAGCTAGACCAGAGGTCACCTTTATCGACCGGCCCGGATCGGTCCAAACCGTGATCATGTTGGGGACCAGCGGACCTCCAGTCGGGCAACCTGACCAAATCCCTTTGGCCTTGGCGTCAGCCCTGCTGGGCGGGAGCTTCAGCTCGCGCCTGATGGCCAACTTGCGCGAGGACAAGGGCTACACCTACAGCCCCCACACCATGTCGGAGGCCCACCTCAGAGACAGCTTCCTCGGAGCCAGCCTCGATGTGCGCACCGAGGTGACCGCTGCTTCCTATGTCGAGGTGATCTACGAGCTGGGCCGCCTGGCGACAGTGGAGGTTGAACCGGCCGAGCTCGAGGAGAGCCGGAACTACCTGGCGGGGGTGCGGGTGATCATGCTCCAGACGCAGGCCGGGCTAGCCAGTTCGCTGTCCCAAGTCAGGGCACATGGGCTGGATCAGCGCTACTTGGAGAGCTATTCCGAGCGGCTGGCGGCCGTCACTCCGGCTGAGCTTCGCCG
>JBAQYY010000191.1:0-34049 GCA_049790415.1 Candidatus Dormiibacterota bacterium | reverse complement strand
CCCTAGGACTGGCCCACCGCCGCCTATCCGAGCCGGTAGTACTCCGGGAACAATCCCCCGTAAATACTCTGGGGGACGAGGCCGTGGAGGTTCTTCTTGTACATAGTGATCTGGTAAGGCCCGAATGGGAAGAGCATGTAGGGGAGTTGCGTATTGGCGTAGTTTTCGTATTTGTGAAGGGCGCTGAACTCTGCGCTAGTCGTCGGGGCATGGAACGTCGCGTTCAGGAGGGTCTGGTTGCGGGCGTTCTGATAGTCGCCGACGTTGTCCGCCTGGAGCGAGAACAGAGTCTCACCGGTGGCGATCCCGCCCGGGTACGACTCAGTGATTCCGGGTGCCCAATCGGCGACGTCCCACCCGCTGCAAGGGTTTGCGAAGGTGCAGGAGGTGAAGACTCGGCTGAAAACGTCGGGCGCCGGAGCCGAGTCGATCGTCAGCGTGATCCCCGCCTTGGCCTTCAAGGAAGACTGGAAGGCCGCGACTTCCTGGGACAGCTCAGCTGACCCACTCGCGTAGATCAGCGAGAAGCTGGCTGCCTGATTAGCCTTCACGCCAGAACCGCACTGGTTAGCCGCCGTTCCGGGATCGTGACAGGTAGTGGTACCCCCGGGGTGAACTGACCAACCATGGGACTTCAACAGGGAGACGGCCTTACTGGGACTGAATGGATTCAACTGGCCCTTACTCTCGGTCGAGGTAGCGTCCGGGTTGTTCTTGGGGAATGTGGGGATGACGCCGTTGTCGACTGTGCCAATACCGGCGTCGAAGGCTTTGATGTACTGGGGCTGATCAATCAGCGACTGGAGCGCCCGGCGGAAGTACAACTGTTCGAACATGGGCCCGACGGTGGGATTGGTGTAGTTGTAGGGCAAGACATCAATGCCAAAGAAGTACCAGGGGTTGAGAGAGTAGCCCTCCGCCTTCTCCACGGACGATGCCTCGTGGATGTCCGATGGTGGTACGTAACCGATGGTCAGGTTGCCACTGCGGAGGGCGTTGAACTCAGCGGCATCGCTGGTATAGGGAAACTCCTCCAACGCGCCGATTGTGGGTTTGGGAGTTCCCGAGTAGTTTGTGTTGGGCACCATCTTGACGTACCCATCCGAAGTAAATTGGCGGAGCTTGAACGAGCCGCTTACGACCTGCCAGAGCGGATTGGTTGCATAGGTAGCTAAGTCCTGTGACTGAGAGTTTAGAAATTCAGCGACTCCCAGTGCACCGCTCGTGGCCGATCCGGGGCTGACCGGGACATAGCAGGTGGGGCAGGAGCCAGCGGGAAGGAGAGTTCGTGCCTCGGCCGACGCGTCGTAATCGCCTACGGAACCGGTAGCGGACAACTTATCCCAGGCAGTGGTGGGGATGGGCCAGATCTGGGTCAACTCGTTGTCGGTGTACCAGGTCGGGTCATAGGAAGCATTGAGATGAAAGACGACGGAGTACGTTCCGGTCTGCGTATAGCTCACTACGTTCTGAGGAAACAGGCCCGGTACGGACTCTCCCCATCCGGGTCCCGGTTCGCTGCTGCTTCCCACCGAAGGTGACTGGGGATCACTTACCGCGCTCAGGAGATTCATCCAGAGAATCACATCCCGGGCGGTGATGGGCTGGCCGTTGGACCAGACCCAGTGCTTCAACGTCACGGTGACGACCGTGTTGTTGTCCGAGTAGACTGGCGGCTCACCGATACTGAGGTTCTCGTCGATCCCTGGCTTTCCGACGGGGGTTTCGTAGAGAGGTACCCACATCATGAAGGAAAACTGGCTGGCGTTCGTGAAGTTGAGGTAGACCGCGCTCTGCATGGGAAATATATAGTTGGGAGGGGCCTCCGGCTGTTCCGCGAAGGTTACGGTCCCATGGCTCGAAGCCTTCTTGGCGCTGACGGTGCCCAGCGAGGCGGTGAACGCTAGGCTCGCCACCAGTAGGGCGATCCCCAAAATCTTGACGGATATTCCGCGCTTGCCTGACATGGAACTGCCTCCCTCCGCTCTCTAAATCCGCATCCGCGACTCAGCGTTGCAGCCGCTTGCGACGATCCATCGATGTGTTAGTCGAAGCTAGCCGGGGGTTCTCCTCTTGCAGCCTAGCGGGGGCTGAGGAGGGTGGTTTGCGAAGATTCCGCCCAGTGGACCCGGCTCAGCGGGCCGTCGTTTGGCTGTGCTCAGCGCGCCCGTGGCCTTTGGTTCCACCCATTCCGGGTGGGTGCCCGTTCGCAGGTGCAGTCGGCTGCAACTGGCGGGTCCCACAGGACGGCCAGGCTGTTGAGTCCCAGGCTGCGCAGTCGGGTATCGGCTCCAGCGGTGCCGCCACCTGAGCCCGCCGGGAGTCCCGACCAAGGTAGGGCTAGAGTAGGGCTCAAGCGCGCCCGAGCCCGGGCCGCGATCTCGAGGACCGCTCGGATGGAGGAACCGGTTCTCGGAGCGAACCTCCATCATATCGAGCCGCGGGACCTCTGTGCTTGACGGCCGGAGGGTCCCCGTCTAGCATGACGCCATGAGATTCACGGCCCACGACGACGATCGGGACTCCGTAGTGGGCCGTGCCCTCCTGATCTTGGAGGTCTTCGGTCGGGGCGGGGGACGGGAGATGCGACTGAGCGCCATCGCCTCATCGGCCGGCCTACCCAAGGCGACTACCTACCGTCTGATCCAAATTCTGGTCGGACGGAAGTTCCTCGACCGGACTGGACCATATTACCGCCCGGGGTTGCGTCTCTTTGAGCTTGGGTCGCTAACGACCCAGCGGAGGAGGCTGGCAGAGCGCGCCATGCCCTTCATGACCGATCTCTTCGAGGCGACCCACGAGACAGTCCACCTCGCAGTGCGCGACGGCTTCGATCTCGTCTACGTGGAGAAGTTGCGGGGTCATCGAGTAGGCAGCGTGCCCACCGCGACGGGATCGCGTATGCCACTTCATTGCACGGCCCTGGGAAAGACCTTGCTAGCGGGTGAGCCCGACGACCTTCTAGAGGCGACCATCGAGCACGGTCTGGAGCCACTCACCTCAAACACTCTGACGACTGGCCACCATCTACGCGAGGCCGTTGCCACTGCCAGAGCGGAAGGGGTGGCGTTCGACCGCGAGGAAGCGGTTCTTGGACTTTCCTGCGTAAGCGCTCCGGTGATTGACGCTGACCGCCGGGTGACGGCAGCTCTATCTGTGAGCATTGGTGTCCGGCGAATGGTCCGCATAGAAGCTTTGGCCCCGATGGTTGTGTCAGCAGCTCGGGGAATCTCCGAGCAACTGGGAGCTCCCGCGCACTCTCCATCGCTGGCAGCGTTTAGCCGCTGACCAATAGCGGTTTAAGTGGTCGCGTGGCCACTTAGTCAGCGCCTGATCAGGACACTGCCACGATGAGGTCAATGCTGACGGACATGCTAAGGGCGCTCGTGGCGACGCCGACCGAAGTTCGCGCATGACGCCCGCGCTCGGTACCAAAGACTTCCGCGAGTAGCTCCGAGGCGCCATCGGTAACCCATGGTTGACGCACGAAGTTGGGTGCCGACAGAACGTACCCGGTCAACCTCAGAATCATCTCGACGCGGTCGAGATCTCCCAGCTCCGCTCGAAGCGACGAGATTGCATTGAGGGCAGAGAGCCGCGCCGCCGCCTTGCCCTCGGACTCGCTTACCTCTCCACCGACGGGACCAGTGCAAACAGGCTGCCGTTTCTCGTCCATCGGACCGTGGCCGGCGACGTATGCCACCCCCCGACTGACTACCACGCTGGCATGAGCACTGATCGGGGGCAGCGGAGGGGGAAGGACCAGGCCAAGTTCGCGCAAGCGCTCCTCGATCATCGCGTGTCGTCCGCGACGGACCGACTGCTGGGAAAGCTTGCCTGTCCCGCCGAAGTGCCGTCCCAGATCACGCTCAGCTCTTCGCCCTTCACCACAACGCCAGAAGCGTCTCCAATGTTGGTTAGGGTCGCTTGGTGGAGCTCCTCAACGTAGGTCGCCGCGCAGTCGTCAACAAGCACGACATAGTAGTCGTGCATGAATCCGTCGCGCGCGGTAGCCTCAACACATCCGTTGGTCGCCACACCGGTCATCACCAAGGTCCGGATGCCGCGGCTCCGAAGGATCACGTCGAGGTCGGTGTTGATAAACCCGCTGTATCGGTGCTTTGTCACCACGGCATCGCCTTGCTCGGGCAGTACCGCGTAGAACTCAGCGCCGGGACTGCCTTCCCGGCAGTAGGGGATGTCCGCTCGGCCGCGAGATCTCTGCTCCAAGAGCACCTCGGACTCGGTCAGGGGCGTCTGGGTGTACCGAAGGAAGACCAACATCACGCCGGCTTGCCGAGCCGAGGCAACCAGCCGCTGGAGGTGGGGGAGCATCGAATCGATTCGCTTGAGGTCCCGGCCCAGCTGGGCGAAGGCACCGTCTGGTGCGCAGAAATCCCGTTGTACGTCCACGATGAGCAGAGCTGTGTGGCGAGGCTCGACCTTCTCGGCGACGGTCCTCAGAATGGCCATCCTATTCCGCCCCTACCCCGGCTCCTGCTTCATCGGCGACGGTCTCATCACTGATGTCTTCGCCCTTGAGAAAGGCGAGATGCACTCGGTTGAACCGCTCAGCTTCCTCGTACTGAGGCCAGTGACCGCTGTTCTCCAGTACGACCAGCTGACTTCCGGCAATGCAACGGTGGCACCAGTGCCCCACGTCAAGTCCGGCTACAGGGTCAGCTGTGGTCCAGATCAGGAGTGTGGGGACAGTCAGATGCTGCAGCTCTTCCGCCGTAATCATGTTCCGACGTCGGACCTCGAGGTTCTGCAGACACAAGGTGAGAAGGGTGGCATCCCGATAGTCGGGTTGAGAGTAGATGCGGAGTCTCGTGTCGACCAAGTCTTGAGGTACTTGCAGGGGATCCTTGAAGAGCCACTCCAGACGTTTGCGGACTTTCTCCTCGGTGGGGTTGGTTACCGCCTCCAGGGTGAGGCGATGGAGCGACTCCATGGCCTTGGGATTCGCGTTCATGCCCCCGGGGGTATTGAGCACCAAACGCTCAACCCGCTCCGGAAACTGGCTAGCTAACCTGGTCGATACCCAGGCGCCCAAGCTCTCCCCGGAGAGCGACGCCCGCTGGACCCCGATAGCATCCATAAAGTCGAGGACGTGCTTGACGTAGGTCGCAATTTCGTAGTTGCGATCAAGCGGCTTGTCTGTGTACCCGTGCCCAATGAAGTCCAGCGCCAGCACATGGAACTCCTCCCCGTGCGAGCTGAGATTGCGAACAAAGGTCTCAGCGTGACCATTGACGCCATGCAAGAAGAGGAGCGGAGGTGAGCCGGGATCGCCCGCCTCGAGGACACGAGTTCGAATGCCACCGGCATCGTAGAAGCCTTGTGAATACGAGGTACCAAGAAGCTCCGTCCAAAATCCATCAGCCACTGTTGTCATCCCCACTATTTGTCGGCTCAACCGGGCCGCCGAAATCCGGCGGCGCGTTGTGGCCGCGAGCTACCAAACCGCGCAAGCCATTTTCCGGAGCAGTCTCGCAGAGCCGGCGCCACGTCGTGATCGAGACGTCTGGGCGGTAGAGCTTCTCCGGAGGGGCATCCATGACGTCAACCATCCAGGCATCCTGGCCACTGAATTCGCCATGGAACAGCCAGCGGTCGGCGAGGAGGTACTGAAGCTTTGCTCTAGTCCCGCGTAAGCCTGTCTCGAATCGGACCATCACCTGAACATAGCGGTAGAGGTCCTCGTCCACTGGTACGTACCACTCATAGTGGACGAACTTCTGGTGCACGATTCTCAAGAGTCCGGGGAGTCTGATCGATTGATTCCCGAGCACGTGCATTGAAGCGATGACCGGGTTCGCCGCCGCCGCGGCAGAAGGTGAGCTGCCCAGCACTTGTGCGTTGGAGCCAGATCGGTACCAGCGCTTGTTCGACCAAGTGCCGACCCCGGGAAAGCTGGCCTCCCAGTGCACTTCCTGTTGCACACGGGTGATCCACCCACCTGCTTCAGGTATCACCTTGGTCTTGGTCCAGGTGGGCATCAACTTGAACTTCCGCCAGAGGGAGGTTCGGTGGAGATATTTGGCGTGGCCCTCGTCGTAGCCATTCTCCGCTCCAAACCGCCAGCCGCCCCGACGCACCTCGATATTCCCGCCCATGACAAAGTCGTGCTCCAAGAGCTCCTGCGGGATGGCGGTCTCTACCGGCGGCGGGGAACCGGAGCCAGGTCTCTCGGCCCCCCGTGGGCTGATGAACACCCAGATCAGTCCAAGCTTCTCAGCAGTAGGAAAGGTCTCGACCCGGACCTTGCCGCAAATCGGCGAGTCGGGGCCATCGGTGATGACCGCCACAAGGCGTCCCGAGTCGAGGTCGTAAGTCCAACCGTGGTACGCGCAGCTGATCGTCCCCGGAAACTCTCGCGAACCCAGGGAGAGCGGTACGCCCCGATGGGGACAACGGTCGCGCAGCGCATAGGCACGCCCGCCCTCCCGGAAGAAAGCCAGCTTCTGGCCCAGCATGTCAATCGGAACCGGCCGGGACTTTAGCTGGCGGCTCCACATCACCGGGTACCAGTAGGCTCCAGACAACCCCAGAACGGCGTCGCGGTACCGCGGCCACGCGTCCCAGGTGGAGACCCCACGACTGGCAGCGTCTAGCACGTCCAGCGATCCCGGCGTTACGCTCACCGTACACCCGGCTTGAGAGTGGTCTGGGGCGGCGTCGAGCAAATGGTGACTGCGCTGTGAATCAATAGGCGCGTCAGTGCCTTCATGTGACGCATATCAGCTGCATTCATGCCCATCGCGAAATCCACCTCTATACCCTGATCATCGATCGCCTTTGGCATGCCGACCCGGGCAGTGGGGATACCTCGGTTGCGGAGAATATTCGCGTCGGTCGCGCCGCTGGTTCCGGTCATAGCTTCGTGGCGCTTTCCTTCGACTGTCTCCCAGGCGTTGATGCAAGACTGAACGACTCTACTTTCTACCGGCGTGCTGGTACCCGGAATCGACAAGACCATCTCCCAGTTCAGTGACAAGTCGCGGTGGCGAGCGCGCACTGCGTCGACAAACTCCGCAAATTGCCGACGTACCTCCTGCGGTGGCGTACGGGGACTGACTCGCAAGTCAATCAGCATTGAGCACTGAGCCGGGGCCAGAGATCCTGTTCCTTCCCAGCCAGATCGGATGTTGCCCACGTTCCCTTGGGGAGATACCAAGCCTGAGGAGTTGCGCTCGGTATAGGACGGCAGCCACTGCTCGAACTCGCGGATGAAATCAGCGGCGCCGACGATCGGATTACGATATGGCAAACGGTGCCGGCTGCCGACGTAATTGAACGTCCCACTGACCACGACATGGAACCAGCACAGTCCGACCTCCTCCCAGGCCACCGCCCAGCCCGGTTTGGCGATGATTGCGAAATCTGGATACAGGCCCTGTTCGAGCATGAAGGAGCAGCCCACTCCTTGACCGGCGTTGCTTCTCAAGCCACCAGCAGGGTGACGATTTGAGGGCATACCCCCAGCTCCGAGGCCGACGATGAGATTGCCAGGCAGGGGAACCTGTGCACGTCCGATGGCCGCAGCAGCTTCAATGATGCAGGCTCCGTGGCCCTTGGGATTGGAAGCTCCGAGGCCCACGACCCACTCGCCCTTGACCTCCGCCTTCGCCAGCATGTCCGAACGAAGCTTAGGACCGATCCAGGGCACGTCCTCGGCGGCTGCGCCGGTAGTCAGGGTGTCGATAGGAGCGTAGAGGAGCAGGTCGCTGCCCTTTCCCGTCCCCGGGAGGGTCCCGATGGCGTTCGCTTGCCGCTCGTCGATGACTTGGTACATAGCGCTCAGTCCCAGTTGCTCGAGGCGTGCAGTCAAATACCCAGCTAGCGACGCCTCCTCCCCGGTGGGACTGGCAATACTGGTCATCTCAACTGCGGTCTGGCGCAGGGAGTCTGGGTCAATGGCACCCCAGGCGGCGTCAATCCAACGCTGTTGCTCGTCGGTGACTGGGTCCATTAGCGCGCCTCTGGCGGCACTTCGGTGGGCGATGCGTTTGCGGCTGGCCGAGCACGCTCACTGCGAACCATGGTGTTAGCGAGTTTGTTCAGCAGGCGCCCGGCGGGACCCCAGAGGATGGCACCCAAGGCAACCGCTACCACCGTCGCCGCCAGGGCACGCTTCACCTTTGCTAATCCTCCAGATCAAGCATATATCAGTATCCCGGTGATCGGCCGCGACGGATTTGGGGCATTTCGCCCAGTGGACTACTCCTTCGTCCCCCCCCGGCCTCCGGCTTCTCCTAGAGTGGGAGTAGTGTCTGGGCCTGGCCTCGGACCGGTAGGTGTGGATCCGAAGGCCGCCGCTACTCCGCTGGCGCCCCCATTCCAGCCGCTTCGGGTGTTTCGTCGTCCTGCTCAGAACGAGCGATTCGCTGGAAGGCACGCGGCCTGAATTCAACTCCCTCGGTGACCACACGATGACCCCATAGCGAAGGGCGATCGATATTTGTTGGTGTCCACGTGCGGTCGTCGACCAGCCTCCCATTCCAGCCGTATTCGATCTCGTAGCCAGACGGGTTCTTGATGTAGAAGGAAGTCACCAGATCGTTCACGTGAACGCCAATTGTGGACATCCCAAGATGCCGGTCGAGGCACGCGTCGAAGACTCGTCCAACATCATCCAATGTCGATGCTTCGAGCATAATGTGGAGAACGCGATCGGCTCCGTCGAGGTCGGCGAGAGCCAGGCTGTGATGCCGCGGGTTGCACCGTAGGAAGAAGAGGCGACGCGCGAGCTGGTCGGTAACTTTGAAGCCGAGCACGTCCGTATAGAACTTCAGGACTTCGGAGACCCTAGGGACAGCGACTACAACGTGACCCAGCCCTAGTGCTCCGGTAACAAAGCCGCTGACGTGCGGAGCTGGGTGGAAGACCTCACAGATTCTGCGTTGGTTATGGTAGAACTCCAGGCGGCTTCCCGCAGGATCTGTGCAGCGGACCAAGCCTTGTACCTCTCGCCGTCGGGCGTCGGCGGGGCTAGCCTCCTCAGCGTTATACCCTGCTGCCCGCAGTCGTTCCGCGAGTGCGCCGAGGGCTGTTTCGTCTGCTACCTCCCAGCCGTAGGCAGCGATCGTCTCTTCGGTGCCCGCGACAACCAGCAGGCGAGCCCAGCGATCGTCCATCCGTAATCTAATCGTCGGATCTGTGGAGGATCTCTCCACAGCCATTCCTAGGACTTCTTCCGCGAACGCGGCCCAGGATTCCGGGTCTTTAGTTTCGAGTACGAGATATCCGAGAGAGCTAACTTCGCTCATTCTGAGCCTCCTACACTGTGGCTAGCGGTCTTGGTGGCCCTAACGACACCCGCCAACCCCAGACGAGATCGGATTCGAGGCAGGTAGCCGACTGCAAGTCCAATCTGGCACCGGCTGTCGTTACCTTCCACGGCTAGCCAACCTCAGCTGGCTGTCTCATCGAGACAGCGACGTCGATGATCATATCCTCCTGGCCACCGACGTAACCCGCCTCACCAGCCTTTTGCAAGATCTTGTGGAGAGGGACGTTATAGCGGGCCGCTGCTCTTTCGGCGTGGAGGAGGAAGCTCGAGTAGACACCGTAGTAGCCCTGCACAATGGCCCCACGGTCCATGAATGGATCGCGGACAGCTATCGGGCGAACCACTTCCTCCGCTGCTGCCAAGATGGGCTGCAGCGCGATGTTAGTGGCAAGCCCCAAGCGATCGAACACAGCGACTAGAACCTCGGTTGGGGAATTGCCTGCTCCCGCACCCAGGCCGATCAAGCAACCGTCAATTTGGCGGGCCCCTGCACCATAGGCGACCACCGAATTGGCTACTCCCAGGCCCAGGTTCTGGTGGCCGTGAAAGCCAATCTGGGCTTCGCTACCGATTTCGGCAGCGACACCGCCGACCCTGTCTTCAGTCCCTTGCAGCGTGAGTGCACCGGCAGAATCCACCACGTAAACACACTGGGCCCCGCTGTCTACCATGATTCGGGCTTGTCGGGCGAGGTCATCAGGCCCAATTCGGTGAGCCATCATCAAAAAGCCGACGGTCTCCAGATTCAGTGCTTGAGCAGCCTTGAAGTGCTCCTCGGCAATGTCAGCCTCCGTGCAGTGAGTAGCGATGCGGATCACAGAAGCGCCGGCGTCGTGGGCTGCTTTGAGGTCGTCTACAGTTCCTATCCCAGGAATCAGAAGACAGGCGATCTTGGCGTGTCTGGCGGTTTCAGCGGCTGACCGCACTAGGGTTATCTCCTCGACCTGGCTGAAGCCGAAGTTAAACGATGAGCCCCCGAGGCCGTCGCCATGGGTCACCTCGATGACCTCTACGCCACTTGCATCCAGAGCCGCGACGACGTTCTGGACCTGTTCGACGGTAATGCGGTGGGACAGCGCGTGACTACCGTCGCGGAGGGTGGAGTCGGTGATCCGAATGGCATCAGCAGCGGTCTTGGTGGTCATGCTGCCACCTCGCCGCTCAACTCCTCGGCGATGATCTCTCCGACGCGTGCGGCAGCGGAAGTCATGATGTCGAGATTGCCCGCATACTTAGGTAGGTAGTCACCGGACCCCTCGACTTCGATAAGCACTGTCACCCGTCCAGACCCTCCCCACCGGCTGTCGGGCTCGTCGAACTGAGGTGCTGCCTTCAGCCGATAGCCCGGTACGTATCCCCGCACTGTCGCCTCCATGGCAGTGATCGAATCGGTAATTTCTTCGTTAGAGGAGTCGGGAGGGATGGAGCAAAACACGGTGGCGCGCATGATCATCGGAGGCTCGACAGGGTTAAGGATGATGATCGCCTTGCCGCGCTCGGCACCGCCGACGCTCTGAATCGCCCGGGCTGTTGTCCGGGTGAACTCGTCGATATTGGCCCGGGTCCCCGGCCCGGCCGACCGGGACGCTATCGAGGAGACGATCTCTGCGTATGCCACGCCGCACACGCGGCTGACCGCCGCCACAATAGGGATCGTGGCCTGACCGCCGCAGGTTGTCATGTTGACGTTGGGTGCCAACCGCACCTCTCTCGTCGTCACGCTGGGGACGGCGAATGGGCCGATGGCGGCTGGTGTCAGATCGACTGCCCGGATTCCCGCTGCGGCATACAGCGGTGCGTTAGCCAGATGCACGGCGGCGGAGGTGGCTTCAAACACAATCTGCGGGGAGTCGGGTCCGCTCAGGAGCGTCTTGACGCCGTCTGAGTAGGCCACGATTCCATGCGCTCGTGCCGTACGGAGACCGTCGGAAGCTGGGTCGATTCCTGCCATCCAGCGGAGGTCGAGGCGGCTACTCCGTTGCAACTTGAACATTAGATCGGTGCCGATGTTCCCGGACCCCACTATGGCCGCGGAGATCTTACTCACTCTTGTGTTTGCGTCCTCATTTGAAGGTGCACGCTACTTCGCCAATACCGGCGAAGGTCGCGCGCACGGTAGCTCCGCTGGCCACTGGAATCGCCGCCGTCAACGCGCCTGGGATGACTACTTCGTCTCGCTTGAGCCGTCTACCCTTGCTACCGAGAAGCCGCGCAAGCCAGGCCAAGGCATTGAGAGGGTCGCCCATCACGGCGGCGCCGACACCTTCGGCTACCAACTTGCCGTCGTGGTAAAGGGCGCAGCCGACTTTACTCAGCACCGGCGCGTCGGCCCAATCGACTTGCTGGCCGATAACGACAGCGGCGGACGACGCGTTATCTGCAATCGTGTCCACAAGCTTGATTCGCCATCCCTCGATGCGACTGTCGATCACCTCTATGGCTGGTGCCACAGCACGGATGGAGGCGGCCAGTTGGGCGCGCGTAGGCGATTTCTGGGAGACGTCGCCGCCCATGATGAAGGCAATCTCAGGCTCGACCCGGGGTTGGATAAAGGCGTCTCCGGGAACGTTGTCGTTTGACTTCCAGAGCATCTCGTGCACGAGATAGCCGTAGTCGGGTGAATCGATCCCCAGCTGCCGCTGCATAGCCAGCGATGTCAATCCAATCTTGTGGCCAGCCAGGCGGTGCCCCGCCTTGGCATGCGCTGCGAGTTGGGCCTGTTGAACCTCGTAGGCGTCGTCAACGCTGAACTCGGGATATCGCTCTGACGGGGGTTGCACTGGACGGTGGGTCCGGGTTGCAGCAGCAAGTTCCGCCGCCAACTCGAGTGTCCCTGCTCGGTCCACTACGCGGCCCGCCGGCAAGCATCAAACCCTAGGACGCTTCGGCCGCACCCTCGGTCTTCCGTGACCTGGCTAAACACCCGATGTCTCCCTCGACCGAGAGACGAGGATAGCGCCATCGCGAATGACCATCTGGATTCGTAGCGGGTTTTGCAGGATCGAGCAATCCTCTTCTGGGTCTCCATTGACGACCAGTAGATCGGCCCAATAGCCGGCTGAAATGCGGCCCGTCTTTTCCCCGAGGCCGATCGCTTCGGCGGTCGACTGGGTAGCAAGTTTGATGATGTCCGGCCCGCTCAGGCCGAGCGCTGTCTGAAGCAGCTGTAACTCCCGTGCGTGATCGCCGAAGGCCATAGTATTGCAAGAATCGGTACCAATAAAGATCTTGACGCCCTCCTCGTGCGCCACGCGAATGCTCGTGAGCAGGGATCGGTGCGTCTCGATCCCTTTATCCAGGGAATCGCGTGGCACCCCGCGCGACTCTCCACTCTCGACGATGAATGTCGAAAGAGTGAGGGTGGGACAAAGCCAGGTACCTTGGTGCGCCATAAGGGCGGCTAGTTCGTGCGTCATGTAGGAGCCGTGCTCGATGGTGTCGACTCCTGACTCGAGCGCTTGGCGAATGCCGGCCTCGGTGTGAGCGTGTGCTGCTACCGGCATACGCAAGGCATGGGCCTCGTCCACGATCGCCACTGTCTCCTCGGAGGAGTAGTTGCGCCAATGTGGTCGATCCCCGATCGACAGGACTCCCCCGCTGGTGCAGAGCTTGATGAAGTCGACCCCATCCCGCGCATACTCACGAACTAGCTGCCGGCAAGCGGTCGGCCCATCGGCTGTTTTCCAAAGCCTACGTTCGATGCCGGGGGGGCAGAACATGTCGCCATGGCCCGCAGTCATCCCCACGAATCCGGATGCGACCACCCGCGCGCCGCGAACTACGAAGTCATCCACCGCATGTTTTACCGCAATCTCAGGCCGAGAGCCAGCCATGTCACGAACTGTGGTCACGCCTGACTCAAGTGCGATTTCTGCATTTCTGGCAGCGTGCAGTGTCTGCTCTTCAAGAAACGTCGTCACGTTCCAGAGGTGAATGTCCTGCTGCTGCCGGCTTGCGTTAGCCAGCAGATGGACATGACCATCGATAAGTCCCGGCATCAGCGTGGCGCCAGCCAAGTCGTAGACGACGGCGTGATCTGGCAGCGCGAGCTCAGCCATGGGCCCGACCCGGACAATGATGCGCCCTTCAAGCAGAGCGTACCCCGGACCGGATACCGCGGAACTTCCCGACCCGATGACGCGACAATTGGTGAGGGCGATTGGTGCTGAGGAACGAGTAAGCGGATTCATGGGTGGTGGTGGACCGAGGCCGTAATAGCCTCGCAGACGCGGAACCGTCCCTCCCTGTTCAGCGTGCACCGACCCTGCCTGGCGATCATAGGACAAACAAGCAGCCCTTCTATCCTCCTAACTTATCTACCGCCGCCGCCGCCGAACCCACTCTCGTCTCGGCCAGTGGAAAGCACCGTCCCAGTGGATGCTCGGGTCTGGTCCAATTGGCGAGAAGCGTGGAAGACCTGGATTCACGACTGGCTCGGTTGGGTATTGAACTGCCTCAGCCCCGGCCGCCCCTGGCGACATATGTACCGCTTCGGGTCGCCAATAACAGAGCTTATGTGTCCGGGCATGGGCCGCTTGGGGAGAACGGCCGCCCGGAATTGACCGGCCAGCTGGGAGTCAATCTCTCTGATGACGATGCGGCTAGCGCTACCCGGACCACCGTCCTCAACCTCCTCGCCAGCCTCCGGGACGGTCTGGACGACCTAGAGAGGGTGGCCGGGATCTCGCAGATGCGGTGCTTTGTCGTCGCTCTACCGGGTAAGAGCAGTGCTCACTCCGTTGTTGCCGAGACCGCAGGCCGGATTTTTGGTGAGGTATTTCCCGGCCGCCCCATCGCTCGGGCTACCACGATCGGGGTGGACTCCTGCGCCCTCGGGCTGCCAGTCACCATCGACCTGATCGTCGAGGTCGATGCGGCGCCAGTCTGACGGTGCCACCACGCGTCTCAGACGGCGCGAGGGAGGACGCTTCTCTCAGATCTCCGCTTCTTACGAATCAAAAGAATCATCGCCCCAACTCCCGCCGCAGCGACGGTGGCCAGCCCTGACGCGAGGAGCGTAGCGCCGGGACCGATAGTGGCCACCAGTGGGCCTCCGACGGCCGTTCCTATCGGTGCCGCAGGAACGACGAGGATCCCGGTGGCAGCCGCCACGGCGGTGAGCGAGCCCGGCGGGGTGTAGCGCTGGATGATCGTCTGCTTGAGGGGGAGGAATGGGCCATACACCAGCCCTCCGACAGCCAGGGCGATGAATCCGACGAGACTGGAGTCGACGAATCCAAAGGGCACCAGGCAAATGCCCCAACCTGCCATGACCGCGACCGCGACCCGCCACAAACCAAACCGTTGCACCCAAGAGGCGGCCAAGGCGCCGACCGTCGCGCCCAGCGCGAAGAGGGTCCAGTAACCACCAAGGATTCCTGGCCCGGCGCGCAGGGTCGCGGAGACAAAAACGGGAAGGGCGACTTCGACTGGGCCATAGAGGCCAAAGAACACCACGCAGAGCAAAGTGATCCCGAGAACAGCAGGTTGGCGGCCCAGCGTCCGCAACGCTCGAAGGACGCTCTGATCTTCCTGCTGAACGGAGCGAGGAGCCCGGATCCGGCGGCTTATCAGGACAGCCAGGACGAGCAGGGTATAGCTGGCGGCGTCGACGCCGATGGCCACTGCGGGACTGGTGGCAACGATGATCAACCCCGCGACTGCTGGGCCCACGATGGTCCCGGCATAGCTCGCCACGGTGATCAAGGAGTTACCGGCGACGTGCTGCTCCTCGGGTAGCAGCTCGACCACCGCCGCCAGGTCGCCGGCGATCCCTAGGAGACCGAGAAGCGATGCCGCGCCCAGCAGGGCGATGTAGCTCCACGGAGCCAGGGCGCCGACGGTCGCTATGACAGCGATAGCACCAAGACAAACAGCTCGTAGGAGGGCATCGGACAGGACCAAGAGGCGTGGATCAAAGCGACGGAGAATCCTGCCCAGGCCGAGCCCGACTGCGACCCCCGGTAGCGTGTAGGCAGCAACGGCTCCTCCGACCAGGAGTCCGGTACCTCGCCCGTCAGCCAGCCTAATGGCCAACCAGGAGATCGCGACCGCACTCATACCCGTGCCTATCGCGGAAAACACGTAGCCAGCGAAGAGGGTGGCGAAGGCGGGAGACTGGAGGGCCAACCTCATCGGCCTCCGGGCGGGAGGCTTCAGGGTCGAGGGGCTAGATCCGACCATCTGCGTTCTAACCGGCCTGGAGCACTGAGTAAACACCACGCGCGTCGGGGGATCGCGGGCCGTCGTCTGGGCCACCTGTGGGCATCGGTCCGTCCTCCGATGTCAAGTCAGTTTGACGGCGCGGTTGTCGGCCTGGAAATGCCT
The DNA here is from genome assembly GCA_049790415.1 of Candidatus Dormiibacterota bacterium. GTDB lineage: Bacteria > Chloroflexota > Dormibacteria > Aeolococcales > Bog-877 > Bog-877. The sequence goes on along the minus strand of JBAQYY010000191.1, from coordinate 18,427 downwards.
AATGACGCCGTCGGCAGTTGGGTGGACGCCACTGACCGGAGCGCAAGTTCGCTCACAGCGCGTCGCACTCAGCCACAACCCGGCCGATCTCCAATAGCGCGTCGCTCAATAGCCAGCTTGCTTGTCCAATTGATTTCGTAGAGGTTTCCCTTCCGAGAACCGGGTTAGATTCTCGTCAAAGATCTCAACGATTCGGCCGTTCTCGGCCGGGACCGTGCTGATTGAGTGCGGCGTAACTAGCACCTGGGGCATGTCCCAGAGCGGGCTCCCTGAATCGAGTGGCTCCTTGGCCACCACATCCAACGCGGCGCCCGCGAGTCGGCCTGCTTGCAGGGCGTCGATGAGGGCTGGCTCGTCCACTGCCGTGCCCCGCCCGACGTTGATCAGAACCGAGGTCGGCGGCAGCTTGGCCAGTCGGACGGCATCGAAGAGTTGTGCGGTGCTCGGGGTGTCCGGAAGGCAAAGGATCGCGAAGTCGGCACGAGGCAGCCACTCGTCGAGGCTCTCAATGGTCAGGTAGGTACCGGTGCCGGGACCGCCAGCATCGGACCGCGGTCGACGTCCGAAGCCGATGGTCTCCACCCCGAGAGCTCTGCACTTCGCGGCGATGGTGCCACCCACGCGTCCCAAACCGACGATGGTGGCAGTGGTTCCCGCCAATTCGTTCAGCGCCAGCCGCTGCCAGATGTGTTCTCGCTGCCGTTGCATGAGCAGTGGACCATTCTTAAGGAACCAGAGCATGGCCAAGACTACGAACTCGGCAATCGGTCCCGCATGCACTCCGCTCGCGGTCGTGACAATCGGCTCGGGCCGGGCGGCTAGGCCGATCCGCTCGACGAGGGCGCCGACGCCCGAGCTGGAGGTTTGGATCCAGCGAAGGCGCGGGCGATCGGCCAGTTGCGGTCGTAGCCGAGCCGGTCCGAAGTCAAAGAGGATGTCGGCGCTGGCGAGCAGCTCTTCCCACTCTCTCTGATCGTCACTGGACAGCGACTCGAACTCCGGGTACCGATGCTCCGCCGGATAGCGCGGCCCAGCGAGGAGGTGGGCAGGATAGGTGAAGTTGAAGTCGGGGTGGTCCCGGACCAGAGTCTCGACAAGATCGGCCTCGATCGGTGTGGTGAACACGACGTGAGGGATCATCGAACCTCAGAATGAGATGGAATAGCCGGGAAGGGTGGGTGCCGGGAGGCCATGCCAGTGCCGATAGTGAGGCGCTTCGTGACCCGTGCCTTCCCTCCCGGGAACAACCAGCGAAGCCTAAGACATTGTCTGGGCCTTCGCGGATGAGGTAAGGGTTGACAGTTGAGGGGTGTGCACGCTGCCAAAGACCGGGGAGGTCATTGGTTGTGGGAAGTAAGACCTGGAGGTGGTCGGGGAGGGACGTATCCTTCTCCTACTTCACTTGAGTACACAGAGCGGCTCTGGGCCGCTCTGCTCCGCCGCCTTATCGATGCGTCCGTCGGACTTGTCAGCTGCGTCGGCGACTTGTCCGGCCACTATCAAGGAGAGGATCATGATTGATGTCGAGGGGCAGGTCGCGTTCCTAACCGGCGCGGCGGAGGGGCTGGGCCGTGCGATTGCCCGTGAACTCGGTGCTGCCAAGATGCGCCTAGCGATGTTCGACGTTCAGGGCGAGAAGCTCCAGCGCGTTGCCGAGGAGTTGCGCGCTAAAGACGTGGACGCCTTCCCAATTGTTGTCGATCTGGCGGACGCGGCAGCGACTCAGCGAGCAGTGGATCAAGCGCTGCAGCACTATGGCACCCCTCGCATCTTGATTCACAACGCTGCCGTGCTGCGGGAAGCGTCATTCGCAGACGTCACGTTTGCCAACTGGCGGCGCGACGTTGACATAATCCTGCAGGCTGCCTTCATCCTGTCTAAATCCGTCTGGCCCGGCATGGTAACCAAGCACAGTGGCAGCATCGTTTACATCTCCTCTGGTTCGGCATTGCAGGGATTCGTCAAGGAAGCCGCCTACACACCTGGCAAGCACGGCCAGGAGGGATTGATGAAGGTGCTTTCTCTGGCGGGCAAGGAGTTCAACATCGCCGTAAACACCGCGACTACTGGTGCGCCCATAGACACTCCCATGTCGGATTCCCACTACACCGAAGAAATGCGCAAGGGGATGGTCGACCCGTCCCGTCTTGCACCGGCGTTCGTTTTCTTGGCCGGGATCGATGCCGACTTCGCGACGGGACAGCGCTTCAACGCCTTCCAGATTTCTGAAGCAATGCAGCTGGCGCGCCGGTAGCCTTGCCATCGGGTGACGAAAGACGTTGCCACTTGCTCTATACCTACTGCCGAGGACGGGTCACGGTACACCCGGCCTGACATTGCCGAGCTGTCTTCGGAGCAGCTTCCTGAACGACGCGGCCCGTTGCCGCCAGGGCGCCTGCACCTTCCCGACAGCGCTGGACCAGATGATCCGTGCGTTGTCGGAGCTATTGGTCGGCCAGCCGGGCGATGGGCTCGACTGGTGGGTTGCCCCAACGGGACCTCTGGCAGCTACAAGTTAGGGCCGCTGAGGACGTCCTGTCCGTCTCTGCCTAGCCCCGGTCAGTCGCCAGGGTGTTTCCGAACAGTGTCCCGATCGTTCTGGCCCGAAGCTCACGGAGCCTCCAAACTTACCGGATGCGTTACTCCGACGGCGCTGACGACAACCAGCTCTACGCCCTATTGGGAGTATCCATGACGGCCTCCATGGGCGATCTCAAGCAGGGGCGGAGGACGCAGGCCCAGAAGTGGCATCCGGACCGAAGCCAGGATCCGGCCGCCCAACAGCGGATGGCGGCGATCAACAACGCCTACCGGATCCTCAGCGATCCCGAAGGGCGCAAGGAATACGACGAGTCGATCCTCTCCGCCTGGCAGAGGGGAACACCGGCCACTACGGCGACTGCTCATCCCCAACCCGGGGAGGAGGCTCCAGCCGCCGGCCCCGCCCCTGCCACGGGGAATGGGCGGGCGCACTGCGCGCCCCACGGGACGGTGACGGCAGCAGGTGACTTGCGCGAGAAGGGGTTCTCGGTGGTGGACAATCGCAGGACGGGCGGTGTTCTCTGGGTGGTGGCCAAGCCGGGCCTGGAGCAAGAGCTCGACGGGTTGCGCGAGCAGGGCATGGAATTCGAATTCGCCTCCAGAGGCGGGATGGCGACGAACAACAAGCCAGCCTGGTTCAGTCGATCCTGGGGCTGATTGAGGGGAGCTCCAGAGGGGTGGTCCAGCCCACCTTTTCTCTAGGCCGATACCACCTCGACCGTGACCGAGAAAGAGTCCTGTCCAGTGGTTGAGACCATAGCGGTGCCCACAGTGAGTGCCTGGAAATGGGCCTGGGGGAGACGCTCGATCTCCGCTCCGGGTTGATCGGCCGCCAGCGACCGCAGAACCGCCAGATCAGAGGACCTCGCCGATTCTGTCCCGCTCTCAGCTGACGAGGGACTGGGAAGGTCAACCACCAACTCCTGGCCGACCTGGAGCACGACCGTGCTGCCGTTATTCTGGCTGCTGATCGTGACCGTGCCTCCAGCCGTGGGACTTGGGGCCGTCGAAGGAGACGCCGACGGTAATGCAGTCCCGCTGGGCGAAGGACTCGAAGGCGAACCCGAACTGCTCGCCCCCAACCCGGTGCTGGCGGAAGTAGAAGTGGGAGACCGGACGGTGGCGCATCCCGCTGCGGCCAAGATGAGGCCTCCCAAAGCCAGCACCAGGGCCACCCTCGACCCCCATGTCCAGGGCTTCCGCATAACCCCAACCTAGCACCCGGTCCATGGCGGCGCGAGCCCAAATTCACCCGCCACCCTGGCCCTCTTCCCGCTCGGCTAGGATTCGGCCATGAGCGACGAGAGCGACCGGGCTGCCCGCCGGTGAGAGTTGAAGTCCTCTTCTTCGGGCTGATCGGCCTAGGCGGCCCATTCCTCGGCTTCTTCGTGGTCCTGGCCGTGGTCAGCCTGGCCCTTCGTATCTTCATGCTCTCGACTTGGCGCCGCCGCTTCAAGGGGACAGGGCAGCGTAGGGGCTTGCGCCCTGAGGAGATCCTTGGGCGTCGCTTCGCTCGCGGTGATATCGACGAGGACGAGTACCAGCGTCGGCTGGCCGCTCTGCGTCGCGGGACTGGCACCTAGTCCGGTTCGCGACTGACTACTGGTTGCGTGCCGTGAGAAGGCCCGGGAGCCGACGTGGGCTCCCGGGACTGGATCTCATGACTCGTCGACTACCGGCCGAAGTCCTCGGCGAGCGCAGTCAGGTTGGGGTAGCCCAGCCCGCTGCCCTCGTTGTAGTCGAGTCCGGGGGTGCCGGTGTAGTAGATGTTGTCGCTGCCGGTGCCGCTCTGCTCGAGCGGGGTGAAGGGCGAGTTCCATCCGCCCGCGAAGGAATAGGCGGCAGGGTTCCAGAACCCGACCCGGTGGCCCAGGTAGGAATCAATCACGGCCGTGCTGCCGTTGAGTTGAGGAGCCACGAAGCTGGTACCACCCCATCCGCCCTGCAGGCCGGGACCGCCCGTGGCTGTGGGCTCGTAGAGGTAGTAGCCGGTGTAGGGGTCGGCGTCTGCGGATACGTCGGGCATGGCGCGACCTGACCCGTAGCCTCGGCTGACCGAAGGTGTGGGATTGAAGTTCCACGCGGTCGGCTCGTCGATTCCATCCACTCTCTGGTAGTCGGTCGGGGTCAGGTATTGGACGGCGCTGTAGACGTGTGCCCCAGCCACCCCCTGCTGGTAGCTGGGTGTCGGTTCGATAGAGCTGAAGCCGCCGCCGCTGCCAATCACTTCGGACTCAGCGATAGTCGACAAAGGATCTCCGGTGACGGTCGCGATTGGCTGCCACAGGTAGTCCCAACCCCAGGTCCGCTGCGCCGGAACGTCGACCTTGGCGGTTCCGTCAGGACCGCTCAGGCTTCCCGACCACGCCAATGTGGTTCCGCCAGCGGCAGTGATGTAGGGGCTGTCAGCCGAAGAACCGACGGACAGGTTGGTCGTGCCGAGATCAACAGTGGCGGTGTAGGCCCCCCAGTCTCCGGAAGCGATGAATCCGGACTGACCCTGCTCCGCCATCTCCAAGAACGCCTCGTCGAAGGCCGCCTCGTAGGCCGGTGACTCGACGCCAGAGGCGATCGATGCCTCCAGATAGGTCTCCGACTCCAGCCAGCTGGCGGAAACGGTGCTGGCGATGTTCTGGCTCGCCGCCGAGAAGAAGGCGTCGGCGAAGCCATAGTCGGAGTTGGGCGCCTGGTAGACGATGACGTTGGCATGGGGAGCGAGGCCGCCCGACTGCTCGACATCGAGGTCAGTCTCACCCGACCCCGAAGCGTCGCTAGGCCCGCCCGGATTACCTCCGTCGACGTTGTCTATGGTCACCGTCCGACTGCTCGGCGGAAGGTGAAGGATGTTGTTCCAGAAGTAGGCCGGGGCACTGGGGTCGACGTCAGCCAAGGTCACGATCGCGATCGTCTGTCCGGCTCCGCTGGCTCCCTTCTGATAGAGACCGTCGAGGCCGTAGTTGGCCGCGAAGTTGGACGGCAGGTTGCATGCATCGGGCAGCCCAGTGGCGGCCAGGCAGGCGTTTGAGCTGCTCTTTTGCGCGGGCGACAGGGCGGTGTCGACGTGGACTGCCTGACTGCCGAAGGGCCCGTAGTTGGTCAGGCCCAAGATGGCCAGGACGTTCTGGGCGATCCGGTAGGGCAACAGCGGCGATTGCCTAGTCCCGTGCACCGTCTGGGCGGGGATGCCAGCCATACCATTCCGAGACGGGATCGCCGGGACGTGGTACTGCTGCTGCTGGACGGAGAGCGCGCTGTCGAACTCACCGGCAGTACCGGTGGCCACCACGTCGACGTCGTCGGCATAGGCATTGGTGGCAATGTGGTACTGGGCCAGATACTGCTGCAGCGCTTCGATGTTCTGCCGACTCTGCCCGTAGAACTGGGCGAACTGGCTGACCGAGAGGTAGTTGCGCACCCCGCTTTGGACGCTCGCCTCAAGCTGAGGCAGATTCTGCTCCCGAAGCACGAAGGAGACCGTCTCCGGCGTGCTCGGAGGCGTGTTGCCGAAGACCTGCGCGTTGGGTAAGGTCGCCGCGCTGATGCCCGGCTGGACCGGCACCATGCTGTTAGCGCCGGGCGTCGACCCCGCGGCCTGCGCCCCCGCCGAAGCCAGCGACAATCCGACCGCCGCCAGGCCGATCGCCACCGCAGTTACTGGCCGCGAACGAACCAAACGAACCATCGTCTTGGGACCCTCCACCTTCCCCGACTGATAATTCCGCGCCGAGGCATAACCCACGACCCCCCCTTCGCGCGGGTCCCCAACGGCAAGCTCACTCTACTCTCGCCCCTGTCTCGATTCAAGTGACGAAATGGAGAGACGCCCGGCGCCGGGAAGCGCGGTTCGTGGGGGTGGTGGGACAGGCCGTCGCCTTCCGGCCACTTCGATGCCTAGTGGGGGCGGCGATAGATCGGTGAGCCATCCACCACAGTGGCCACCACGGCGCCGTCCTCCACAACCGTGAGGTCGCACCTATAGCCCGGCGCCAGTCTCCCGCACTCTGACTCCATGCCGGCGGCGTAGGCCACGCCGCTTGTGTACGCCGCGATAGCGCCCTTCTCAGAGATGGCCAGCTCTGGGTACCAGCCAACTCGCGAGCGCCAAGCGGTGGCGGCGTCCAGACCCAAGAGGGGATCCGGAGACTCGACCGGGGCATCGGAGCCGAAGGCCAGGGGGACACCGGCCTGTGCCAGTCGGGCCCAGGCGTAGGCGTTCTCCGCCGTTGCGCCCCACTCGGCGTCAGCCATCTCGCGGTCGGCGACAGCGTGAATCGGCTGCATGGAAGCCACCGTCCCGGTCCGGACAAAGCGCGCTATGTCGTCCGGATCGACGCACTGCGCATGTTCAATCCTGGGCCGCCATCCCGGCCAGTCCGACGGATGCCGTTCCAGGGCGAGCAGCGCTCGATGTACGGCGCCGTCGCCGATGGCATGCAGACAGAGGTTGAGCTCGGCTTCGAGGCAGCCGTCGATCAGATCATCGAGATCGGGATCAGGGATTCGGGTGACGCCCCTACCGTCGAGCATATCGGCCGTGCGGCTTCCCAGCGAACCGTCGAGGAAGGCCTTGATGCCCCAGATACGAAGGCGGGAATCGCCCCAGCCGCTGCGAACTCCGAGCTGACGGGCAGCTTCGAGGTTGGCCAGCGGCAGGTTGACCACCACCCGCAAGGGCAGCCGGCCTGCGGCCCGGAGTCGTTGCAGTGAGAAGAGGGTCTCGGCTGGGTCCATCGTGTGCACAGTGCAGAGGCCGAGCTTGGCGAGATCGTCCAGCACATCGGCAAGCAGCCGCTGGTACTCGTCCTTTGCCGGGCGGGGCAAAAAAGCGGAGAAGAGCTGCCACGCCTCGCGGACGATCCCGCTCGGCTGCCCCTCCGCTTCTCTGTCGATGACGCCTCCTGGCGGATCTGGGGCATCTTTGGTGACCCCAGCGAGGAGCAGTGCCTGGCTGCTCGCCCAGATCGAGTGTTCGTCCTTGCTGGCCAGCAGAACCGGCCTTCCGCCAGCCGCCTCATCGAGATCGTGGCGAGTTGGCAACTGGGGCGTGGGCCAGCTGCGGTGGTACCAACCTCTGCCGACAATCCACTGCTGCGGTTCCAGAGATCGAGCGCTCGAGCGGACGGCGTCGAGAACCTCCTCCAGCGACGAGGTCGAGCGGAGGTCGATGCCAACTCGCAGCAGCACCAACTCGTCGAGGTGGATGTGGGAATCGCCAAAGCCGGCGAAGGCCCGGCCGCTCAATTCGACCACCTCAACAGAGGAGGGAGCGGTTGTTCGGGCCTCGGCGCCGACAGCGACGATCCGTCCTCCGCCGTCGCAGAGGACGCTCGGCTCACAGCCGACCAAGAGTCGGTGTCCGGTCGGTGACTTCACCTAAGCCAGCCTAGCGAACTGAGTCCGAGGAACATTAGCCCGGCAGCCGTGCCGATGGGCGGTCCATGGCGAGATCGAGATAGGGCGCCGCACGAAAACCAGTCAGCCTATTCCATTGGGTGAGACGGCGCCAGGTGAGCAGCCCGGGCAGGCGCGTAGGCTCGCCGAGCAAGGGGACGGATGCTCTGGCGGGTACCAGGGGTCTCCCCCCCCATTGGAGAGAGGCAGGAAGAGTGAAAGTCGTCACAGGAAGCGCGACCAGGCGTGTGGCAATCGGGGTGCTCACCGCAGTCCTCGCCGTGGGATTCCTCACCTGGCCTGGTAGTGCATCGACTCAGGGTCGGGTCGTCACATTCGCCGAGCAGCCCCAGAGTCCGCCCACCTACATCCTTCCCCTGGCTAACGGAGCCACTTACAACGGCATCAACATTCTCCTTTTCACCGAAAACATGTACCTACCTCTCTACTGGTTCGGTGACGCCGGCAAGCCGGTTCTCAATAAGAAGCTCAGCGTCGCCTATCCGCCGATCGCGTCAGACGGAAACACCCTTCTGACAATCAAATTGAAGCACTGGAACTGGTCCAATGGCCAGCCGATCACCGCCCGCGATGTGATCTTTTGGCTCAACCTTCTCAGCGCAGTGACCGACCCCTCAGCCCCCGCCGTGGCGGGTCCAACTGCGGGAACAGCGGGTCCCGGCTGGGGACCCGGCGTACCCGGTGCGTTCCCTGCCAACTTGGTGAGCTACCGGCAGACGGGGACGTATCAGCTGCAGCTCAAGACTAATGCTGCATACAACCCCACCTGGTTTCTGTACAACGAGTTGAGCCAGGTCTTCCCACTACCCCAGGCCTCCTGGGACCGGCTTAGTGCGACCGCTGCCGCCGGAGACTTCGACGCCTCGGCGGAAGCTCGAACAGCGGTCAGCGATACCAACCCCAGCCAGTACGTACCGAGCGATCCTGGTACCGCCACATCGGGTGCGCTTGGTGTGGCTGCCTTCCTCAACGATCAGTCATACGATTTGGCGACTTATCTGACGGATCCCCTATGGAAAGTTGTCGACGGCCCCTTCCGGCTTGCTGATTTCACCTCTTCTGGGTTCGTCAAGTTTGTACCCAACCCGGCCTACTCGGGTGCACCCAAGCCAACGGTCACCGCCTTCGAGGAAGAGCCGTTCACTTCGGACGCGGCGGAGTTCAACGCTGTGCGCTCCGGGGCGGTGACCATCGGTTACATACCGTCCCAGGACATCGGCCAGGCCAGCCTGCTCGAGAAGCACGGGTACCAGCTCAGCGCCTGGAACGATTTCGCCTCCAATTACATGGCTTACAACTTCACCAACCCGCAGGTTGGTCCGATCTTCCGCCAACTGTATTTCCGAAAAGCCTTCCAGTCCCTCGTCGACCAGCCTGAGTACCTCAAGGACTTTCTGGGTGGCTATGGAACGGTCACCAACGGCCCGGTCCCTTCCTTCCCCGCAGGAAACAGCGACGAGAGTCCGCTGGAGGCGAAGGGACTGGTGTATCCATACGATCCCACTAAGGCTGTTCAGTTGCTCAAAGCTCACGGTTGGACCGTGCGACCGCACGGTGTGACCACTTGCTCCCGGGCCGGTACCGGCACCGGCGACTGCGGAGCGGGAATCAAAGCCAGCCAAGCGCTGACTTTTGCCATCAAGTACGAAAGCGGAGTGACGGCGATAGCCAACGAGATGGCCGCGCTCGAGTCGACTGTGTCCAGCAAGGCGGGAATCACGCTGAAACTGTCGAGTGGTCCCTTCTCAGACGTCGTTGGGATTGCCTTCAATGGATGCAGCAGCAGCAACCCATGCAGTGGCTGGCAAGTAGCCAATTGGGGGAGCGGTTGGACCTACGGCCCGGACTACTTCCCGACTGGAGACGAGATCCTTCAGACCGGGGCATCGTTCAATCCTGGAGGTTACTCATCGAGTGCTAATGACGCCAACATATCGGCAACGGAGACGGCGCCGACTCAGGCCGCGGAGAAGCAAGCGCTGTTTAGATATGAGGACTACGTGGCGAAGGAGTTGCCCCTGATTTGGCTGCCCACTGCCCCATTCCAGATCACGATGTATAAGAGCAATCTCAAGGGACTTGTGCCCCAGGGGATTTACTCAGAGATTTACCCGCAGTCGTACGCCTTGAAGAGGTGAGCGTCTCAGCCTGACCAGTCGATGGGTTCGGGTATGCCTGCCGCCTATAACCTTGGCTCCCAGGAGTTACCTCCGCCAGGGCAGCTCACGCTACGGATCCCTGGCTAGGCTCACGGCTACTGGGGCGGAGGTGGGAGGCGGTGTCTTGACACCGTGCTCAGGTTGACCCATGCTCCGCCTCCGGAGGCAGAGCGGCGAACTTAAGTGGACCGGCACCGCCAGCGAATGTCCATCTCAGGAGGGGAGACAGTGACGATCGTCGAGGAGCCGTCCCGACTCCTGGTAAAGGCCCAAGGGGTGAGATGGGACCTCTCTCCCGTCCACCGCGACGCCGACGAGGCACGTGCGGCTCTGGCCCAACTGCTGGTCGATGCCGCCGAATTCCAGCGCCGCTGGCAGGGGCGGATCGCCTCGCTAGATGCGGTGGCTCTAGCCGCGTGCCTCGAAGACTTAGGGGAGCTGATCAACCGCCACCACGCCAGCCTGTCCTATTGCCAGCTGCGCAGTTACGCGGACAGCGGTCTGGCGGAGAACCAGGATCTCCAGGCGGTGGCGGACCGGTCATCCGTCCAGTTCGCCAATCTCACGCGCTTCTTTGAACTGGAGTGGAAGCTGCTCGACGGGGAGAGGGCGCGCGCCCTGAGCGCTGCCCCGGAACTCGGTTACGTCAGGCATTTTCTGGAGCGCCTGACTGACGAAGCGCGGCACACCCTGAGCGCGGCCGAGGAGCAGGTTCTGGCTGAGCGCTCGACTGCCGCTGAGGCAGCCTGGCAGCAGCTTTTTGACCAGACCACGTCGGCCATCACGGCCGAGTTTGCTGCCGGCGACGAGCCGGCCACTCCGCACACCATTCACGAGCTGCTGGTCTACCAGTTCGACGATCGTAGAGAGGTGAGGAAGCGGGCGCTCGACACACTGCACGCCGCCGAGGAACCGTGGACGCCGGTTCTGGCCAAGGTCTATGACAGCCTGGTCGGCGACCGGTTGACGATGGACCGCCTGCGCCATTTTGTCAGTGAAGAAGGTGATCGCGAGCCCTTGCCTATGCAGCAGGCGAACCGGGCCAACGACCTCAGCGACGCCACCGTCAACACCATGATCGCTGCGGTTGAAAGTCACTACCCGCTGGCGCAGCGCTATTTTCAACTCAAGGCACGGCAGCTAGGGCTGTCCACGCTCCTGACCAGCGATATCTACGCGCCCATGGGTAGGACCAGAAACTGTGACTACGAGGAGGGTCGCGAGCTGGTGCTCGACTCGATGACCGCCTTCTCCGCGGAGGCCGCCGAGATCCTCGGCCAATTCTTCACTGAGAATCGCATCGATGCCGAACCGCGGCCGGGGAAGCAGGGGGGCGCCTTCTGTGATTCAGTGGCCCAAGACCGGTCCGCCTACGTGTTGCTCAACTACACCGACTCCCTGCAGGATGCCCAGACGCTGGCCCACGAGCTGGGCCACGGACTCCACGCTGCCCTGGCCCAGCGCCAACAGTCCCCCTTTACCTTCGAGACCGGAATGGCCATGGCGGAGGTGGCCTCCACCTTCAACGAGCTGCTCTTTTTCGACCACCTGATGGCCCAGGAGCGCGAGCCAGAAGCCCGCCGCGCACTGCTGGCGGCTCGCGTGGAGCGCTCCTTCCTGACCATCTTCAGTCAGACCATGATGGCGCGTTACGAGCAACTCGCCTATGCCGCCAAGAGCAAGGGCGAGAGTCTGAATCCAGACCGCCTCTCGGGCTTCTGGCTTCAGGAATGCCGCAAATACTTTGGCGATACAGTCACCCTCAGCGACGGCGACGGACTGACCTGGTCGGCGATCCCTCACTTCAACCACACCCGTTTCTACACCTATTCCTATGCTTTTGCCCTTCTCGTTTCACAGGCGCTCTACGCCCGCTACCAGCAAGACCCCAAAGGATTCGTGCCGGCGTACTTCGGGCTCCTGGCGGCGGGCGGTTCGAAGCCCCCGGCCACTCTGCTCGCCGCTCTGGGCATCGACATCGAGGATCCCAGCTGGGTAGAGCCGCCCTTCGGGCTGATCAGTTCCTGGATCGACCGGGCCGAAGCGACGGTCACGCCTGCGTCATCCACCGATCAGGCTTAGATCAGCCTCGGGGCGCCCTGGTGATACGGTTGCCGGGGCGATGAGGGCATTTCATCCGGCCGTGCAGGCCTGGTTTGAGCGACGTTTCCCCGATGGTCCCACCCCGGCCCAGGAGCAAGGGTGGCCCCACATTGCTGCCCGCGAGAACACCCTGATCGCGGCCCCTACCGGCTCGGGTAAGACGCTGGCCGGCTTCCTGACCGCCATCGATCGCTTGTACTCCGCCTGGGCCGAAGGGGAGGAGGTGGTGGGAGTGACCCAAGTCGTCTACGTGTCACCGCTCAAGGCCCTGGCCGTGGACATTCAGCAGAACCTGGAAGCGCCCCTGCGCGAGATCGCCGCGATTGCCGAGGAGCTGGGCATGGTGCCGCCCCGTCTCACCGTCGAGGTACGCACCGGCGACACGCCGCCGGCGGCTCGGGCGGCGATGCTGCGAAGGCCTCCCAACTTCCTGGTGACCACTCCGGAATCGCTCTACCTCCTGCTCACCGCCGAACGCTCGCGCGCGCTGTTGCACGGAGTGGCGACGGTGATCGTCGACGAGATCCACGCTCTGGCCCGGGACAAACGTGGGGCCCACCTAGCTCTGTCCTTGGAGCGCCTCGAGCACGTCGCCACGGGGACCCTGGTGCGGATCGGTCTTTCGGCAACCCAGCACCCGATCGAGACGATCGCCCGTCTGCTGGTGGGAGCCGGTGTCGACCGGGAGCGGGCCGACGGCTCGCCGCGCTGCAGCATCGTCGACGTGGGGCATCAGCGCCAGCTGGACCTGGCCATCGAACTACCTGACGACGAGCTGGGCGCGGCAGCGTCGAAGGAACAGATGACCGAGATCATCGAGCGGATCGCGGGTCACGTGCGCAGCCACCGAACCACCCTGGTCTTCGTCAACACCCGGCGGCTGTCGGAACGGGTTGCCCATCAACTGGCGGAAATCCTTGGCGACGATGCGGTGGCGGCCCACCATGGCAGCCTCTCCAAGGAGCGCCGTGGCAAGGTGGAGGCGCGGTTGCGGGCCGGCGAGTTGCGCGCCCTGGTCGCCACCGCCTCCCTGGAGCTGGGTATCGATATCGGACCCGTTGATCTGGTCTGCCAACTCTCCTCGCCCCGCAGCCTGGCGACGTTCCTGCAGCGGGTGGGGCGATCTGGCCACAGCCGGGGCGGTATCCCCAAGGCGTATCTCTATCCGACCACCAGGGACGAGCTGGTGGAGTGCTGCGCTCTGCTCGCCGGCGTGCGCGCCGGGCGGCTCGATGCCATCCTGCCCCCAATCGCCCCCCTCGACATTCTGGCCCAACAGTTGGTCGCCGAATGTGCTGCCCAGAGCTGGGTCGAGTCCGATCTTTTCGATCTGGTGCGCCGGAGCGCGCCCTTTGCCCAGCTCGCCCGCGACCAGTTCGACGAAATCGTCGAGCTGCTCGCCGAGGGGATTCCCACCGGAAGGGGACGCCAGGGCGCCTACCTGCACCGGGACCGCATCAACCACGAAGTTCGCGGGCGGCGGGGCGCTCGACTGGCGGCCCTGACCTCGGGCGGTGCCATCCCCGAGACCGGCGACTACCGGGTCCTACTTGAGCCCGACGACACCGTCGTGGGAACCGTCAACGAGGACTGGGCGATCGAATCGATGGCGGGGGACATCTTCCTGCTGGGCAGCACGTCGTGGCGGATCACCCGGGTGGCCAACGGCGTAGTCAGGGTGGTGGACGCTCAGGGGGCGCCTCCCTCGGTGCCTTTCTGGCTGGGCGAGGCCCCGGGGCGGACCCGGGAGCTCTCCGAAGAGGTCTCCAACCTCCGCGCCAGCATCGAGGGGCTGCTCGCCGAAGGTAACGCCGATGAAGCGGTGACCATGGTCGAGCAGCGCTCCGGAGTCGACAACCAGGTGGCCGCCTTGGTGGTGCAGTACCTGGCCGCCGGACGCACCGCGCTCGGACGCCTGCCGACTCGTGACCACCTCATCCTGGAACGCTTTTTTGACGAGTCGGGGGGAATGCAGGTGGTGGTCCACGCCCCCTTCGGGGCCCGCCTCAACCGCGCCCTGGGGCTGGCTCTCCGCAAGCGCTTCTGCGCCACCTTCGACTTTGAGCTCCAGGCTGCGGCCAGTGATGACGCGGTGCTGCTCTCGCTCGGGCCGCAGCACAGCTTTCCCCTCCAGGACGTGCCCCGCTTTCTCTCCTCGCGCACGGTCGAGGAGGTGCTCACCAAGGCCGCCTTGCTGGCGCCGATGTTCGGGGTGCGCTGGCGCTGGAATCTCAACCGTTCGCTCACCGTGCTGCGTTTAAAAGGCGGTCGCAAGAACCCCCCGCCGATCCAGCGGATGGAGGCGAACGACGTCATGGCGGCTGTGTTCCCGGCGCTGGTGGCCTGCCAGAACGAGAATCCCACCGGTCCCATCCAGATCCCGGACCACCCCCTGGTGCGCCAGACCATGTACGACTGCCTGCACGAGGTCATGGACGTCGACGGCCTGCGGGATTTGGTGGGAGCGATCGAGAAGGGCCAGGTCACCATCAGCTACCGCGATACGACCGAGCCCTCGGTGCTGGCCCACGAGATCATCAACGGCCGGCCCTACACCTTCCTCGATGACGCGCCCCTGGAGGAGCGGCGCAGCCGGGCGGTGTCCCTGCGCCGCGGTCTGCCGGTTGATCCGCGCGACCTGGCGGCGCTAGATCCCGGGGCCATCGCCCGGGTGCGCCAGGAAGCCGCCCCCGACCCCCGCAACCCCGACGAACTGCATGATCTCCTGCTCTCCCTGGTCCTGCTCCGCCCCGATCCCCGCTGGCGGGAGTGGTTCGTCTCGCTGCGGAATGGTGGCCGGTCCGCAACTGCCCTTCTCGGCGGCGAGGACCGCTGGTGCGCGACCGAGGATCTGGCCCGGGTCCAGGCGCTGCTTCCGGGAGTGGAGTTTCGGCCCAACGTAGAACCGCTCGAGAACCCATCGGCCCAGCCCATCCCGGAGGAGGTGGCCGCGGCCGCGGTGCGCGGTCATCTCGAGTTGGCCGGACCGACGACGGCCGCTTCGCTGGCAGCGCTCACGACCCTGCCCACCAGGGTGGTGGAGACCGCCCTGATCCGGCTGGAAGGGGAGGGATTTGCCCTGCAAGGCAGCTTCGACGCCGCCCTGGTGGGGCCGCAGTGGTGTTCCCGGCATCTCCTGATGCGCATCCATGGCTACACCCAGCAGCGGCTGCGCCGCGAGATCGAGCCGGTGACCGCCCAGGACTTCATGCGCTTTTTGCTCCACTGGCAGCGCGTCGCGCCCGGCACCCAGCGCGAGGGTCGCGCCGGGGTGGCGGCGACGATAGCTCAGCTCCAGGGCATCGAGATTCCTGTCGGCATCTGGGAGCAGGAGATCCTCTCCCGCCGGGTCTCAGGCTACCTGCCCAGCTGGCTTGATCAGCTATGCCTCTCCGGAGAGGTGGCTTGGGGCAGACTCCGGGTGCGTGATTCCGGCGACCTGGAAGGCGGCCCGCGCGGCACCGGATACCCATCGCGGATCACCCCCATCACCATGGCCATGCGCGCCGACCTGCCCTGGCTGCTCCAGGCGGTCCGCGGTGACGCAACCCCGGCCGAGCCTCAGGCAGGGGCCACTAGGGATGTGCTGGCCACCCTGCGCCGGTACGGAGCTCTCTTCACCGAGGACATCACGACCCTGGCTGCCCGCTTACCAACCGAGGTGGAGGTTGCACTCTGGGACGGGGTGGGACGGGGGCTGATGACCGCCGACGGTTTCGCGGCGGCGCGCAGCCTGCTGGTCGGCTCGCGGACCAGGCGCAATCACCTTCAGCGGCGGGGTCTGCGCCGGGGAGCCCTGGGTCAAGCTGCCGGCCAAGGGCGTTGGGTTCTGATCCATCCCGCCTCACCGGTATCAGATCGGGAGGCTCTTGCTGAGGCGCTCGCCGAACAACTGCTGGTGCGCTGGGGGGTCGTCTTCCGGGACCTGGTGGCCCGGGAGACGTTCGCTGTTCCCTGGCGTGATGTCCTCTGGGCCTTCAGGCGCATGGAGGCCCGCGGCACCGCCCGAGGCGGGAGATTCGTGACCGGGTTCGCCGGTGAGCAGTACGCCCTCCCCGAGGCGATTGATCTGCTCCGCTCGGTGCGCCGGGGCGAAAGAAGTCAGGCCCGGGTGCGACTCTCCGCTGCGGATCCCCTCAACCTGACCGGGATCATCGTTCCCGGCGCCAGGATCCCGGCTATCCGGGCCAACACCATTGAGCTTCGAGATGGCCTGGTAGCCGGCCCGGAGGAGGTTTTGCCCGCCCCAATTTCAGAGGCGGAGGTCCCCGCCTAGCCCGGTCGCGGAGGACCGGCGAGGGCATCCCTAGCAGGCATAGTCGCCGTCGACGTTGGGGAGGGGAAACTGGGTGATCTCCACCTCGCCACCGCTGAGTGGATCCGACTGGCAGTTGCTCTGTGCCTGAGCCAGAGAACCCGCCCCTAAGAGCCAGCTGGGCAGGGCAAAAATGGAGCCGCCGGCCACGTCCTGGGTTCCTCCGGTGATCTCCAGCCACTCCATCGCGATCCCGTAGGCGCCGATCCGCCTCACCCCAGCCGCCTGGAGCGCCGCCACCATGCCCTGGAGGTCAACCAGGTTCAGCTCGGGGGACGCTTGCCAGGTGTTTGAGGTTTCCACGTCCAACCAGACCGGGACCGAGCGGATGCGCTCCCCGATCTGGGCCCTGCTGGCTGCCGCGCTGAGCCAGGCGAGATCCGCCTCCGCTCGCTGGTAGCCGTACAGGTAGGCGCAGCCGGCCGACGTCTGGCCCAGGCCAGGCAGATGGCCGAAGAGCCCGGTGGGCAGACAGGGCCCGAGCGGAGTCACGCCGGAGTCGGGCCAGTCAGGCACGGTCTGGCCCAGGTAGGTGCTGCCCGGATCCCCCGTGTTCAGGTAGACGGACAGGGCCGGCTGAAGGCTGTCTTCGGTCGACCCGTGGGCGGCCCAGGCCAACTCTTTGGCCAGACAGGGATTGAAGGTGCTGGCCCGACCGCCGTTGACGCCGACGATTCCGAAGGCCTGTCCAAAGGGGAGGTGGTGCCCGCACTGCGGGTAGGAGACATCCGCTCCTACCGGGACAGATCCCGGTTGGTAGATCGGGGAGGGACGTGGCCGGGCTTGGACGGCAGCCAAGGCGGCAACTTCGGGGAGCATCAAGAGGAGCGCGAGCCCGACCAATCCGGCGATGGCTCGGACCAGAATGACTTCCCCCTTCACCCCGGGGTGCATGCCCACAAGCATGCGCGATTGGCCCCGCTGGTCGGACCGTCGCCGCCCTAGCTCAGGCTGCGGCGAGCGCTCCCGAGGGAGCTGAGCGGCGCCGGCGGCGGCGAGGACGGGGCCACTCGTCGCGCTCCTGGTTGAGGTCCGGGAAGCGCTCCCGACGATGGGGTACCAGAGCGTCGAGGACGCCCGACTGCCAGTTGAGGAGGGCTGAGTGCAAGTCATATGAGTTGCGAGCCGTCTGAACTTCCTCGGGCGGGTCCTCGCGAATCGCCTCGACCAATTGCGCCACCACCTTGCGGCAGCCGTCCCGTCTCGCGATCTGAGCGCCCTTGGCGTGGAGATCCTCCAGCCGGGTCAGGCAGTCATCGATGGCCCGGAGGCAGCGCCGCTTGCGCGAGGTGACTAGCTGTCGCCGCTGGCCCCGGTCCAAGGCCAGTCGGATCTCCCGGTTGGCCTGATCCAACTCACTCAGATCCGCCTCCCAGATCGAGAGACCGCTTGAGGAGCTCGGGAAGCCAGGGCTGGGTCGATGGGTCATGGTTGCGGACAACTCGTCTCCTCCGTGCACTAAATCCGACTTCTCGTGCTAACTCGCGACTCCCCTCGGGGCGCTAACCGTAGATCCCGCTTCTTGCGCCTCACGACGACTAACGCAGCTACTCATCTGGTGTTTCGCGGGCCAGTTGGTTCGGCGAATCTCCTCAGACCCCCTGATATTTAGGGCTTCGAAGGAAGTGTCAAGCTGAGTTCAGATGCGTGAATCTAGAGTCAAGTCCCACGGAGTGGTGTAAAAGCGGCGGAACTCAGGGATAGATTCATCAGGCCGCTAAGCCTGCAGTCAGAGGGTTGGTGAGCCGGTCCTGGTTGTTGGGGTCCAGCCGGGCCATGGACTGTTGGGAGAAATGGCAGCGGCCATCCTGCCACTCGTCGTGTTGCTCTTGGAGAACTGCGGTGGAGAGCCGCAGCAGGGATGCGCTGTTGGGGAAGATGCCCACCACCTTGGCTC
>JBAQYY010000190.1:0-2550 GCA_049790415.1 Candidatus Dormiibacterota bacterium | reverse complement strand
GTAGCGTCCCTTTGCTGATTCAGGATGGCACGACCAGCTTCATCTATGGCCCCGGTGGCATGACTCTGGAGCAGATCGACGGCTCGGGCAATCCCACCTACTACCTGCACGACTGGCAGGGGAGCACCCTAGGGCTGGTCAACAGCAGCGGCGCTGTCGTCGCCAGCTACACCTATGATGCTTATGGCAACCTGACCTCGTCCTCCGGCACGGCCACCACCGCGCTGCTCTTCCAAGGCCAGTACCGGGACTCCGAGACCGGCTTTTACTACCTCCAGGCTCGCTATTACGACCCTGGTACTGGCCAGTTCCTGACGCGGGACCCGATGACGGCGGCTACGGGTGAGCCGTACGTCTTCGCGGCGGACGATCCGGTGAACGGCTGCGACCCCACCGGCGATCTGTACGCTCCGGCTGAGTCGGGTTCGGGAGATAGGGCCGCCACCTCTGCCACATCGGCGTACGCGCCGGGAGCCGAGGCTAAGTACCTGCCTGCGAGTCCGTCACCCTCCTCCCACTCGACTAGGACAGTCTCCAAGCACAGCTCCAACGCTTGTTCTGGATGGATGTGTGGATTCTCGTCCTTCCTGAGTGCGGCTGGACACGCTTTATCTACAGCTGCTGGCAATGTGGGACACTGGGTCGCCCATGAGCGGGGAGCCTTGCTGGCCGGCGGTGCAGTGCTTGGTCTCATCGGGATCGCGTGCGCCGTGGGTATGATCGCTACGGTCGGTGTCGGCGGGGTGATCTGCCTCGGCGCGGCTCTTGGTGCAACAGCCCTAAATGCCACGGTTACAGCGGATGACATCCAAAGGGCGGCCACGGGGAACGGTTCCTGGAGCACGGTTGGACTTGACGCGATAGCGACGGTGAGTGCCGGAGCGGGCATAGGGGCGGAACCAGGCTCTGTCGGCGCCGTGCTATGGGCTGCGAGCAGCGCTGAAGACATGCAGGCCGAGTACGAGATGTACTTGCATCAGCAGCTAGGCTTCTACTAGATCTACCCATTCCCTTTCGTGTACGTTGATGGTTATACGAGCTTCACCACGAGTCCTCTCATCCAGCTGGCGGTCGCTGAGCGGAGCCAACTGGGCGGCTGTGATTTGCTTTGCCATTGTGGTGGTCCTCGGTGTCATCCGGATCCATAGCTGGGAGGACTGGGCGTGGGGGCTACTAGGGGGAGCCATTGTCTTCACCGTTCCTGTCGTATTGGTACGGGTCAACGCAATTCTCCGTGTTACACCGGGCAGGGTCACGTATAGGAGCATGTTGCGTCTCGCTCATACCTGCCCCCGAGCTGACATCAGTCGGGGAGTGCGCGTACGGGTCAGGATGGCTGGGCAGTACAGCACGGGCCGCTTGCTACTGCTGGATGGGCGCGAGCAAGTATTGCTTTCGATTCAAGACGGAATCTGGGCGGCGAAGGATTTGGCGCGCCTGTGGGACGAACTTCAGGTATCTCTCGTGGAGGCGGATGGAGCTCTGTCATGCGCTGAGTTGATCCGCCGGTTTCCGGGCAATGAACCTCTCGTTCTTCGCCACCCCCTGTGGGTTTCCCTGGGCGCGTGTGCCTCGGTGTTCGCCATCATCTTCATAGTCCTAGTCGTTCTGGCCGCCGGCTAGCGGAGGCTCGTGGCAGCTGCCGTCTGCACCCAACAGCGGAGAGACGGCGCACCCGTGTGTGAGAGAATCACCGCTCTGGGAGAAGACGAAGTGAGAAAGACCAACACGTACAGCGTCGATGGCTGAAGGCCCTATATGTCTCTGTCGGTGGCCTACCCTCAACTACAACTCGGACAGCGAGCTCACCACGACCAAGGCCGGATCCGCGACCACCACCTATGGCTTCGACGCGGAAGGCGATCGAACCTCCATAGCCCCGGCCGCGGGAGCAGCCACCGATTACAGCTACGATCAGGCTGACCGGCTGACCGGGGTGAGTACCACTGGGCTGAGCGCCTCTTATGCCTACAACGGAGACGGCCTGCGGATGAGCAAGACGGTCAACGGGACAACCGAGCAGTACAGCTGGGACCAGTCGGGCAGCCTACCCTTGCTGATCCAAGATGGTGCGACCAGCTTCATCTATGGACCGGGCGGAATGACACTGGAGCAGATCGACGGCTCGGGCAATCCCACCTACTACCTGCACGACTGGCAGGGGAGCACACTGGGGCTAGCCAACAGCAGCGGCACCAAGGTGGCCAGCTACTCCTACGACGCCTATGGCAACCTGACCTCGTCCTCCGGCACGGCCACCACCGCGCTGCTCTTCCAAGGCCAGTACCGGGACTCCGAGACCGGCTTCTACTACCTGCAGGCCCGCTACTACGATCCTGGGACCGGCCAGTTCCTGACGCGTGATCCGATGGCCAGCGTCACCGGGGAGCCCTACGCATTCGCCGCCGATGATCCGGTGAACGGTGGCGACCCCAGCGGCGATATCGCGACGTATACCGCAGGCACGGATGAAGGGGGTGGCGGATCTGCGCGGGGTTCCAATTCGAACTCCCCGGGTGCTTCCGCCAGATATCTGCCACCGAGCCCGTC
>JBAQYY010000189.1:0-1728 GCA_049790415.1 Candidatus Dormiibacterota bacterium | reverse complement strand
CTGCAGGTCTGCACCCGGGAAATGGTCCTGGTCCACGATGGCGCCCGGCCCGGGGTCACCCCCGAACTGTGCGCCCGAGTCCTCCGAGCCGCCCGCGACAAGGGTGCTGCCACCGCCTTCCTTCCCGTCGCCGACAGCACCGCCAGGGTGCTCAACTCTGAATTAGCCGAGGTGCTACCTCGAGCCGAGCTGGGCGCCCTGCAGACCCCGCAGGCGTTTCGCACCGAGCTTCTACGCCGCGCCCACCTCGAAGCCGGCCGGGTGGGCCGGAATGCCGACGACGATGCCGCCCTGGTGCTCGCCCTGGGCGCGCCGGTGGCGACGGTGGCCGGCGATCCCCGCAATCTCAAGGTGACCCGGACTGAGGACATCCTGGCCCTGCGGGCCTGGCTCGGCAACGGCGCCTGGGCGCGCCCGTGACCAGGCGGCAGCTGCCCGGAGTGGGGCTCGGCATCGACGTCCACCGCTTCGGCGGCCCCGGACCGGTGTGGCTGGGTGGGGTCGAGATTGAACATGCCCAAGGGCTACTGGGCCACTCCGATGGCGACGTCCTCTGTCATGCCTTGGCAGATGCCCTCCTGGGGGCGAGCGGCCTGGGTGACATTGGTGAGCACTTTCCCTCCAGTGATGAGCGCTGGCGAGGCGCCTCTTCGCTGGATCTGTTGCGCCGGGTGGGGGAGATGCTCACCGCCGCAGGCCTGGAGATCCTGGGCATGGACGGCACGGTGGTCGCCGAGGCACCCCGCCTGGGTCCCTTCCGCCAGCAGATGGAGTCCCGAGTCGCCGCCGTTCTCAACCTCGACCCGGCCCTGGTATCCGTCAAGGTGAAGTCCAGTGACGGTCTCGGACTTACCGGCCGGGGTGAGGGGATGGCCGCGCTGGCGGTGGCTCGGGTGGGGCTCGGAAGTCGGACCGACCCGGAATAACATAGGCCGACCATGCCCATCCGCCTCTACAACACGCTGACCCAGAGCATCGAGGTCCTGCAGCCGTTGCACCCGGGCAAGGTCGAGATGTACACCTGCGGGCCCACCGTCCACGACCGGGCTCACATCGGCAACTTCCGTAGCTATCTGGCTGAGGACCTGCTCCGGCGCCATCTTGAGGCGAGGGGCCTGAAGGTCGAACAGGTGATGAACATCACCGACGTCGATGACAAGATCATCGCCAAGGCGAGCGCCCGGCACGAGACCCTGACCCAGTTCACCAAGCCCTACATCGATGCCTTTTTCGCTGACCTGGAGCTGCTTGGAATCGAGCCGGCCAGCCACTTCCCCCGAGCTACCAACTACATCCCCCAGATGCTGGCCCTGGTCGAGCGTCTGGTCGCCAGCGATCACGCCTATGTCAGCGATGGGTCGGTCTACTTTCGGCTCGAGACCTTTCCCAACTACGGCAAGCTCTCCCGGCTCGATGTCCACGGCCTCAGCACCGGCGCCAGCGGAAGGATCGACGCCGACGAGTACGAGGCCAAGGAAGCGGTCCGCGACTTCGTGCTCTGGAAGAAGGGGGAGGAGGGGGACCTGGCCGCCTGGCCCTCACCCTTCGGGTGGGGGCGCCCCGGCTGGCATCTGGAGTGCTCGGCGATGGCCATCGAGCTCCTCGGTGAGACCCTGGACATCCACTGTGGCGGGATCGACAACAAGTTCCCCCACCACGAGAACGAGATCGCCGAGTCTGAGGCGGCGACCGGTCAGCAGTTCGTCCGCCTCTGGTTCCATGTCGAGC
>JBAQYY010000188.1:0-2385 GCA_049790415.1 Candidatus Dormiibacterota bacterium | reverse complement strand
GAGCCAGCATCTGCGTGGATTCGGTCCGCATCGTCAACTAGGACCAGGAGCCCGGCTTTACCGGACTCCCGTAGGAGATCGACCGCTTGGCCAATTGCAGTTGATCCGTCTGTACCCGGAGACTGGCCGATGAACGGCTGATGGAGCGCCGGGTGCCGCGCACGGCTAACTGCTAAGGAGCACTCGTGCTGAACTACCTCCATGACATCGAAGCGCCCATACCCAACTATGGGAACCTCGACGCTAGCGACCGCCCAGTTCATCTCATGCGCTAGTTTCGCGAACTGTCGTAGGAGCACCGTCTTTCCGACGGCACGAAGCCCGGTAACCAGAAGACTCAGCGGTGTGTCCGGCGCCTGTCTAATCAGGCTCCTCAAGTGTCTGAGTTGAGCCTCTCTGCCGGCAAGCAGCGGTGGATCAAGAGAAGCGCGTGGACGGTATGGATTGCTCATGCCGCCGCCGCTTGCCGACAGGTACGCTGGTGATGTCTGTAAACAGGGGGTCTTGCCCCAGAAGCGTCATTAAGAGGACGTCCTGGGTTTGGCGGGGCAAAGGACCGCTCCGGGTCTACGGCCATGAAGACAACCGCGCGCCATGGGGCGCCTTGTGGTGATCGCATAAGGCTTCCGATGCGCTCCTACACAGCATCAGTCCGTGATGCACCACTACGTCGCACGCAGCGCTGCACCAGGGAGCAATCGGTACGCGATCGAGACGGTCCCTGTCATGGCGAGGCAGGAGATGACCACGGCAACGGTCAGTGCAAGCAGCAGGGCGACGAACGTGGTGAGTAAAGACGCTCCAATGGTGAGTCCGCCCGCTACCACCAAGACCGCCGCGACCAGTCCCCCTCCAACCCCCAGTGTCAGGGCTTGAATGGCTACGACCATAGCTACCGCACCGCGGGGCCAACCGATCGCTCTCAGGGTCGCGAACTCGACCTGCCGCTCCAAGTAGGCCAGCGACAGTAAGGCGGCCGATGCCCCAGCGCCGGCTACAACGGAAATTACAATCATGACGATCTCCAGTGGACCCACCTGCCCGGCAAGGTAGCGACCCAGCGTGGTGGGCCCAAGGTGTCCCGCGAAGCCTCCCACCACCAGTACGACGGCACCAACCAGACCTGAACCGATCATGCTGGAGCCAGCGCAGAGTAGGGACTCACGCCGCCACGGACCGAGGAGGTCTCGGAAGGCCAAAGTCCGTACGGAACGTACCCGCAGATGTGCGATACGGCCAGTGCGCCGCAGGGCTAGGCCCGCTGGCGACCTGGCCGCGACTAGTAATGCAGGCAGAGGCGCGGCGACGGACATGGCTGTCACCAGGGGAATCACGGCCAGTAACGGCAGGATGGGAATGGCAGGATCCAGTGCACGGGTGACCCCGATCGCGAGGATCGCGGCCGCGCCGCCCACCATCGCTCCGAGCAGCGCCATCTCAGTCACGACGAGGCGGACCACGCGGGTGAGTGGCCAACCGATCGCTCGCAGCAGGGCAAAGTCGGCTCTCCGGCGGCGAGCAGCCAGTTGGCCGATGACGCCCAAAAGGATCAATACGACCCCTACCGTGAGGAGGAAGAGCGCGACTGACTCCGCATTGATGCCATGCAAGAAGGTGATGGCGGCGCCCTCCTTGCCCCAGTACTCAGTCACCGTCAGCGCCGGCTCGCCAAACCTACCCTTGGCCAACCCGACGCGGATGGGCAGCGCTGACGACCCTTTGACCAGACTGACTACCAACCCAGTCCTCTCGTGGATAGCCTGAGCTACCGCCACAAGTCGCGCCTGCGAGGTGTTGGATGGGGTATTCGTGCCAGAGACCCGGATACGGATAGCGCTGATGAAAGCTGACCCTGCACCCTTTGAGAAGCTGTCCGCAAAGTACTGTGCGCCCGCGAGATTGGTCAATATGAGGGGGGGGTCTGTGATAAACCCTGCTGGGTTGCGTGTCGGTTCTAGCGATTTTCCATGTGACAGGAGTGCCTCTGGCGGCGCATAGGCGCTGAGATTGCCCCCGGCGAGGATATTGAATCCCGGAATACGACTGGGATCGAATTTGCCCACGATACTTAGGCCAAACCCAACGCGCGAGGGCAACGCTGTCGACGCTACGAGAGACCGATACCAGGTGTCATAGGCATCAGGGGGAATATCCTCCGACTCACAGCCGATGCAATTGGGGTTTTCCAGCTCCCGGGGGTTCGTTCTCACGGTGTTCGCGCGTAAATGGGTTGGAGACATTTCACTGTAGCGAACCTGTCCCGGAATCACCACCTCCGATCCACCCAAGGCGGGCGTGAGTCCTGACTTGACCGCAAGCAGCTTGGAGTACAGTGACTGCACGGTCTTCGTCGATCGATACACCGAGGTCCAACCCGTCAGGGCA
>JBAQYY010000187.1:0-28587 GCA_049790415.1 Candidatus Dormiibacterota bacterium | reverse complement strand
CCACTCGCGGCCGCGGTGGTCGCGGCCAACATGACTGTGGCGATTCGCAAGGCGCACTGGAAGGTGGGTATCTATGGCCAGGGCGGCTACGAGTTCGCCCTGAGCTTGGGGTTGGCCGCCGTCGCCGTCGGCCTGACTGGACCGGGAGCAATCTCAGTCGACGGGCTCCTAGGCAAGGGCCGAGGCTAGCCTCCGATGAGCGAGTCGAGGGCAGCTAGGTAAGCCTCGCTGTAGGTGGGGAAGGGCACCACCGTATCGCGCAGAAGAGTGAGCGGAAGCCGGGCCTTGACGGCCAGCGTCGCCCAGCCGATGGCCTCGTCCGCTCCTGGGCAGGCTAAAGCGGCTCCTACTAGAACCTGGCCGGCTTGGTCGGCCACCAACACAACCTCCCCCCGGCTGACGCCCCCAGCCAGTGCCCGGGCGGTCTGGGCTATAGAGAAGGTCGCGCTGGCGATCGAGAGCTTGCCACCCTCGGCCTTCTTCCGAGTGAGTCCAACTGCCGCAACCGGTGGGTCGGTGTAGATGACCCTGGGGATCGCCCGGTAGTCAGCCACTGCGGTGCCCCCCTTGATGTTGCTAGCCGCAACTTCGCCCTGGTACTTGGCCGTGTGGGTGAAGGGAGCGACCCCGGTGACATCGCCAACCCCGAAGAGGTGCTCCTGACCCAGCGCCCGGCAGTGTTCGTCGACATCCATGCGCTCGGCATCGCTGGCCAGACCGTAAGCCTCGAGGCCCAAACCGCGGACGCGCGGCCTTCGCCCGGTGGCGACGACCAGTACTTGGGCCTTGCGGGGCTGCTCGCCCTGACGTCGGACGAGCACGCCACCATTTCCCAGCGGCTCCACTGACTCGATGGGAAGGCCCACCAGGACCTCGACCCCGTCCAGGCGAAGCGTCTCGGAGAGCGCCCGACCGAGCTCGGGTTCCTCCTCCACTAGCAGACCTGGTGCGACTTCAATCAGGCAAGTACGGCAACCGTAGCGGGCCAGCACCTGGGCGAGCTCGCACCCAACTGGCCCGCCTCCCAAGATGACAGCGCTCTCCGGTAGCTCAGAAGTCGAAAGGACGCGATCGCTGAGCCAGTAGTCGACTTGGTCGAGTCCCGGCAGGTTGGGCAAGTTCGGCATCGAGCCGGTGGCGATGACCACGTCCTCCGCCGCGATCCTCTCGCCGTTGACCTCCAAGAGTCCCGGCTCAAGCACCCGACCGCGCCCCCGAATTGCCTCCACACCCCGCTCCTGGAGCTGATGCAGATGCTGAGAGTCGTCGCGATGTTCGGCAATCCGGTCGCGGCGCTCGGTCGCCTTGCGATAGGCCTCGCCAGGACGCTGCGCTTGTCCTTCTGCGCCGGACCCGAGGTGGCGGGAAGCGGAGTCCAGCATCGCCTTGCTCGGCATGCAGGCCAGGAAAGGACATTCGCCGCCGAAGCGAAGCTCCTCGATCACCGCGACCGACCGCTCGGCCAGGCCCGCGCCCCAGACCGCTTCCGCTCCAGACCCACCACCCAAGATGACCACGTCGAAGCGGCGCATCGATTCAGCTTACGAGAGGTCGCTTGGTGACCGGCCGGCGAAGTTATCTCCGACTCCTATCTAGACAACCCAGACAACGCCACCCACCCGCGGCGCGTGGTTACGAGGCAGTCAGAGTTGCAAGGACTTGGCCACGAGGAACTCCTCCAGGCCGTACCGTCCGAACTCCCGGCCGTGACCAGATTGCTTGACCCCGCCGAAGGGGGCGGAGAGGTTGAAGGCACCCCCATTGACCTCGACGGTACCGGCCCGCAAGCGCTTGGCGAACTCCCGGGCGTGGTCTTGGTCGGCGCACCAAACGGCGCTGGCTAGTCCGTAGCGGGTTCCGTTGGCGATCTCCAGCGCTTCAGCCTCATCGCCATAGGGGATGACCGATAGCACGGGACCGAAGATCTCCTCCTGGGCAATGGTCATTGCTGGTTGTACGTCGGCGAAGACTGTCGGCGCCACGAAGTAGCCATGCTCAAGTCCGGCCGGAAGGTCCAGTCCACCGGTGACCAGACGAGCGCCCTCAGCGATTCCGACACTGATAAATCCGCGCACTCGGTCGCGGTGCGCCTCCGACGCGAGGGGCCCCAGCCGAGTTGATTCGTCAAGGGGATCTCCCAAGCCCAACTTCTGGGCTGTCTCCACGGCCGTCGCCACGGCTCGCTCCTGGTCCGCCTCGGGCACCAGCAGCCGGGTCAAGGCGGTACAGGTCTGACCGGCGTTGAGAAAGGCGTTGTAGACAGCGAACTTGGCCGCCTTCTCGACATCGGCTCCGGGCAGGATCACACTGGCTGACTTGCCCCCCAGCTCCAGCGTGACCGGTGTCACCCTCTCTGCTGCCAGCTGCGAGACGCGTTGGCCAGCTCTAGTTGAGCCGGTGAACGACACCATGTCGATCAGAGGGTGTGAGACCAAGCCTTCGCCAGCGGTGGGTCCGGCTCCCGTCAACACATTGAGGACGCCGGGGGGAAGACCAGCGGCGTCCACGATCCCCGCCAGCATGAAGGCGGTAAGCGGTGCTACCTCGCTGGCCTTGAGAACCACGGTGCAACCGGCGGCCAGAGCGGGCGCGACCTTGGCCACCACCTGCTGCAGGGGATAGTTCCAAGGGGTGATCGCCGCCGCCACCCCGACGGCCTCGCGTAGAGCCAGTACGTTGCCAATCTCCTCCTCAAACTGGAATTCGCGGAGGGCTTTGGTGGTCCCCGCGATGATCGCGATGGGGTTGCCGACCTGGATCGCCCGCGAATGGCGGATCGGTGTCCCCACTTCTTGGGAGATGGAGCGCGCCAGCGCCTCGGTATCCGCCCGCAGGCCGTCGGCGATAGCGTCCAGGTACTGCGCCCTCCTCTCCGGAGCGGTCGCGGCCCAGGCTGGCTGCGCCTCCGCGGCCGTCTGGACCGCCCGGTCGATGTCCTCTTCCGACGCATCGGCAACCCGAGCCAGAGCTTGGCCGGTGCCTGCCTCGTAGACGGTGATGCGGTGCTTCGAGGTGCTCTCCACCCAGCTTCCCCCGACGTAGAACCGATCGTGCGCCGACTGCTCGGAACCGCCTGCGGGGATGTCCTTCGCTACCTCCTCCGGGCGGTCTGAATGGGTGCTGGACACGACCGTCCGATCGTAGCAATTGGCCGGCCCCTGAGGGCGGGTCGGGTCGGATAATGGGGGCTAAAATTTGGGGAGAAGCCAAGGTGCGAATCGCTCGATTTGCTGCCCCGGAGGGGATTCGATTCGCGCTCGCCGACGCCCTCCCAACCGACACCAACGGCATTCGCTGGCTCGATCTTGGCTTGGCGACCCCGGAGTTGCAGGCGGCCCTTCTGTCCGGCCGGGCACCTCTCCCCGGGGCGGAGATCTGGCCTGAGCTGCCCATCCTGGCCCCGCTTGCTCCCAACCGCATCTTTGCCGTCGGTCGCAACTACCTGGCCCATGCCAAGGAGGGGGGAGCCAAGGCGCCGACCATCCCCATCGTCTGGGTCAAGCTCAACTCAGCTGTGGTGGGGGATGGCGCCGCAGTCCTGATTCCGGCCGAGCACTCGGCAGCCATCGACTACGAGGGCGAGCTGGCGGTGGTGATCGGTAAACCGGGGCGGCGCATTGCCGAGGACAGCGCGCTCAGCCACGTGGGCGGCTACACCATCGCCAACGATGTCACCGCCCGGGACGCCCAAGACGCCATGCCGCAATGGACGTTACCCAAGAGCATGGCCACCTTTGCCCCCCTTGGCCCCCACTTTCTCAGCGCCGATGAGATACCCGATCCCCAGGCCCTGACGATCGAGACCAGGGTGGGCGGCGAAGTGCGCCAGGAAGGCCGGACCAAGGACATGATCTTCTCCGTCGCCAAGCTGATCAGTTTCATCTCCGACTACGTAGAGCTGGCGGTCGGCGACATCATCGAGACCGGCACGCCGGCCGGGATTGGCTGGGCGCGCAAGCCCAAGAAGATGCTTCATCCCGGGCTGGAGGTTGAGGTTCTGATCGAGCCCATCGGGCGCTTGCGCAATCCGCTGCAGGCCGAGGAGGCGGCTTCGGGCGCCTAGCCCAGGGTCGAGACCATGTCGGGAATGAAGAACGAGCGTCAACTAGCCCCCTGGCTGGTGGGAGCGACCATCGAAACGGTGGGCCGGGTTACCGAGCGCCACGGCACTCGGGGGCGGCCCAAGCAACACCGGATGCACCGCTCCGAACGTCGTGAACAACTCCTTCAAGCCTGTCTGGTGGCGTTCGCCCGGGACGGGTTGGAACTGACCACCATGGACTCCATCGCCAATACCGCCGGAGTCAGCAAGCCGCTCGTCTATCGACACTTCCACAACCGCCGCGAGGCGCTGGCGGCGGTGGTGGAGCGGGAGAGTGAGCGGCTCCAGGAGTTGCTCCAGTTGGGTTCGCCCCCCGATGTGCCGCCCACCTTCGAGCAGCTCACCACCACTTTCCTCGTCTTTGCTTCTGACTCGCCCGCCTCCTTCCGCCTGCTTTTTCATCTCGTGGATGCGGCTGCTGGCTCGGCCAAGCGCCGCGTTGACGAGCTCCGCGAGCGGGTCGGGCGAGCCATGGTCGCGTCCCTCTTGAACGAGGTGGTGGCCGGCGATATCTCGGAGCAACCAGCCAATCCGGACGCCGCCTGGCTGGCGGGCATGGTCAGTTCTATCGTGGAGGGGGTCGCAGGCGGACTCGCCCGCGGGGAGGATCCGGCGCTGCGAGCGGGTGCCCTCCGCCAGCTGCTCCGGCCCGAGGGACTGATGGCGGCCCTGGTGGCGTTCCGCAGTCCTGAGCACGCGGTTGGTTCGCCGGAGCAGGCGCGAAGTTAGCCCCCTCTTGACTGACCGACTTAGTCTCCCGGGCCGGGGGGTCGGCGATCTGCGTGGGCCTACCCGGGTGGTCGGCGGGCCCGGCTCCGGCAAGACCGAGCTACTGGTCAATCTGGCGGTCGAGTGGATCAGGTCCGGAAACGACCCCACCCGTCTGGTCTTGATCGTTCGCAGCCGGGCCAGCGCCGTGACCGCCGAGGCCCGCATCGCTGCCAAACTCCCCGAAGCCCATCCCGGCCTTTTCATCCAGACCCACGAACGTTTGGCCCGGACTGTTTTGGCCAGGCTGGGTAGGGGGACCGCCCCCGGACAGGTCCTCTCGCGAGCCGGGGAATGGCTGGCGATGGGAGAGGCCCTGCGCCGAGCCGCACCGTCGCTGCCGCGCCTCGGTCCCCTGGCCGAAGAGCCCTCATCGACAAACGACGCGCTCGCTGTGGTCTCCGCCGCCAAGCGCGCCCTGGTGGGTCCTGGTCTGCTCGCCCAGCGGCTGCAAAACGCGCCGGACACGCTCCGCGAGATCGCGGTGGTGGCGGCCAGCTACCAGGATGTGCTGGACCAGATGAAGAGCTATGACCCGCGCGACGGCCATGGCCTGGCTATCGACGCCCTGGTCAGCGACCGCGCCGCCATGAGCGGATGGGCGGACCTCTTGCTGGTCGACGAGGCCGAGGATCTGAGTCCCGCCCAATGGCTGCTTCTGCGCGAGCTGTCGGCCCGGCTGAGTCCGCCCCAGCGTCTGGTTATGGCCGGCCATTGGAGCGAGTCCACGCCGGGCTTCCGCGGGGTTTCGAGCGAGTCGTCAAGTCGGCCCTTCGAGGAGTACTTCCCTAGTGAGTTGAGGGCCCAGGACTGGGTGCTCGCGGAGGCCCTTCCGCCCTGGACGGTGGCGGTTGCGCTGAGCTTGGGCCTCGATCTTCGGGAGAGTGCCCCAACCACGGAGGTCCTGGAGCTGGACTTCGTCCCCCGGGCGGCTTTTCGGGTAGCCGCCGGGGCCGCCATCTGGGTGGCCTCCGACGAGACCGAGGAAGCCCTGGCGGTGGCCAGAGAAATCCTCCGTGCCCGGTTGCAAGGGGAGTTGGACTTCAGCGACGTAGCCGTCCTCGTCCGCTCTTCCAACCGCCAGCTGGCACCCATCCGGGCCGCCCTCGACGCCGTCGGCGTGCCCTACCGGATGTCGGGCGGGGGAGAGGGCGCGGGTTCCCCTCTGGTCGGCGTTGCCCTGAACTGGCTCCGGGTGCTCAGCTCTCCAGCAGATTCCGATGCACTCCTGGAGGTCCTTACGACGGGTCCCCGGGCCGTCCCTCCAGCCGCTCTGGCGGTCCTCCGCCGGGCAGCTGGGCGCCGCAACCTCTCCCCGGCCAGAGTCTTCTGGGACTGGGTCCGTGGAATTGGTAGCGCGGTGGATCTCAGCGGCCGCGAGCGTGCCGAGGCGGAGCAATGGGAACTCCTCAGGGTCGCGGGCCAGCCTTGGCTGGGGATGGCCACAGGCGTCCTCCAAGTGTCGGGCCGACAGCTCACCTGGGATCAGCTGCGCCGGATTCTAGGTGAAGTTGAGTTGGCATCCGGATTGTCCGAGCAGGCGCTGGGAGACCTGGAGGCGGCCGGCATTCTGGCCGATTTCACCCGCTGTGCTGAGGCGACTGCGGACATGCAGAGTCGGCTCGGCCGCACTGCACTGACCCTGGCCGACTGGCTGGAGCTGATTGGTCGCGCGGTCCGCTATGCCGGGGGAGAGGTCCAACCAATTGCGGACGAGCTGCGCCAGGAAGTCTCGGTGATGACCATCCGTCAAGCCAAGGGGCGCAGGTGGGCCCGTGTGTTTCTCTGTGGCTGTGCCCTGGGGACCATCCCGGGCCCCGGCGATGCCGGGGGCTTGCTCAACCCGGAGGAAGTCCAGGAGATGGTGCGCTTCGTGCCGGAAATGGAGGATGTGCTCTCCGCGGGAGACCGCCAGCGCGATGCCGAGGCTCGCCTTTTCCTGGTCGGTCTGACTCGAGCCAGCGGCGAGACGACCTGCACTTGGCCACGCCGCTCCCAGAGGCGGGGAGCCGAGCGGTCGCCTTTCCTGACTGCGCTCGTCGAGGCCGGGGTCAAGGAGACCGCGGCCCCGCAGGCGCAGTTGGTGCAGCGGGAGGACTTGGTCACTGAGCTGGCGCTGGCGACAGCGCAGTCGTCGCCGGGAGTGGCAAGCCCGGGCCTCAACCGCCGGGCGGCGGAACTCCGCCTGGCCCTGGGTCCCTGGGACCCGGTGGCAGATGGAGCAGCGGATCTTGGGTCGGGGATTTCCCTGAGCGCCACCTCGGTGGCAGCCTGGCTCGCCTGTCCCCGCCAGTACCTTGCCTACCTGCTCGGCCCTGCCAGTGAGTCGGACGTCAATCTCACTCTGGGTCTACAGGCCCATCGGCTCCTCGAACTGCTGCACCGGGAGCGGCCGCGGTGGCAGGAGGACCCGCTGGCGTTTCGCAAGGTGGCCGATATGCTGGTGCGAGAGCGGGTCATGCCCGAGGTTCGGGCTGAACTTAGGAACGAGGTAGAAGTCCTCTTCGTCAACCTTTGGCTGGATCGCCTCCTAGCACGTTGGGAGCGCCAGATCGTAGCCGCGGGCCGTGATCGGGTCGGTGAACCCATCGCCGCCGAGGTCTTCTTCGACGTGCCCCGGCAGGGGTGGCGTCTTCGCGGCAAGGTGGACGCCCTCTGGCGGCATCCCGGGGGTGAGGTCGAGTTGATCGACTACAAGACGTCCAAGGACGGCCTCAGCGACGGAGCAGTTCGTAAGGAGGTTTTCGGTGTGCCGCCCGACGGCCCCAAGCAGTGGCAGCTCCCCATTTACCAGATCGCAGCGCGGTCGGGTGGGCTGGCCGAGAAGCTGCCTGAGGAGGTGCCGGAGCTGATGCGCAACTGGTACGTCGGGACGGATCCCGGTCAGCGCGACCCGGACCCGATTCCGGCCTCGGGATTCCGCATGGTCAGAGGGGACGCGGAGCCAGGTGAGGTGGGGACCCTGAGCGACGGCGAGTTGGATCGCATCGAGCGCCAGTTGGACCAACTGGCGCAGGCGATTCTGGAGGGGCGTTTTCCCGCCCAACCCCGTCATCAGCAGAGGACCTGCCGCGATGGCCGCGCCGGCTGCAGCGTCAGCTTCTGGTGCGACGGAGAGGGCTCAGTGGGCCGCGGGCTTCCCACACCCAACCCCGAACTTTGAGCCAGCGCGAAGACTTCTTGGTGCGTGCCCAGCAGGCGCTCACCCCGGCCCAATTCGATGTGGTCCAGGAGCTGGGCAAGGGCCCGATCAAGGTTGTCGCCGCGGCTGGCAGCGGCAAGACGACGACCATGGCCTGGCTCTACGCCGCCGCCCTAATCGATCACCACGCTGTCGGGGAGATCATGGCGGTGACCTTCACCGATCGAGCGGCGGCGGAACTAAGGCAGAAGGTGCTGACGGTAATGGTGGAGGTGGGGCTCGCCCCCACCGAGAGTCAGGCAGATCCCCTCGACCGGGCTTGGATCGGTACCTTCCACCAGCTCATCCGGCGGCTCTTGTTCGAGCGAGCCTACCTGGCTGGAGTCCCCCGCGACCTTGAACTCATCGACGAGATCGCGGCGGGGATGGTGATGGAGGAGGCGGTGGCGGCGGTGCGCCATTCCGACGGCGGTGGGAACTCCTGGTTGCAGCACCTTCCTCAAGATTCGGATCCGCGCACCCTGCTCGCCGTGCTGGCCGGCGCGCGTTGGGCGGTCGCCCGACTGCGTTCCACCGAGCTCACCCCGAGCCAGTGCGAGTCGCGTTCTATGGCCGCCTATGCCAGGAGCGCGGAGTTGGGCGACCCTCCTGAGGAGGTTGGCTGGAACCGCGCGGCCATGCACTTGACCATTGCCATCTGGAGGGAGTACGAGCGCCGCTTGTCCATCGGCCGGGCGCTCGACTTTGACGGTCTCCTCAGGCAGGGCCTGCAGTCGCTGCGCCAATCCCCAGAGCTGCTGGCCTGGTGCCGGGCCAACTTCCGACTGCTCATCGTCGACGAATACCAGGACACCAGTGCGCTCCAAGAGTCCTTGATCCATGAACTCAGCGGTCCCGATCACCGGAGCCTGTTCATGGTTGGCGATGCGCGGCAGTCGATCTATGCCTTCCGGGACGCCAAGCCGGGGATCATGACGGATGCCCTGGGCCGCCAGTTCGGACTGTTTCGGAACCACCGCTCGCGGGCGACCATTCTCACCGCCGCCGACCACGTGATCCGAGCCGATCCCACCTTCGCTGACGACGAGCTGATGGTGGCGGCCCGGGCGTCCGACGTGCCACTTCCGGTCTACCTGGCTGAGCTCGAGAACCAGTCTCTGGAGGCAGAGACGATCGCCCATGCCCTCGACGAGACGCATCGCCAAGGGATCACCTACCCCGACGGCAGCCACCGACAAGTTGCCTGGCGGGAGATGGCGGTTTTGGCCTACACGCATAGCCAGATCGGCGGTGCTCTTGAGGAGGCGCTCCGGCTCCGTCAGATTCCCTTCCAGACGGCAACCGGAGGTCTGCTCGATCGTCCTGAGGTCCGCGACGTCATGGCCTTTCTGCGACTCGCAGCCGATGACCGCGACGACCTCGCCTGCATGAGAATTCTTCAGTCCCAGGTAGGGCGGCTGCCGGATCAGGCGTTGGTCGACCTGCGCCCGCGCGCGCCCCGGCCGATTCCCTCCCTCGCCCAACGGCTGCGCCAGCATCTCGCTGCCGGCGCCCGTGGCTGGGAACTGGCGTGGGTGGAGCGGGCCAGCCGCCTGCTCGCGGTCGTCGAGCTGCTGCGCACGGAGGCAGAGACGACGGGAGCTGCTGACTTGGTCGCCAGTGCTCTGGCCAAGAGTGGGCTTCTCCACCTCCAGCAGGCCAGGGTTCGGGCCGGCGATTCGCGGGGACGGCGTGCCCTGGCTTCGATCCGCGAACTGCAGCGCCTGGTCTGGAGGACCGAGTCACCGGGGAGCTGGCTCACTCTCGCCGCCCTGCTCGCGCGCCTGGAAGCCATGCGCGGGGATGCCGAAACGGCGGAGCCGCCTGCCCAGACCGAGGAGGACCTGGTGACTCTGAGCACCATCCACCGGGCCAAGGGGCTGGAGTGGGCGGTGGTGGCGTTGGCCGACTGTCGACCCCACCAAAACCGTGGTCCCGGCTTGGTCTATTGGGATCGCGACGAGGAGGCGGTAGTCTGCGGCCGGATCGACGGCCACGACACGGCCGCCAGAAAGAGATGGAAGAAGGGCCCCGAGGCGGCCGTGGAACGCGAGGAGCGTCGGCGGCTGGTGTACGTGGCCATGACCCGGGCCCGCGATCTCCTGCTGGTGACCACCACTCGTCGCGGCCAGGACAGCGACTTCGGCCGCCTGGCTGAGGCTCTGGAAGCGGCCGAGGTGTGGATCGGGGAGTGGCCTGTCCTCGGCAGCGGCCCCGGCCTACCCTGGTTGCCACCGGGCGCGTCGGCCTTGGGACCCGAGCCCGTCACCTCGCCACTTCCCAACCGGACCGTCTCCACGGCCCGTGTGCTGGAGCGCTGGCGGGAGCTAGAGCAGCTTGAGCAGGCGGCCCTGGGCCAGCCGGTTCAGCCGACGCGACTCAGCTTCAGCTCGCTCGAGATTCTGCAGCGCTGTCCCCGCCAGTTTTGGTATCAGTACCTGGCCCACTACCCCACTCCGGTCCAGGCTCCCGGACTGGAGCCCGATCCGGACCGCGTCCTAGATCCCGAAGCTGCGGCAGGGGAGCAGGCCCGGACGTTGGGGGTGGCAGTTCACCAGATCCTCGAGCACCTCCACAAGGAATCCCCCGACCGCGCTCCCTCATTGGCGCAGGCCCTGGCGGCCCTAGAGTTGTTTGCCACCGAGATCGGACCGGAGCAGAAGGTGGCGGCCGAGGAGATGCTCCGCCACTACCTGACCGGGCCCTCCGCAGCCCTGCCCACGGTGGCCACCGAGTTCGCCTTCAGCTGGTCCGGCTGGGCCGGATCGGACCCCGCCCCGCCGCTGGTGGGTGTGATCGACCGGGTCGCCCGCCAACCTTCCGGAGAGTTGCTAATCATCGACTACAAGACCAATGTGGCCCTGAGCGAGAGCGACTTGATTGACTACAGCCGCCAGTTGCGCCTCTATGCTGCCGCCCTGGCCGCCGGGGTGATGGGCGTCCCGCTGGCCCCTCCAGGCACGGCTCTGGCCATGCTGCGCACCGGCGAGTTGATCACGGTTGCCAGCAACGAGAAACAGCGCCGGGAGGCACTTGACTGGGCGGCGTCCGCAGCCCGGCGGGTCCGACAGGGCGAGTACCGTGCCGACCTCGCCTTTCCGGACCGGCCCTGCGCCAGCTGCCCCTTTCTGGAGCGCTGCCCGGAGCGGCGCCCGGAAGTGGCGGCCCGCCTATTCGGGGAGCTTGAAAAGGTTTGAGAGGCGCATTGCAAGACTCATATCACCCTTGAGCCTGAGCTTGCCGGTCATGAAGGCCATGGTTCCGTCGAGTCGACCGGTGATCAGCTTGACGAAGTTCTCGTCGCTGATGGTGACCGTGATGTTGGCGGTATCGGAACTCCCCGGACTGACCCGACATTGTGAGTTTTTGATCTCCATGTACCACTTGCCGCCATGGTCCCCGGTGATGTCGAACTGAAAGGTGGCTTCGAGCCCTTCCGCCTTGTCCGCCTGAAAGGCGGCGGGGATCTGGTCGATGATGTCCTGGGGGGTCAGCTCCGGCTCAGCCACACGACTCCCTCCTCAAGTTTTCTTGTTGGTTGTGCTCGACGGGAACGGGCAGGACGGTGACCGGCGCTGCTCTCGACCTGAGACTGCCTAGGCCGCCAGCTTGGGGAAGAGCCCGGGTCGTTTCAGGTAGCCGAGATTGCCCCACATCGGCTTGGGCTCGAATCCGAAGGCGCTCCGGACGGCATCGATGCGGGTCACGTTGGGTTTGGCCAGCATGTTCAGCTGCTGGGGGGTGATGAGCGGGTTGGGGAGCAACTTGTCCATCACCAGAGCTCCGGGCAGGATCATGCGGGGATCCAGGTGGAGGGGTTTGCGCTTGGAGATGCCGAACCACTCCTTGTCGATCGCTTGGGCGACCGCCAGCGTGATCTGCTCCAAGCTCAGCTGGTCGGGACCGCCAATCTCGTAGATCTGGCCTGCCCGCTCCGGGTCCTCGACCGCCGCCAGGAGGCAGCGACCGCTGTCTTCGGCATCGATGGGCTGGAAGAGAGCGGTGCCATCGCCGGGGATGATCAGAAAGGGAGCGGGCATGGAGATCGCCTTGGCCAGCAGGGTGAAGAAGCCCTCGCCCTTGCCGAACATGGTCGAGGAGCGGATGATGACCCACTCCAAGGAGCTGCCCAGCACCGCCTGCTCGCCCCGCCACTTGCTGAGCAGGTAGGGGAACTTGGGATCGGGGTCGGCGCCGATGGCGCTCAACTGGACTATCCGCCGGACCTGGGCCCGGGACGCAGCCTCCACCACGTTGACGGTTCCCTGGGCGTTGACGGAGTTAAACGTCTGGAGTCCGCGCTCGCGGATGACCGCTACCAGGTTGACCACCGCGTCGGCCGACTGAAATGCCTCCTCCAGTCCGTCGCCGGTGACCACGTCCCCATAGGTGGGGAAGAGGCCGGGCGGCAGGCTGGCCGAGCGCACACCGCGCCCGACCACCCTGACTTCGTGTCCGGCCTTGAGCAGTTGGGGTACCAGGTGGCTACCGACAAAGCCGGTGCCCCCGACGACGGCTACCCGCACTAGCGCAAACCCGCTATCGTCGCCGGCTCAGGCGCGCTTGCTGCTACGGCGGCGCGCAGTGGCCTTGCCTGCGACGGCTGCCTTGAGCGCGGTGGAGGGGTAAAACCGCACCTTCTGAGAGGCGGGCACGCGAACCATCTCCTGGGTTTGCGGGTTGCGCCTCAATCCCGCGGCAGTCTGGCGGACCTTCCA
Organism: Candidatus Dormiibacterota bacterium; assembly: GCA_049790415.1. GTDB lineage: Bacteria > Chloroflexota > Dormibacteria > Aeolococcales > Bog-877 > Bog-877. Next base: position 15,818 of record JBAQYY010000187.1, on the reverse strand, counting down.
GCGGCCGAAGCCAGCAACGGAGACCTCGCCGCCTCCCTGGAGCTCCTTACCGATGATCTGAAAGATCAACTTGAGGGTGTCGTCAGCGAGCATAAAACTTGAGAAAAAGGGTTCCTTGGTGCCTTCGTCGTTTTCGAATTGGATGCGGTTTTGTAGATCTTTGGCCAACTCCCGGCGATTCATGTGATGAGTTACCTCCTTACAGGCGAACTGAGACGGTCAAGGCGATGCATGAATACTAAGGAAAAACATGGACGGCGTGGCTGTTTCGTAGCCAAACCTGCAGCTTTCCACAGGCTCTTACCTGGGTCCGTCAGTCCCTCTGCGCCGGCTTGCCTTATCGAACAAGTGTTCGTACAATCAGGGAGCCGTGGAGACCAGCTCCACTCCTGGGCCGATCCAAGAATTCAGATGGTGGTTTCAGTGTCCTCAGAGTTGGCTTGGCAGGGGCGAGGTTCGACCGAGCCCCCGGTAGGAGCTCTAGAACTGGCCCTGGCCTCGCTCAACTTTCGTTACGGGCCGGGGATGGTTCATGCCGGCGCCCCGCCCCAGCTCCGGGGCTTACCGACCGGGGTGGACGTCCTGGATGAGATCACTGGCTGTCAGGGTCTGCCACGAGGCCGGATCAGCCGGTTGACCGGCGGATCGGCATCCGGAGCCTTTGATCTCGGGATGGCGCTGGTGGCAGAGGTGTCCCGGTCTGCGGCAGTGGTCATTGTCGACTTCTCTCGGAGCTGGGATCCCGGGAACGTCGAGGCCTACCGGGGCGAGTTGGACAGCTGCTGGCTAGTTCGGCCCCGGAAGCCGGAGGAGGGATGGGCGGCGGCCCGCGCCCTGGCCAAGGCGGGGGCTGCCCTCTGTCTTCTGGTGGCTGAGAATTGGCACCGGCTCACCCCGAGCGCTGCCCCGGCAGCCTTGTTGACGGCGCTCTCCGAAGGCGACTGCGCGGCCCTGCTGCTGGGGGGAAGGCTGATTCCTGCCGCCCTCAAAGAGAGGATCAGTCTGGAGCTGGAGTGCTGGCGGTTGGATTGGGCCCTGGCGCACGGGGATGTCTGCGGGCTTCGGATGGAGACGCAGGTCATCCGCAGCCACCTGGGCGCACCCGGGAGTAGCTGCCGGATGCGGCTCCATTTCCCCCGGTCCTACCAGATGCAGGTTGGTCTGGAGGGGTTGGCTGAGACGGTCCCAGTTGAGATGCCAGAGGCGGAGCTGCTCCAGGTGGTGAGTGGGTAGCCGGTGACAGATGAGCACCGCCAGGCCCGCCTCGCCTGCCTCACCTTTCCCCACCTGACCCTGGTCCTGGCCTTGCGGGCCCATCCCGAACTTAGTGGAGAACCGGTGCTGGTGGGAGGGGAGGGTCCAGGTGGTCGAAGGGTGGTGCTGGCAGCTTCCCCAGCCGCTCGGGCCAAGGGGGTTAGACGGGGCCAGGATTGGCGGCGCGCGGAGGTCCTCTGCCCGGTGGCGGCCCGGCTGGACACTGACTTGAAGGCCGTGGCTGAGCTGCGGCAGCAGGCCCGGCTGGCGCTGGCCAGCTGTAGTCCGCTGGTGGAGTGGGGCGATGATGCCAGCGCTTATGTCGATCTGGCAGGCAGCGATCCGGTTCGGCCGGAGGAAGGAGCTCGGGCAGCCCAATGTGGCCGAGTTTTAAAGGGGGCTTTGGGAACGACCCCCAGTGTGGGGGTGGGGCCATCCCGTTTTTCCGCCTGGGTGGCGGCGCAGCTGGCTGCTCCCGGACGGGTGCGCTTGGTGCCGCCTGGGCAGACGGCCGAATTCCTGGCCACCTGGCCGGTGAGCCGGCTACCCCTGCCCCCGGAGACCACGGAGCGGCTCATGCAATTCGGTCTGCGCACCTGTGGCGACTGCGCCGCCATCACCATGGTGGATCTGCAGCGGCAATTCGGGCCGGACGGGATTCTGCTGCACCGACTCTGTCGGGGCCTGGACTCCGCCTGGATAGATCCCTGGCGGGAACCCCCTCCGTGTGGCGTCCGTCGCGTCCTGGCCGGGGGGGTGGAGGACTCGGAGTCACTGCGCTTCGGGGCCGCCGAACTGGCCCGAGGTCTGGCCCAGGAGTTGGCCCGGCAGGGGAGAGCGGCAGGCCGGATTCGACTCATCCTGCGGGGAGAGGACGGATCCCAGCCGCTTTCCTCAGCTGCTGCCAAGGTCTGGTGGGGAGAGGTTGCTCCACCCGCGCCGGTGGCCACTACCGATGAACTGATGGGACCGCTGCTCAATCTTTTTAGCCGGGCCCATCCGCAAGCCCCGGTTGGGGTGGTGGAGTTGGAGGCCTTTGACCTGGTCGCTCCCCCGGTGAACCAGGTGGGTCTATGGCAGGGGCGAGCCGCTAATCGGGAGGTGATTCAGCGGGCTGTGGACAGACTCCACGACCGATTCGGTCTGGGCCTGGTCTGGCGGGTTGAGGTACGGCCCGGGCATCTTGGTGATGTTCCTGAGGAGCGCTTGGTCTGGAGCTCCCGATGAACCCGATCACGGTCCGCCTGGGAGGAACACCCAGAGTCCCACAGGGCGTGGACATCGGTTCGGGCTGGATGGCGGTGACAGCGGTGGTGGAGCGCTGGCAAATCGAAGTCGGCTGGTGGCGGACCGACCCAGAGCGACCGGTGCGGCGGGACTGCTGGCGGGTGCTGCTCCAAGACGGCGGTTGCCTCGATCTGCGTCTGGACCTGGAAACCGGCTGCTGGAACGTGGAGCGGAGTTGGGGATGACGACCCGCGCCATCTGCTAGCGTGCCCTCATGCCCGACGGCTCGACCCCGCCGCCTCCCCGCCCTCCCCAGACCACTCCACCCACTGGTCGCTCGCCGATGAACTGGCGCTCCTTGCGGAGCTGGATGCCGTTGATCGTGATCCTGGTCCTCAATGTGCTCATCGTCGACGTCTTCCTGGCGCCCTCCTCACCCAAGTCCATCACCATCCCCTACAACGCCTTCGTCACCGATGTGGGCAACAACGACGTGACCAGCATCACCACCAGTTCGGGAACCATCGAGGGCACCTTCCGGCACCAGACCGGTGCCTCGCCGACAGCCAAGAACAAGGCCAAGTACTTCACCACCCAGGTGCCCAGCTTCGCCGGGGGCGGCCTCGAGGCACTGCTCCAGAAGCACAAGGTCACCATCAACGCCGAGTCCACCCTCACTCCCTTCTGGGAAGAGCTCCTGCTCAGCTTTGGGCCCACCCTGCTCATCGTTCTCGCCGTCCTCTATTTCATGCGTCGGGCGGCGGCCTCGGCGGGAGGCGGTCTCTTCAGCATGGGTCGAAGTCAGGCCCGTCTCTACGACCCGGAGCGCCCGGCGACCACCTTCGCCGACGTCGCCGGAATCGAGGAGGCCGAGGAGGAGCTGGAGGAGATCGTGGATTTCCTGCGCCAACCAGCCAAGTACCAGCGCTTGGGTGGAACTGTGCCCAAGGGGGTCCTCCTGGTGGGCTTACCGGGTACCGGTAAGACCCTTTTGGCTCGGGCTGTTGCCGGCGAGGCGCAGGTTCCCTTCTTCAGCCTCTCCGCTTCTGAGTTCATCGAGATGATCGTCGGCGTGGGCGCCTCCCGGGTTCGCGACCTCTTCGCCAAGGCGCGCGCCGCCGCTCCCGCGATCATCTTCATCGACGAGCTCGACGCCATCGGCCGGGCCCGGGGCGTCGGCGCCAGCTTCGGCGGCCATGATGAGCGGGAGCAGACCCTCAATCAGATCCTGACCGAGATGGATGGCTTCGATTCCCGGGAGGGAGTGATCGTCCTGGCGGCGACCAACCGCGCCGACGTCCTCGACTCCGCCCTCCTCCGCCCGGGGCGCTTCGACCGCCGGGTCATGGTCCAGCCGCCCGACCGGGTGGGCCGGGCGGCGATCCTCAAGATCCACACCCGGGGGGTGCCCCTGGCCGACGACGTCGATCTCAACAACCTGGCCTCGCAGACGCCTGGGTTGGTGGGCGCCGAACTGCGCAACCTGGTCAATGAGGCGGCTCTGCTGGCTGCCCGTCGCGACCGCAAGGCGGTCACCCAGTCGGACTTCACCGATGCTCTGGAGAAGGTGCTCCTGGGCGCCGCCCGGCGGATCGTCCTCTCCGAGGAGGACCGCCGCCGCACCGCCTGCCACGAGAGCGGCCACGCCCTGCTGGGGTTGTTGGTGCCCGAGGCCGATCCCGTGCGTCGGGTCTCGATTGTGCCTCGGGGACGAGCGCTGGGAGTGACCGTGCAATCGCCGGTCGACGATCGCCAGAACTACCCGGAGACCTACCTGCGCGCCCGCATCGTCGGCGCTCTGGGCGGGCGGGCGGCCGAGAAGCTGGTCTACGACGTGGTCACCACCGGGGCTGAGAGCGACCTCCAGCAGGTCACCATGATCGCCCGCCAGATGGTGGTCCACTGGGGAATGAGTCCTCTGGTCGGCCCCCTCAACCTAGGCGAGGAGCCGGACAACCAGGCCCTGGTGATGACCCAGCGTCCCTACAGCGAGGCGACCGCCCAGGTGATCGACGCCGAGGTCAAGCGCATCGTCGAGGAGTGCTTCACCAAAGCCCAGGCCCTGCTCAGCCAGAACCGGGACAAGTTGGAGGCTTTGACCCAGGCTCTGCTCCGAGATGAGTCCCTGGATGAGGAGGAGATCCTCAAGGTGACCGGCCTGCCGCCCAAGCCCGGACCGGTCCCTCCGCCGGTGGCTCCCGAGGCCAGCCCAGATAGCGCTCCTCCGGCGGTGCCGGAGCCGGTCCTCCCAGTCCGCTGACCGGGACCGAGGAGCGGCCGGACAAGCCCGGGACGGGTGCGGCTAGCTGGCTGGCGGTGGTCGCCGTCCTCCTGCTCGCCGTGAACCTGCGCCTGGCTGTCTCCAGCGTGCCGCCGATCCTGGCCGACCTGCACCTAGGGACCGCTGGACAGTCGCTGCTGGTCACCGTCCCAGTGCTCTGCTTCGGACTGGCGGCGCTGGCGGGCCCCTGGTTGCGGCGGCGGTTGGGGGAGGAGCACCTGCTGCTGGTGGTAATTGCGGCGCTGACCGTGGGACTGCTGGTGCGGGCGGTCTGGCCCGGGCCTGGGCTCTTCCCGGGAACGATCATTGCCGCTCTGGCGGTGGCGGTCATGAACGTGGTGGTACCGGCTTTGGTCCGGGGCAAGTTTCCCAGCCACGCAGCGGCGATGACCGCCGCCTACACAGTTTCGCTCAGCCTGGGCGCCGGGCTGGCGGCGGGTCTCACCGTCCCGCTTCTGCGGGCCAGCGGGTCATTGCACATCGCGCTCGGGGTCTGGGCGATTCCCGCCGGCGTGGCTCTCGTCGTCTGGCTCAGCCAGGTCGGCCACTGGCGACCAACTGCCTCGCAGCGGTCCCACGTGGCGGAAACCGCGGGAGTGCTCCGGGGCCGGCTCTGGTCGAACCCGGTCGCCTGGGCGGTGACCGGGTTCTTCGGGCTCCAATCCCTGGTCTACTACGCTTGTCTCTCTTGGCTGCCTTCCATCTATCGGGCGCGGGGAGACAGCGCCGCGTCGGCGGGATTGCTGCTGGCGATTCTGGCCACCATCGGCATTGTCGGCAACCTGGCCGGTCCTGCCCTGGCCTCTCGTACCAAGGATCAGCGGCTGGCCGTGCTGGCAGGGGTGACCATCTCAGCCGTAGGGATCTTGGGCGTACTCTGGGGTCCGCTGGGTACGGCGATCCTCTGGGTCTGCATCCTCGGCATTGGTACCGGTTCCACCTTCGCTTTGGCGCTGCTGCTGGTGGTGCTGCGCTCCGCCAATGCCAGCACCACGGTGCGCCTCTCCGCCATGGCCCAGGGAAGTGGTTACCTGATCGCCGCCGCCGGTCCTCTAGCGCTGGGTCTGGTTCGCGCCCTCACCGGTGGTTGGGACATTCCCTTGCTGCTCATCCTCGGGATCTTGCTGGTGGCGCTCCCCTGTGGCCTGAGTGCGGGTCGCAGTCGGCTGCTGGGGGCGGATTAGGCGCCCTTTCGGGTATCTCTTAGAACCAGATCCGCATCGCGGTCTGGAGAGCGGGATCGAACTCGTCCTCCCCCCGAGGCAGCCAGCTGGCCTGTCCAGCAGCGATCCGTCTGGCCGTCCAGAGGCAGGCGTAGGCGTCCAGGGAGTCGGTGCTCGCAGCCGGCCCGGGGTCGAATTGCGCGAGGGCGGGAAAATCGGGGAGCAGCAACTGCCATCTGACCAGACGCCCTTCGCGGGTGTGCTTGGAGGCGGCCGGCGGCGGGCCTCCGGAAAGGGCCTGGAAGGCCAATTCGGGATGACCCTCGTAGATGTGCTCGACCCGGTGGTGGCGGACCAGTTCGTCGACCTCGGTCACCTTGGCGAGGATCCCGTAGGCTTGTCGAGAACAGCCCTGGCCGTCGATGGCGCGGTGAATTCGTAGCGCCTGGGCGTAGCTTTCCGCGGCCAGCATTGGCCTAAGGGGAGCCGGGAAGACGCTGCTGCTTCGATAGCGACCGAGCAGCTTGCGCGCCTCTCGATCACAGGCCCGGGAGCCGCTTATCGGCAGGCCGATGGGGATGTCGAAAACCGCAGCCCGCACCGAGTCGCGTCGGGTCACCGAGGCCAGTTGGGCAGTATTCCAGCGCACCAGTTCGGTGTGATCGGTGTAATCGAGAGCCACCATCCAGCCCCCCGGGCAGCCATCGGCGCCGATCAGATGCAAGTTGGCGGCCATCGCCACAGATTAGCCGCTGGGACCCTCTTGGGGCGAACATTAGTTCGTATGATGGGTCGATGAGTGGTCTGGGCTTTTCAGAACTCTGGGCACGCTCGTATTTCTCTTTCCTGCAGGGCGCCAGTTCTCCCGAGGCCTTGGTCGCCCGGGCGGCTCAGCTTGGTATGACGACCTTGGGCCTGGTCGATCGGGGTGGTCTCTACGGAGCGGTTCGCCTGGTGCAGGCAGCCGAGCGCGCCGGATTGGCGGCCATGGTGGGCGCGGAATTGGACCTCGAGGGTGGTGGGCGGCTTGTTCTATGGGCCACTGACCGACCCTCCTATCAACAGCTCTGCCGGGCGGTCAGCCGAGCCCAGCTGGCCGGCGCCAAGGGAGCGCACCGACTCCACCTGGCCGGTTTGGTACCCCAGCTCGTCGAGGCGGCCGGTCCTCTTGGAGGGGAGAGGGACGCTGTCCTTCCCCCGGCGCTGGCGCGCCGGCGGACGCGACCCAACGGGCTGGAGTCGGATCCTGAGAGCTGGGTTGATCCGGATCAGGTGAACCGCTGCACGGTGATGGCGGGTGGGCCACACAGTCCGATCAGCCGGGCCCTGCTCCGCGGGGACCGCACCGCCGCCGACCAAGCGGTCCTGGCTCTCCGAGACGCCTTCCCCAGTGGCCAGGTGCTGCTGGGGCTGCTGCACCACCTCCATCCCGGTGACAGCTGGCTGGCCGCCGAGACCGTGGCCTGCTCCGAGCGCACCGGCGTGGGCCTGATGGTGACCGGGGCGCCTCGGTATGCGCTCGCAGCCGAAGCGCAGCTGCTGGATGTACTCACCGCGATCCGCCACAACTGCTCCTTGGAGGAGGCGGCGGAGCGCGGCCTGCTGCTGCCTAATCACCAATACTGGATGCGCCACGAAGCTCAGCTGCGGGAGCTATTGCCCTACCCCGCAGCATTTCAGAACACCGCCGAGCTGGCTGCCCGGGCGGAGCTCAAGTTGGACTTTCGCCACAGCCGGTTCCCCGCCTTCACCGCGCCCGCCGGGCTAACTCCCGATCAGTATCTGGAGCAGCTCTGCCGCCAGGGGTTGCCAGATCGCTACCCCAAGCCAGGGCCGGAAGTGGAGGCGCGCCTGCTCCATGAGCTGCGGATCATCGCCAAGTGCAGGCTGGCTGAGTTCTTTCTGATCGTCTGGGAGGTTATGGACTTCGCTCGGCGCGAGAGGATCCCCGCCCAGGGCCGAGGCTCGGCTGCGGACAGTCTGGTGGCCTATCTGTTGGGTATCACCAGGGTTGACCCGATCGCCCACCATCTTCTCTTCGAACGCTTCCTGCACGAGGACATGCAGGGCACCCCGGACATCGACATTGACATCTCCAGCGCTCACCGCGAGCAGCTGCTCCGCCATGTCTACGACACCTACGGGCAGGAGCGGACGGGGATGGTCTGCACCGTCATCACCTTTCAGTCGCGCATGGCGATCCGCCAGGTGGGGGCCGCCTTCGGACTGCCGGAAAAGGTGGTGGAGAAGCTCAGCCGCTCGGTGGACCGATGGTACGGAAAGGGCGAGGAGGCTCTGGTGGCGCAGTTGCTGCAAGCCGGCGGAGACCACCCTGACCAGGTGCTGATCTCACCCTCCTGGCAGCAGTTCGCCGCCCTGGCGGAGGCGGTTGTCGGAGTACCACGCCATCTCTCGATTCACGTCGGCGGCATGCTGGTGACAGGGGAGCCGCTCTGGGACATCGCCCCCTTGGAGCGCGCCACCATGCCGGGACGGGTGGTCGTCCAGTTCGACAAGGATGATGTCGAGGATCTCGGCCTGATCAAGATCGACCTGCTCGGGTTACGCACCCTTTCGGTGGTGGCCGAGACCCTCCAGGAACTGGAGGAGGCTACCGGGGAGCGCCCTGTCCTGGAGGACCTGGACCTAGCTGATCCGGAGGTCTACGCGATGTGCGCTCGGGCTGACACCATCGGGGTCTTCCAGATCGAATCGAGGGCCCAACAGCAGACTCTGCCCCGGAGCAACCCCCAAGTGTTCAACGACCTGGTGGTGGAGGTGGCGATCATCCGGCCCGGACCGATCCAGGGCAAGGCCGTACACCCCTATCTGCGGCGTCGCCAGGGCCGCGAGCCGGTGACCTATCTCCACCCCAAGCTGGAGCCGATCCTGCGCGACACCCTGGGAGTGATCCTCTATCAGGAGCAGATCCTGGAGATCGCCATGCAGCTGGCGGGTTTCACGGCCGGCGAGGCAGATCGCTTTCGGCGGGCCATGAATCGGCACCGCTCCCGAGTCGAGATGACCTCGTTGGAGCAGGGGTTTCGAGAAGGCTGTGCTCGCCACCAGGTTGCCAATGAGGTGGCGGCCGAGCTCTTCACGGCGGTCCGGGGCTTTGCCGAGTTCGGTTTCTGTCGCAGCCACGCGGCCGCCTTCGCCCGGACTGCCTACGAGACAGCCTGGCTGCGGCTCTACCACCACGCCGCCTACCTGGTCGGTCTGCTCAACAACCAGCCGATGGGCTTCTACCACCCGTCGGTACTGGTGGAGGATGCCAAGCGGCGCGGGGTCAAGGTGCTCTCGGTGGATGTCAACCTGAGCCGGAGTCGCTGCCACTTGGAGGAATTGCGCACTTCGCCGGACGCGCCTCGCGAATTCGGCGTACGCCTGGGCTTCAACTACGTCAGAGCCCTGGGAGAGCGCCTGGGAGAGCAGTTGGACCAAGAACGTGAGCGCGGTCCCTACCTATCCCCGGAAGACTTCTGGCGGCGCACCGAACTGCCCCGCCCCGCCCTCGACTCGCTGGTGATGCTGGGCGCCATGGACAGCTTCGGCGAGTCTCGGCGCAAGCTGCTCTGGCGCCTCAAGGCGGTGGAGGAGACCCTAATCGGGAGCCGACCCAAGCGACCAACCCGGTTGGCGGCCAGCGATACATCGGAGGGCTCAGCTGCAGAGATGGCCGAGGACAGCTTGCCTCATCCGGTGGCGAGGCAGGGACAGCTGCTCGAGCTGCCCGCCCAGCCGCCTCAGCTGCCCGAGCTAACCGCCCTGGAGCGGACCGCCGCCGATTACCGAATCATGGGGCTGACCACGGGTGCTCATCTGGTCTCGTTCCTACGGCCTCAACTGCAGGAGCTAGGAGCGATTCCTCTGGATCAGGCACGACGGGCAGGACGCGGAAGCCGGGTCCTGACGGCCGGTCTGGTGATCACCCGCCAGGCACCTCAATCCGCCCACGGCATGCGGTTCTTCACGGTGGTTGACGAGACCGGTCAGCTCGACCTGGTCCTTCGGCCCCAGGTCTATCGAGCCCATCGAGCTTGGGCTAATCACGACCGAGTGATCTGCGCCGAAGGTTTCATGCAGGGCGCGGATGGGGTCACCAGCCTGTCGGTGGAGCGCCTGCTGCGCTTGCCCCGGACCGTGCCCCAGGACGAGGCGGTCAGCCCAGTCGACTCGCTGTTCCCGGCTCCCGCTGCCCACGATTACCACTGAGCTCGGTAGCCGCCAGCGGGGAACCTCCGACTCCCTCCGGCGGTCCGGGGACAACCGGAGGCGCCAAACCCAACCGGGGTCGCAGACGGTCCATCTGACGCATGGTGGCCTCCAGATCGCGAGAGGTGAAGGCGGCTTGAGTCCTTCGCTGCAGGGCCACCGTGAAGCCCTCTGAGCCAGGCAGATCCAGCGGCACCACCATGACCGAAGCCAACTCCACGTTGGTTCGCGGCTGGGGCCGCTTGGAGAGGGGCTCGGTCCAGACCACCGGGCCCTGGGCCTGGCTGGCCCGCGCCGCGATCGACTCCAGCAGATCCTGAGCTTCCGCGGGGTGACCCCAGGTGGCCACCGGATGCCCGCCCTGGTCCAGGAGGGCGGTGAGTTGGGCGCCACTGACCCGGCCCAGATGGGCCAGAAAGTTGTCCACCCCGATGGGGTCCTGGGAGGGGCGGCGGTGGCGTCGGGCGAGCTGCCAATTGAGAGCGGCGCTCACGGCCATGCCCAGAACGGCGGCGAAGAGGCCGTCCAGGACGAGCGGAAGGGGGGTCCCGACGAGGCCCAGGAAGGTGATGAGCTGAGCGCCGCCGGCGGTCAGGGTGGCGGAGATGTAGCGCCGGTTGAGGGGATAGCGCTCGCGCCTGAGGTCGGCGAAGGTGAGCCTGAGGTTCCAGTAGAAGTTCCAGGCCAGCGAGAGGAGGAAGGCGACCGCCCAGGCGGCCAGGGTAGGCCAGTTGAGCAGGTTGCCGGCCAGCTCCAAGACCACCAGGAAGAGGACCAGGCCGCTGCTGCCCACGGCGGCGAACTTCCAGAAGCGGGCACTCCCGGGGACGTCGTGGATGAGCGACCAAACGTGGCGCAGGAAGAGCAGGCCTTGCCCGAAACTGGCCTTGCTCTCACCCGCGGTGCGCGCCTGGAACTGGAGGGGGACGTCCACCACCACCGCGTGCGGGGAGCAGACCAGGAGTTCGAGCAGAATTTTGAATCCCACTGGACGGAACTCGATCCCCCTGAGGAGGGTAGCCCGGCACAGAAAGAAACCAGCCGTCGGGTCGGTGCTAGCCCGGGCCTCGACGAAGAGGCCTCGCACCAACATGCTGGCCGCTCGAGATACCAGGTGGCGCATGCCGGTAGCCAGGCCCGCCCGGCTGCCACCCGGCAGATAGCGGCTGGCCACCACCAGGTCAGCGCCCGAGGCGGCGGCCGTGAGCATTAGCGGGATGGTTTCGGGCGGGTGCTGGAGATCGGCGTCCATGACGCAGATCTGTCCGCCGAGGGCCTCGTGCAGACCGAGCACCACCGCCGTGCTGAGCCCGCCCTGACGCCGGTCGGGTAGTCGATGGATGATCCGGATTCGCGGATCGCGGGCGGCCTCGCGTCCCAACAGAGCGGCGGTCTCGTCATCACTGTCGTCGAGGAAGACCAATTCGTAGTCGACGGCAGCCAAGGCGCTTCTCAGCCGCGCCAGCAAGGGTCCGATGTTGCCTGCCTCGTTGCGGCTGGGAAGGACCACCGAGAGTTCGGGCGGCGTCGCCCCGGCGCTGGCGCGATGCTCGGACATTGGCCGAAGTCTAGCTTCGATCGAAGCGAAAATCGGTGCTCGTTACCGAATCGTCAGGCGCCCGCCAAGGCCGCGTCCAGGGCTTGGGCGAGATGGTCGCCATCGATGCGTCCTTCGGCGATCACCCGTCCCCGGTAGAGGACGACGGGGACCCGGTCGCCGAAGCGCCTCCGCAGGGCATCATCCTCGTCCACATCGAACTCGGAAATGCCTATCTGGCGGGTCGCCGCCAGAGCCGCCAGCGAGGTTTGGGCTGAGTCACAGAGCGGGCAGTTACGCCGGCTGATCAAGCTCAGCCGTTCAGTCGTCATAGACGCCCCAGCCTTCCATGCGCAGGCGATGGCAGCGGTTCCAATTCCAGAAGGCGCCTCCGGCGACCAGCCAGAAGCCGAGCTCAATGGAGACTCCAACCCAAGTTGAGGCGGCCAGCCGGTTACCGCTCAAGGCCAGCACCGAATAGACCAGCCAGCGGATAGCCACGATTCCAATCAGGCCGGTCATGACCAGGAAGGCGCGGCGGACCACCCGGCGCTCCGCCCGAAGCGAGGCGCGGAGCTCACTGGCCGTGGCGCTCTCGCCGCCTCTTAGGCTGAGCGGGGGCTCCGGCTGGGCTCCACTCAAACGAAGCGCGCCTCCGGTGGCCAGCACAGCGGCCAACCCAACCGGCAGCAGCGCCTGCCAGGGAGCGCCCAAACGGAGGTAGTTCTGCCAGCCGCTGAGCTGCTGTCCGTCTCGGTAGAGCTCCGAGAAATGGCTCTGCAAAATGAAGGAAGCGATCCCGATCCCCAGTCCCAGGAGCAGGCTGCTGCCCGCCACCGCGCTCGGCCACGGGTGGCGCCGCAGGGCGGCCCGGGCCTGGGACCGAAAGCGACTCAGGGCAGGGTAGCGGGCGGCCAGCCGCCCCGGGCTGGGGCTGCGCTCAGCCACCGGAGGGTCCAGCCGGGGCAAGGCAGGCCGATTGCTGCGGCAATCGCATATGAGCGTGCATGGCGTCTTGATTCTGGACGGTCTGGACTTGAGCGCCGCCTAGAATCAGCAAGATGGGTTCGACGCCTGGCGGGCGGAACCCTTCGCCCCAACCGGCGACGGCGCCGGCGCTACGCGTCGCCACCTACAACATCCTGCTCGGTGGCGGCGGGCGCTGGCCCGAGATAACCAAGGTGCTGGCCGCAATCGACGCCGACGTGATCGCCCTCCAAGAGGCTGACGATCGCAGCGCGGTCGAGGTAGCCGCCAAGAAGCTCGGCTACCACGTCGTCTTCGGAACTGCCGCCGCCAATCCGCGCCACCAAGCGGTGCTCTCCCGGCTCCCGGTCATCTCCATCACCAACCACCGAGATCCCGCCGTCTTCCTGCGCAACTCCATGGAGCTCTGGCTTGAAGCTCCGTCAACTAGTCGGCTGGCCCGGTTCTGTCTCCACACGGTTCATCTGACCGCCGCCTTTCACCGGCGGGGTCGGGCGGAGCCGGAGCGGGTCCGTGAGCTGGCCGCCGTGCGTGCCCACTGTGCAGCCCATCCGGAGGCAGAACACTTGGTCCTGGGCGATTTCAACGCGGTAGCTCCAGGCGACCGCGTCCAGGCGACTGAGTTCTTCGCCCAGATCAATGAATGGCGCCGGAGTGGGGTACTCCAGGGGGCGGGCGCCCTCGGTCCGGTGCCCCCCGGACTGACCCATATGCGCTGGTGGCGGGACGCCGAGGCGGGTGACGCCGTCGTCGAAGAGCTGCCGGAGGCGGTCCGCAGTGGTCTGCCCCGACTGCCCTGGCTGGTTCATCCGCTGTTCGAGGTGCTGCCCCGAGGGGAGGTCACCGACGCCGTGTTGGGCGCTCTGCTCCCGCGCGCTGCCGTTCGGAGCATGCTTCGGGCCGGCTACATCGACTGTCTGCGGACGCTGCACCCGCGGGCCAGTTCCTTCACCTGCCCCACCTACCGGCCGGCGGTCAGGATCGATTACGTCTTCGCCAGCAGAGCCCTAGCTGCCAGGCTCACCCGCTGCGAGGTGGTGGGGCGGTCGGGGGATCTGGCGGCGCTAGCGCGGCGCGCCAGTGACCACTTTCCGGTGCTGGCCGAGTTCCAGATGGGAGCCCCCGCAGCATGATCCGGCCTGCGGGGGTCGAGCCAGTTCTTCCGGCTTGACCGGGCAACCGCGCCAGCGGAGCTGGCTACCCCCGCTCACGCTCCTGGCGGTGGCCGCGGTGTACGGCTGGACCTTCGTTCTGGTCAAGCAGGTCCTGGCCGTGTATCCGGTGCTGCCCTACCTGGGACTGCGCTTCGGGCTGGCCGTCCTGGTTCTGGCTGCCATCCTTCGTCGCTGGCCTGCCCGGGTCGCCTGGCGAGTGGGGTTACCTGTTGCGGTCGCCCTGGCCGCTGGCTACTTCTTCCAAACCGAAGGCATGGTCAGCATCAAACCGGGCATCGCCGGTCTGCTTACCGGCCTCTTTGTTGTCTTCACGCCCCTCTGCGACCGGCTCCTGTTCCGGACCAGATTGCGGACCAAGACAGTGGTCAGCGTGGTCGCCGCCCTGGGCGGTACCTTCCTGCTTACCGGGGGAGGCGCCGGCATCTCGATCGGAGACCTGCTGGTGCTAGTGTCCGCGCTCGCCTTTGCCTTCCAAATCGTGCTGCTCAGCCACAGCCGGGAGTCCTCCTGGTCGCTCGGTCTGATCCAGATGTCGGTGTGTGCGGTCGTCTTCCTCTGCTTGGGCACGAGCGCCGGGGTTCCCTACCCAGTGGTCACCGGAGAGGTGGCCTTCGTCCTGGCCGTGACCGGGGTCCTGGCCAGCGCCCTGGCCGTCCTGGCCCAAACCTGGGCTCAGCAGAAGATGTCGGCCAGCCGGGCGGGGTTGCTTCTCGCCGCCGAGCCGGCACTGGCCCTAGCCTTCGCCGTGGTGCTGACCGGGGAGAGGCTCGACTGGCTCCAGCTGGTGGGCGCACTGGTGCTCATCGGGGCCATCCTGGGGCACGAGATGGTCTTCAGCAACGAGGTAGCGGCGCGCCCCTGAGTAGGCAGTTCACTTTCCGACCGTCCATATACTCGGGCCATGGCCAGGGCCGCGCGACCGGCGTCCATTCCCAAAGTCGCCTATGCGTTGCTGGGTGGCTCGGGAACGGGCACCCAGGGCTCCCCTGAGCTGGAGCATGCGTCGCGAATGGTCAAGCGCGACCTGGTCTACACGACGCCCTTCGGCGACACGCCGCCGATCACCCACTTTGAGTTGCCGCTGGATTCCGGTGGGGTGCGGTCGGTGCTCTTCTCCAGGCCCTTCGCCGGGCTGGCCGGTTCGATCGCGGCCCGGCCCAGCCGAGAGCGAGCGGAACAGGCGCTGGCTCTCTTTTGGGTGCTGCAGCGAGCGGGGGTCACCCGGGTGGTCGCCGAGTCGGGAGCTGCCAGCATCACCCAGCACTTCCACCCCCGCGATCTGGTGGTTCCCCACGACTTCATCGACTTCACCCATCAGCACGGGGGACAGCTGGCGCCCGGCGCGTTGCTGGTTATGCGGGATCCCTTTTGTCCGGAGATCCGCGATGCACTCTGGCAGCGCGCCCGGCAGTTCGCCGCCGAGAAGGCGACCCGTGTCTTCAACCGGGCGGTCCACGTCACCGTCGAGGGACCCCGGCTGGAAACCGCGGCCGAGGTGGCTGCCCTGGCTCGTCTGGGAGGCGACATCATCAGCCAGAGCGTGACCCCGGAGGTGTATCTGGCCCGGGAGATCGGCGCCTGCTTTGGCTCGATCGAGATGGTGCTCCACTACGCCGAAGGGGTGAGGCCGGAGTGGGACTTCGAGCTCCTGCGGGCGATCATCAGGGAGGGAGCCGAGGAGCTGGGACGGGTTGCTCTGGACGCTCTGCTAGCGCTGCCCGACAAGTCCCAATGCGGCTGTGCCGGCCATCGTCAGCTCGTGCTGGGATCGGCCGACGTGGTGGCTGAGTCGGCGTGAGCTCGGGCGGAAGCCTGCCCACGGTCGGAAGTCCCGAGCCGGAGGCGGTGCGGGGGATGTTCACCGGTCTCGCCCGGCGCTACGACCTGCTCAACACCGTGCTCAGCCAGGGCCAGGACCGGCGCTGGCGCCGGCGGGCGGCCCAGCTGGCCCGGGTCCGCCCGGGCGACCGGGTTCTCGA
>JBAQYY010000186.1:0-3130 GCA_049790415.1 Candidatus Dormiibacterota bacterium | reverse complement strand
CGTCCGGGCCGCCACCGGGCGGGAGGCGGCGCTCACCGAGAAGCAGCCGCTGACCGGAACCCCGACCAGCACCGCCGCCAGCAGGCCGAGGCCCAGCTGGCGCAGGAACTCGCGGGTCAGTCGGGCCCGGACGGCCATGACCAAAAGGGCGGTGGTCATGAGCCGCCCCTGTGCAGGGCCGCCACATCTGAGGTTAGATCGTTGGTCAGGGTGTCGAGCTCCTGGCCGCCGGCGAAGCTGTAGAGGTTGCCGGTGCCGCCATTGACCACGAAGGCGTACGAGCCGAGCCCCTGCGAGGCGACCAGCTCGTAGGCGACCAGGGCGGAGCGATCGTCCTGGACCGCGGCGGCGAGGTCGCCCTGGCGGATGGCGATCTGGCGCAGCGCGTACCAGGTCATGAAGGCGTAGGGGTTGGTATGCACCGCCGCCTCCAGTTCCGCCTTCCCCAGGACTTGGCTGGCGGGGCTGGCCAGGGCCAGGGTGCTGTTTCCCTCGACCGCCTCGGCCATGGCCCGGTAGCGGCTGTCACGGTCGGCTAGGGCCAGTCGGGCCACAGCCCGAGCCTTCTGGTAGCGCTGGGTGGTGTAGTCAAGCAGCGCGATCATGGTCTGGGCGCGGCTTCGCACTGCGGAACTGGGGCCTAGCCTCAGGGCGGCGTCGAGCTGGCTCAGCGCTTGGCCATCTTCGTGCCGGCCCAGGAGCAGGGTGCCGTAGGCGATCCGGCTGGTCGGGTCGCCATGCTGGCTGATCCAGCGCATCACCGGGGGCGGCGCGTCCACGTCTGCGTCGAGGCTCACGTACATCAAACCGGCTGCCGCCTGGCTCCGCTCCAACCCGGTCTGGGCACGCTCGAAGGCCAGCTGGAGGCGGACGGCGGCATCTTGGGGGTTGAGCAGGTGGAGGTCGGCCGCGGCCACCGCGTAATCCTGTTCGAAGTCCGGCACCAGCTGGGGTTGGGCGGCACCTTCCATCAAGTCCTCGATCACCGCCGCCGTGGCCTCGGTGGCGCCGTACTCGCGCTGGACCTCAAGCGTGCCCAGAGTCTGGCCGTAGCTCTCCCTTTGGCCCTGGATCAGGGCCTTGGCCGTGCTCGCTTCGGCCGGCTCGACCCAGGGGACGTTGGCCGCGCCGCTCTCCGGCATCAGGAGTTCGACGTTGGCATCGTGGGCCAGGGCGGCGAAGAAGAGGCCCCGGGCGCCTTGGTGGGTCTGGCTGGCGACCAGGCCCTCGGCCTGATCGACTCCCGCCGGATCGTCGATCTCCTGAAGGGCGGTCACGGCGACTCGCAGGTCTGCCCGCTGGTGGAGCACGTCCATGGCGTCGAGCCAGGCCCGCAGCCGAGCCACCACCTGGTCCTGAGGGGCCCACCAGAGCGCGCTGGCGAGGTTCTGCCGGCCCTGGCCCTCATGTCCCTCAGCCGCCGCCGCGACGCCGGCCGCGGCATAGGCCTCGGCCAACGTTTGAGTGCCCTCCTGGAGCGAGGTCTGGCCCAACCCGATCGAGCCGGAGACCGCCGACGCCTGGAGATCGGAGAGGCTGTCGGATAGGACCGCCCGCTCCTGGAGCGAGGGCCCTACGGCGAGAAAGCCGACCACCAGGACCCCGGCGACGACTGCGTAGCCACGGCGCCGGAGCGGGACCCCCGGCCCCGTGGGCCACGATGCCACCAAATCGGTGCCGGCCAGAGCGGCGTCTCGCATCGAAACCACCAGCCGTCCGCCGACGACCGCCCAACCAGCTGCGTTGACCGCCGCCACCGCCAGAGCCGCCCAGGCGGCGACTGGGATCACGGCCAGAGCCAGGTCCTCGATTGGGCTCTGGAGCAGGGGCCAGACGGTGGTCAGGACAGCGAACTCCAGGAGCCAGAGCAGGCGCTTGGGCCAACCGAGGCCCGCATAGAGGTGAAGCCACGTCTGCCCCGCCGCTGCCGGGGCCGCGACCAAGGCGACGGGCAGGAGGATGAGGAGGGGGAAAAGCACGAGGCCGAAGAGCAGCTGCAGGGCCAGGTCGACCAGCAGGTAGACCCAGCTGTAGCCGATCACCGGGGCTAGCAGGCCGGCGCTGCCGATGAAGAGGAGCCAGACCGCCGTGGCGGCGATGGCCACCTGGGGCAGACCCCACCAGGAGCTCCCCCTGCGGGGGCGCCCGGCCAGGGCATAGAGGGCCGAGGAGACCGCCAGCGCCTCTACCAGAAAGAAGACGGCCGATCGCTCCAGGCCCCCGGGGCCGCCGACCACCGCGATCCCCAGCCACTCCAGAAGCAGGTAAGCGGAGAAGGCCAGGCCCAGCCAGATGCCAGCGCCGGCATCCTTGGTCATGAGGTGGCGCACGTATCGCCCGGCCCCGGCGATCAAGCGCCGGCCCCGCGGCTGGGTGGACAGGGCCGGGACCCCGCGCCTCCGACTCATGTGCCATCTGGACTGATCCCCGCCCCGCTTGCCCACCCTGCCCTCCATAACTGGCGGGTCCACGCCGCCTCGGCCCTGCCTTCGGCGCACCCAGCCCCAGGGACCCCCCCTAAGGTATGGCGACGATTCTGGCGAGTCGGGGGCCTGGATTCAAGGGCCAACCCGAAGATCCAAGGGTTATCCAAGCGGCACCGCTGGGAACAGACGCGCTTGCTAGACTTCCCGAGCCGCCCCTTTCGTTCCCGATGCGGGAGCGGGAGCTGTTTGTGGAAGGCTGACTGAAGAGGGGGGGATGACACCTCGAGGTAGGAGAGGGCGTCTAGCGCTGCTCTTGGGAGCGCTGCCCCTGGGCCTGGCACTGCTGATGCTGAGTGCCTCCCCGGCGCTGGCCGACCCCAGCCTGGGCGACTGGAACCCGGCCGCCGGCAGCTACACGATCAACACCACGACTTTGACCCTGACCGGTCCCGGGACATCCTTCGTGGGCCAGGACGATAGTGGCATCGCCACCTTCACCTTCGGCACCGTGAACATCCCCACCGGGGCGACCATCTCGGCCTCCGGCGACCTGCCTCTGGAGCTGGTGGCCAACTCCTCTTTCACCCTGGCCGGAACCATCTCTGGTGACGGCGTCAGTGCGACGGAGGTGACAGCCACCGGAGCCGGCAGCGCGGGCGGGCCGGGGGGCGGCAACGGCGGCCCGGGCGGGCTCAACCCTGGCT
>JBAQYY010000185.1:0-4885 GCA_049790415.1 Candidatus Dormiibacterota bacterium | reverse complement strand
GCCCGGGGCCGACTCGCGGCCGAGGCCGTCTTCGCCGCTGTCGCCGAGGTGGACCGGTCGATCGTCCGCCGCGCCGGCAAGGCCGCCCGGGACGAGGCGCAGCGGGCACTCCTGACCGCCTTCGGTGAGGAACGGTGAGCCTGGCCGGGATCCGTTTCGGGCCTGCCGACTAGGGCAGCGGTGCGGGCACCTTTGGAGTCAGCCCCGCCGCGTAGCGAAAATCGGCGAAGTAGGAGTGGGCGACCCGGTCGATCAACTCGTGACTGAGTTCCGCCGGTATCCCGAGATAGCGGGCGGTACTGATGATCTGACCGACGAGGTCGCGGGGCTGGCAGCCCCGCAGGGGCCGACCCAGAGGCTGATAGTGGGTCGCTAGCAGGTAGTCGACAGCGCGATCCTGATAGGCAAGCCCGGTGTTGGCGCAGACCTGGCGAAAGATGGTTCGAAACTGGTCCGGATCGGGGTCCCCGACGAGCGCCTTGTAGCGCACCCGGCGCAGGAAGGCTTCGTCGACCAGTTCCGAGGGGTCGAGGTTGGTGGAGAGCAGAAGGATGGTGGCGTAAGGAACGCTGACCGTGGTCCCCGCCCGTGCGATGTTGAGGTGGTCAACCCCGGTCTCCAGGGGAACGATCAGGCGGTTGAGGATCTCCCGTGGCGAGATCATCTGGCGGCCGAAGTCATCGACGTGAAAGATGCCCCCGTTGGCCTTCACTTGCAGGGGAGCCTCATAGAAGCCGAGAACTCGGTCGAAGGCAGGATCCAACTGCTGGGCGCGCAGTTCACCACCGGTGCGGACGACGGGCCGGTACACCAGGGTCCAGCGCCGGTCGTGGGCAATCGGCGGACCGTCGACCGGGCGGTGGTGGACAGGGTCGAAGACCCGCACCACTTCGCCGTGAACGTAGAGGGCGTGGGGGATGAAGATGGGATTGCCGAGCACCGCTGCGCAGGAATCGGCGATCGAGCTCTTGCCGTTTCCCGGAGGCCCGTAGAGGAATAGAGCCTGCCGTGCCGTCAGGGCTGAGCCGACCACTTCGACCACGGAGTCATGGAGGACCAGTTCTCCCAGGGCCTGGGTCATCGAGCCGGCACTGATCTGGCCAGTGTCGGTGGCCAGACTCCGGGCGCTGGCCAAGTAGTCACTGATCGGTACCGGCGCTGGTCCCGCGTACTGGCTCAGCTGCATGACCTCGCGAGCACGCTCCCTACCGCTGGCGCTGATCATGTATTCCAGGCCTTCCGCGAAGTCCTCGTGGGCGCCGGTGGCGCTGCGAGCTCCCGAGGTGCCGCAGAAGCTCTCTGCGGTCAAGAAGGCCAGCGCCTCGGCGGTCACCGTCCAGGGAAGGCAGACCAGCGAGCCCAGTTCCCGACCCAGGAGATTGCCGTTGAAATAGAGAACCTTGAGCACGAGATCGCAGATGAAGGAGAAGGGCAGGCCGAGGTCGCCCAGCGACTGCGGCGGGGGCGGACAGAAGACCGGGCCCTCGGCGGTCCCGTGGGGGCGCGGAACTGCCGAGCTCGAGCGGCTGGGGTTTGCGGAGCGGCGGAGAGGTTGAGTTGCCATGGATATGTGTGTTCGCGCAATCTAGCGGCTGGGGGGCATCCCCGGCTCGGCAGGGGCGCATCTCCCGGGCTCTGGAGGGGGTCTGCGGGCCAAGTCTGGGCACTGGTTGGGCGTAAGAGGTGCGGCCCGGCGGAAGTGCATCTGGTGTACCCCGCTCCCGCCCGACGACTCCGTTCTGCATAAGTATGCAATCATCTTCCAGGCATGAGTGGGGCAAGCAGTTCAGTTCGGGTAGCGGTGGTCGGGGCAACCGGGTACGCCGGCGCTGGCTGTGTGGCTCTGCTGCAGGCGCATCCAACTGCGGAGTTGGTCGGAGTCGCTTCGCGAACCCAGGCGGGGCGCAGCCACGCCCAAGTATTCCCCGGCTCGACCTGCGAGTTGGTGCTCAGCGAAACCATCAATGGCGCAGGATGCGACGTTGTCATCACGGCTTCCTCGGCTGGCGATGCGGCTGCTCAGGCCGCTGGCTGGCTTGCTCAGGGAGCCGTGGTCATCGACGTGTCGGCCGATTTCCGGCTGCGCTCGCGGGATGACTTTGCCCGCTGGTATGGAGTGGACCATCCCGCTCCGGATCTTCTTGCCGAAGCTGTGCTGGCTCTACCCGAGCTGCGCCCGGCCGCCATCGAGGCGGCTCAGATTCTCTCTCTGCCCGGATGTTTTTCCACCGCTGCTCTGCTCGCCTGCGGACCGGCCGCCGTCCATCGCTTGGTCGAGCCAGCCGTGGTGGTGGACGGCAAGACTGGAGTCAGCGGGGCCGGTCGCAGCGCCTCCGCGGACTACCTTTTCACCGAGCTGAATGAATCAGTTAAGCCCTACGCCGTCGCGGGCCATCGCCATCAACCGGAGATGGAGCAGGTTCTCGGTGAACTGGGGGGAGAGCCCTTCGCAGTGACCTTCGTGCCCCACTTGGTACCTATGACACGGGGCATCCAGGTCAGCTGCTATCTCACCCCCTGCCCCGGGGTGTCTTTGGAGCAACTCCGCGAGGTCTACCTCGACCAGTACCGCGACCAGCCCTTTGTGCGGCTGTCTGACACACCGATCGCCAGCAAGCAGACCACGCATACCAACCTCTGCTGGATCAGCCTGGCCCAACAAGGTCGCCACTTCGTGGTTTCGGCTGTACTCGACAATCTGGGCCGGGGCGCATCCGGGCAGGCCATCCAGGTGATGAACCTGCGCTTCGGTCTCGATCCCCAGGCCGGGCTTGAGGGAGGCTCCCGGTGGCCATGAGCGCTGCTCGTGAGCCGACACCCGAGGCCAGCGGGGTGACCGCCGCCCTAGGTTTCCGCGCCGGTGTCGCTTGCGCCGATGTCCGCGGTGAGGGTTCGCTCCGCCCCGATGTCGCCCTCCTCATCAGCGAACAGCGCGCCACCGCCGCTGGAGTCTTCACCCGAAACCGGCTCAAGGCGGCTCCGGTGGTAGTAAGCCAGCTGCATCTGAAAAGGGGCGCTGCCCGGGCGGTGGTGGTCAACAGTGGCAACGCCAACGCTTGCACCGGGTCCCAGGGTCTGGCGGACGCCCTGCGCATGGTTCAAACCGCCGCTGATGTGGTCGACTGCGCGCCTGCCGAGGTCCTGGTGGCGTCGACCGGGGTGATCGGACGGAGCCTGCCGATGGAGCGGATCCGGCCCGCTATTCAGGCAGCCGGTGCGCATCCGGACCAGGCCCAGGGCCAACTCGCTGCCGAGGCGATCATGACCACCGACACTCGCTCCAAGGAGTCAGTGGCCCGATTTACCGTCGCCGGGATCACCCACACCGTGGGGGGAATGGCCAAGGGCGCCGGGATGATCCACCCCGACATGGCCACCCTGCTGGCCTTCGTCACCACGGACGCCTGCATCCCGGCCGGACCGCTCTCGGGACTGCTCAAGGCGGCCGTGCGGACCAGCTTCAACACCATCAGCATCGACGGTGACACCAGCACCAACGACTGCTGTCTGGTCCTCGCCAACGGCGCCGCCGGTGGCCCTGAACTAGAGCTCGGGACGCCTCAGTGCGAGCTCTTCGCCGCCGCCCTCCAGGCGGTTCTGCACGATCTGGCTGAGCAAGTGGTCGCCGACGGAGAGGGAGTTACCAAGACCTTCGAGGTCCGGGTCAGGGGTGCCGCCGATCGCGACCAGGCGGCGCAGGCAGCTCGGACGGTGACCACTTCACCTTTGGTCAAGACCGCCATCCACGGCGGTGACCCCAACTGGGGCCGGGTGCTGGCGGCGGTCGGTCGAAGTGGTGCCGACTTCGCCCTGGACCGCTGCCGCCTGAGCATCGCCGGATACGAGCTCTTCGCCATGGGCCGACCCACAGCGGTCGCGCTGGATCAGGTAGCGACCGCGCTTGGGCAGCCCAAGTTCACCATCGAAATCGACCTGGGGGTGGGGGAGGCCGAGGCCTCCGCCCTGGGCTGTGATCTCACCTCGGAGTACGTGAGGATCAATGCCAGCTACTCAACCTGACATCACCCCCGAGCTGGACCAGGCAAACGCCCTCAGGCGGGCGCAAGTCCTGGTCGAGGCGCTCCCCTACATCCGCCGCTTCCAGGATCTCTTGGTGGTGGTCAAGTTGGGCGGCGCGGCGATGGACGCGGGGCCCGCCCGCGACACCGTCCTCCAGGACCTGGTCCTGCTCCGCTTCGTCGGCCTGAAACCGATCCTGGTGCATGGGGGCGGTAAGGAGATCACCGCCATGGCGGCCGCACTGGGCCTGAGCACCCAATTTGTCGACGGGCTGCGCGTGACCGATGAGCGGACCATGGAGGTCGCCAAGATGGTCCTCACCGGCAAGATCAACCCCGACCTGGTCGGGGCCATCAACCGCTTGGGCGGCAAGGCGATGGGTCTATCCGGCGAAGATGGCCCCTGCATCTTGGTTCGACCCCAGGCTGGCCCCAACGGTGAGGACCTCGGGCGGGTGGGAGAGATTCAGGAGGTCAACTCCGAACCGGTGCTGGCTCTCACCGATCGGGGAATGATCCCGGTGGTGGCGTCTGTGGGGCTGGGCTACGACGGCCTCTCCTACAACGTCAACGCCGACACCGTCGCCGCCGCGCTGGCGGCGGAACTGGGCGCCAGCAAGCTGCTCCTGCTCACCGATGTGCCCGGGGTGCGCGACCGCCAGGGACAGTTCCAGAGTCGGCTGACCGTGGATCAGGCCGAGGTCCTGGAACAAGAGGGTGCCGCGTCCGACGGCATGATTCCCAAACTCAAAGCGGCCTGCCAGGCGGCCCGAGCCGGAGTCACCGTGCACATCGTCGACGGTCGTCAGCCCCACTCGATCCTGCTGGAGTTGCTGACCGAGGCCGGGGTCGGAACCATGATCGAC
>JBAQYY010000184.1:0-3052 GCA_049790415.1 Candidatus Dormiibacterota bacterium | reverse complement strand
CTCCTGGTAGGGACTTAGGAAGAATCGGAAGCCATCTTCGAGATCCTCGCGATCCGCCCGGACTAGAGTCACCGGCAGTAGAACAGGATATCGGTACGAACGTCGCGGTCCGTGGGGGCGGCGATCGTCCCGTAGGGAGGATTCCGCTCCTGCGGGGTCCAGCTCGCGAAGGCACTCGGAGCGAACGTCCCCTCCTGTCCCCCGCCGCCAGGTGTGCGACCTCGGGTTGCGTTACGATTTGCTCTCGACTGGAAGGCAACGGGGAGGTGATCGGTGACTGCGGTGCCTAGCGCCAGGGGGGCAGTCTGGCCTCGATCTGCAATCCAGGATCGCTCTGCAGGCGGTATAGCTGGGAAGAGCTTTGGCGCTAGAAGTTCCGCCCTTGCGGTGTCCCACCGTGGGACGTCTACATCGCTTGACCGACAGGGAGGTACTCGCCCGCAGGTCGATCTGGATAATGCTGTTATGACCCAACAAGCCGGCCGGGAGTCCTCCAAGTTCCTCTCATTCGTCATACCAACTAGGGATGAGGCTGGCTACATCGAGGTGACACTTGCAGCCCTTGCGCACGACCGAGCCTTGCACGGGCTCGACTTCGACATTATCGTGGCCGATGGTGGCAGCCACGACTCCACCGTGGCGCTGAGCGCGGCGGCTGACATTGTCGTCGCGGGGTGTGAGCGTGCTGCGCGGAACATTGCCAGTGGACGTAATGTCGGCGTGGAGCGCAGCATCGCAGCCATCATCTTCAACACCGACGCCGACGTGTTCGTACCCCAACTGGAAGCGTTATATAAAGACATCGTCCTCCACTTCGCTGACCCCGCCGTCGTGGCGGCCGTAACACGATTAGAGCCATATCCCTGGGCCGCGACGTGGATGGACCGCTGCGCGCACCGTGTGATCAATAGGGCCATTCGTCTCGCCATACCAATGGGGGCGTTCCTCGCGCGAGGAGAGTGTCTGATCATGCGACGGTCAGCCTTTGACGTGATAGGAGGATTCGACGAACGGCTCGCCCTCTGCGAGGATGCTGACCTCCTACGGCGTCTGCGGCGGGTAGGCAAGGTCCGGTTTCTTGCGGATCGATACGTCTACCACTCCCCTAGGCGGTTCCACGCTTGCGGCTATACCCGCTGTCTCGGTTATCTCATACGTGAAATCGTTTGGCTACGGATCCTGCACCGCCCGTATCTAACGCAATGGAAAGTCATCCGTTAGGGGATCATGAGCGAAGAACAATCCGGGGTAGATCGGCGGCTAACCGCGTGGCTGGAAGAGTACAAGTCGCTCGCGGCAGATGTCGGGGCGCGCGTCGGATTGCAACAGAGCAACGCGAGTCTCGCAATCGTTTTTATATCCGGACTTACCGGCTATGTGGTGACTTACTGGACGAGTCACGGACTCCACAGTTTGCTGGCAAGCGAGACAGCGTTGCTCTTGACGCTGGTTCCAATTATTGGACAGTTCTTCATCTGGCGACACATCGATCATGATTGGAATATCATCGACAAGGCTAACTACATAGACAAACATATACGGCCTGGCGTGCAAGCATGCTGTGGCGATCCATCAGTCCTCTCCTTTGAGCAGCACCTGAGGATTGCGCGACAGAAACGCGCCGCCCTCTCGCTCTTGGGAAACGAGCACATTGTGGTTTTCGGCGCAATCGGTGTCTACTTGGCCACATGCTGGTACGTGATCGTATCGGTCCCGCATGCAGCGGGTCAGGGTCATGGTCTCTTTGTTCTTCTCGTCTACATTGGCACGGCCCTCACTGGAGCGAGCTTGTGGACGGCGGCCGTGACCGGCTGGCGGTACACAAAGATAGGGATTGAAGCACCCACCATTGAGAGGGCGCCGGATCCGTCGGATCATGGATGATCCCAATCGGACGAGGCCGCTAGACGGCCGCCCTGACGTGGCCACTGTGAACTGGTCTAGGGGAGGTAGGAGTTTCGCGACGGCACAGGAAAGCAAGGAGGAACCGGGATAAAGGGCTTGAGACAACCACCTCCCTTCAGTCTCGCGTGAGCCGAGTCGGGCTCTGGCGAGGCCGCCACGGCACCAGCAGCCCTAGGCACAGAGAGGCCCCAGGCCACTTTGTGGAAGGCCCGGTCGGAGCAGCGAGAGAAGGGCCCCCCCCACCGCCACGAGGGACTCCACCGGTTGGGCGTTCGGCAGACTCGTCGCCGCGGCTGCCGCTCCGGCTAGTCGCCGAGTTGGCCGAGATGGATCACAGCGCCAATCACGCCTCCCGCTTGACGCGGACTGAAGGAGGGAGCGCCGCGCGTTGCTCACGGCCTAGCCTGGCACTGGTCACTACGGACCTGCAATCCACTGGTGCCAGATTGCCACCTTCCCGTCGGCAGTTACTGCATGACTTGACGTGCCGCTGAAGCACATCGGGGGCACAGGGGACCCTCCCGCATTGGCAATCCGCTCAGCTCGAGGTAGTGCTCCATTCACAGCTGCGAGATAGGTCGACTGGTTCGTGCCAGCAGAAAACGCAGCCATAGCAGCCACCCCGCACTGTGTCACGTACTTACCCAGCGTAAATCGGTTGACGCCATGCCTCACGTATGCGACCGGCCCTCCTCGCACATTCAGGCGTTTACACTCGATCTGCAGAGCGAATAAGTATGGGATCGTGCCCGCCTCGACTACAATGTCGACACGACCTGCCTTTTTCGGTGCCTTCTTGCGCATGGTTATGTCAGGTGTCGGTACAAATCTTTCCACCCGCGCTTGCATCATCAGGCCCCCTCGGCGCATGTAGTCGTTCATGAAGCGCTGAAGTTCAAACGTCAAAGTGGTCTCGTCGTTGTCGATCCGGTCGTACGGTTGGCCCGGCGTCCTTGCCCATAGAGTTGCGCCGCCGCGCAGCGCGTCCAATACGTTTGACACAAAGTCTGCGTAGGTAAGGTTCATCGCGGTCGCCCCTGTCTAGGCGGGACCATTCGGTCCAACTCCTTTGCAATCGAGTCACCAATGATTCGAGCTGCATCGTCCACCGCTTGGGCTTCACTCCAGCATCGGCGCTCGTCTGGAC
>JBAQYY010000183.1:0-11067 GCA_049790415.1 Candidatus Dormiibacterota bacterium | reverse complement strand
GCCCCGACCGACATCCGCCGGGGCCGCTGGGGGTCGCGTCCGACGGCTGCCTCGATGCGCCCCCGGTCCTCCTGGAAGCCGCCTTGGGCCAGCGCCCAGTACTCGCGCCCCATCGTCCTGGTCCGTAATTGCCGGGCGAGGTCGCGGTGCGCCTCCTCGGTCCGAGCCAGCACCAAGAGTCCGCTGGTTCCGCGGTCGAGGCGGTGGACTATCCCCGCCCGCTCGGGACCACCGTCCTGCGACCATTCACCGCCCCAAGTCTGGACCAGCTGGGCCAGGGTGCCATCACGATGTCCCGGGCCGGGATGCACCACCATGCCGGCCGGTTTGTCGACGACGACGACCAGCTCATCCTGGTAGACGAGCCGCGCATCCTGGGGGTTCGACTTGGCAGCGACCACCGCCGGTTCCTCCTGGAGCTCGATTAGGTCCCCGGCGCGGACCGTCTGCGACGGACGGCGGACGACCGTCGTCCCGACCGAAACCAACCCCTTCCGAACCAGCCTCTGGGCCTGAGATCGGCCTCCGGCGAGATGCCCTCCCAGGATGACGTCGAGCCGCAGCCCCGCCTCCGAAGGGTCCGCTTGGAGGAGCCGGGTGGGCGGGACCGTCTCAGGCACGAGCCTGACCAGCGGTAGTAATCCGGATCACCAGGATGACCACCCCCACGGTGATCCCGGAGTCGGCGACGTTGAAGACCGGCCAGTGGGGCAATTGCATGAAATCGACGACATAACCCTGGCTGATCCTGTCCACGGCGTTGGCCACGGCCCCGCCGAGAAGCGCTCCCACGCCTACCTGGACCCAGCCAGGCTGGAGGGCTAGCAGCCGCCACTTCCAGGCGACCACCACCACCACCACTACGGCCACCGCCAGGAAGAGCCAGTCGGCGTCAGGCAGGATGCTGAAGGCGGCGCCATTGTTGATGGTGTAGTAGATGTGGACGGGAAGGTTGGGCCAGAGCTGCTGACCCAGGGCCAGCGAGTTGGTCACCCAGAACTTGGTCAGGCGGTCGAGGACGAAGACCACGATCGCCGCCATCCCGGTCCAGCGGGGCCAGGTGTGCGACCTGGTCAAGACGCTTCGAGAGCCCCTCGAAGCGTCCTTGGTCTCAGTCGCGCTTGGCCTCCTTGCAGGGGACACAGCGAGTCGCGTAGGGCAGGGCGCGGAGGCGCTCGATGGCGATCTCCTTGCCGCACCCCCGGCAGAGCCCGTACTCGCCGCGCTCCAGCCGTCCCAGGGCGTCCTGGCACTGCTCGAACATCTGCTGCAGGTTCTCGCGAATGGCCTGCAGGC
Organism: Candidatus Dormiibacterota bacterium; assembly: GCA_049790415.1. Taxonomy (GTDB): domain Bacteria; phylum Chloroflexota; class Dormibacteria; order Aeolococcales; family Bog-877; genus Bog-877. Next base: position 9,771 of record JBAQYY010000183.1, on the reverse strand, counting down.
GTTCGTGCTCCTCCATCTCGCCGGCGTGTTCGGTCGGATGCTCATGGAAAGGAGCCTCGCGCCCGGTACCGTTGGCCACCACGCCGCCCACTTGACCCAGCTCGTGTTCCAATCGCGCCTGCTCCGACTCAACCTGACGGCGGATCTCAGCTAGGTCGCTCTGGCGGGTCGTAGTGGCGATCTCGGTCATTCTCAAACTTCCTTGCTTTGTGGCCCCAGGCCGGGAGCCCAGAAAACCGTGGGATTGCCGCCGCTGCCTGGGGGCGGGAGCATTATGGGCCGTCCCGGGGTGGCTGGGGAAGGCCTCAGCTCGCTCATTGTGCGTCGTCTCCCAAGCGACGCAGCGCTACCCAGATCAGATGCTGGGGAACCTTGAGTTCACTCCAGTCCGAGTAACCAGGCGGCAGCGGCGATTTCGCCTCGACCCGCTCCCAGGCGACCACGAAACACTGAGCCTGGATCTGGGCCTGCCCCTCCTCCATCGCCAGGGCCAGCTCGTCGTCAGTGGCATACCTGACCTCGATCGCCTCCCCGGCCCGCAGGCCACTCTTACGCCGGTAGTCCTGAAGCTGCCTGGTGAAGGTCCGCAGCAGACCCTCGCGGCGGAGCTCCGGTGTCAACTCGAAGTCCAGGGTCACGCGCGCCAGACCCGGGTCCGTCCCCGGCGCGGTTGAACTCACCTGGCCCACGTTCAACTCCTCAGCCAAAACCAGGGCCAGCTCTTGGGAAAGCTCGACGCCCTCGACGCGAGCGCTGGTAAGGGGTTGGCGGATAGGCACTCCACGCTCCTCCCGGAGAGCGCGGGCATCCTCCGCCAGTCGGCGCACCACCCCCATCTGCTGGATCAGTTCCTGGTCGAACTGCTCCGCCCGGGCGACGGGGTAAGTCTCCAAGTGCACCGAAACCGTCTTGTCGGTGTGCTCTGGGGTGAGGGCTCGGAAGATGGCATCTGCCACGAAGGGGGTGAAGGGCGCCATCAGCAAAGCAGTCTGTTGCAGTACCTGGTGCAAAGTTGAGCAGCTGGCGGCGACCTCCTCAGCGCTCCCTCGGAAGCGGCCTCGAGAGCGGCGGAGGTACCAGGTGCTGGTGTCATCGACCAACTCGGCGATGGTCCGGCAGGCGGTGTTGGCGTCGTAGTCGTCCAGGGCCGCCACCACCGCCTTCACCGTCTCCTGCAGGCGGGCCAGGATCCAGCGATCGAGCACGTGACGCGGGGCCGGCGCGGTGCTCTCGGGGGCGGGGCGCCAGCCCGCCAGGTTGGCATAGGTGATCAGGAAACTCTGAGTATTCCAGAGCACGTTGAGGAAGCGAAGGGCGCTTTCGGTCACCCGTTGCGGCGAGATCCTATATTCCAAGCCTACCGTGACCGTGGTGTAGAACCACCAGCGCAGCGCGTCGGCCCCAGTTTTCGAGATGAGAACAAAGGGATCCACGATGTTTCCCCGGGACTTGGACATCTTGCGTCCCTGCTCATCGACCACCAAGCTGGGAACGACCACGTTTCGGAAGGCGGCCTGGTCGAAAAGCATCACCGACTCCGCCAGCAGGGTGAAGAACCAGCCCCGAGTCTGGTCCAGGCCCTCACTGATGAAGTCGGCGGGGTGCCGGGAAGCGAAAACTTCCTGGTTTTCGAAGGGATAATGCCACTGCGCGTAGGGCATGGCGCCACTGTCGTACCAGGCGTCGATGACCTCCGGCACGCGGCGCATCTCAGCACCGCACTCACAAGCCAGGGTTACCTCATCGATGAATGGCTTGTGGACGTCAGTACCCGGCGCCAGGCCCAGTTCCGCCAAGCTGCCAACGCAGCGCTGGGTCTGGCAGGCGCTGCAGATCCATATCGGTAGGGGCGTCCCCCAGTAGCGAGCCCGGGAAAGATTCCAGTCCTGGAGGGACTCCAGCCAGTTGCCCATCCTTCCCTCCTGGAGGTGGGAGGGAACCCAGTGGATGGAGCGGTTGTGCCGGATCAACTCGTCTTTGACGGCAGTGGTGCGGATGAACCAGGAGTCGAGCGCGTAATAGAGCAGCGGCGTGTCGCAGCGCCAGCAGAAAGGGTAGGAGTGAAGGATCTGCTCCTCGCGATAGAGGAGACTGCGGCGGTGCAGGTCGGCGCTGATCAGGGGGTCCGCGTCCTTGACAAAAATCCCTTGAAAATCCTGGACTATGGGAAGAAACCGACCGTCCAGCCCGACGGTGTGGCGCACCTCGATCCCCGCCTCTTGACAGAGTCTTAGGTCGTCCTCACCGTAGGCGCCTGCGGTATGCACGATGCCGGTCCCTTCCTCGGTGCTGACAAAGTCAGCCGCCATCACGGTGAACGCTTTGGGTTGCTCGGGCAGATATGGAAAGAGCGGCTGATAGCGCAGTCCGACCAGCTCCTGGCCGAGCACCTCACGCTCGACCTGGTAAGCGCCTTCGAGGATCTCCAGCCGCGCCTTGGCCAGAATCAGGCGCTCATCCCCCTGGCTCACCTCGACGTAGGGGATCTCTGCACCGACGGCTAGGCCCAGGTTGCCGGGCAGAGTCCAGGGAGTGGTGGTCCAGGCGAGCAGGCTCGTTTGCGGGGCGTCGCGGAGGCGAAAGCGCACCGTCACCCCGGGGTCTGGTATGTCGTCCTTGTAGGCGCCGGGCTGGGCCAGCTCATGACTGCTGAGTGAGGTCTGGCAGCGGGGACAGTAGGGGGCCACCCGGTAACCGCGGAAGAGCCAGCCCTTGTCGTGGATTTGCTTGAGACTCCACCAGACCGATTCGATGTACTCGGTCTGGTAGGTGCGGTAGGCGTTCTTCAGGTCGAGCCAGAATCCGATCCGGTTAGTCAGCCGCTCCCATTCATCGATGTACTCGATGACGCTGGCCCGACAGAGACGGTTGAATTCTTCCACCCCCATGCGCTCGATCTCCTGCTTGGAACCGATGCGCAAGCTGCGCTCGACCTCGAGCTCCACCGGCAGGCCATGGGTGTCCCAGCCGCCCCGGCGTTCCACCCGTCGCCCCCGCATCTGTTGGTAGCGGAGAAAACAATCCTTAAATGAGCGTGCCAGGACGTGGTGAACGCCGGGCAGGCCGTTGGCGGTCGGGGGGCCCTCATAAAAGACGAAGGGTTCAGCGTCCCGGCGCAGCTCCAGGCTGCGCTCGAAGATGTGCTCCTGTTGCCAGAACTCGAGCACGCGCTCTTCCAGCTCGGGGAAGCTGACCGGGTTGGCGACCGGCTCAAATGACGACATCAGGGCGCGGTGCGATCTCCAGTGAGAGCTCTACCTCCCGCTACGAAGGGGAGCGAGGTGCGGGCAGCGTAGCATGACCGACCAGGATCTCCCGAGCAGCACCCAGGAGATGATCGTGCCGGTCGACGAGCCGTCTAGCGAGCCCGCCTCTTGGGGACCGGAGATTGACATCTTCTGGGACGACATCCAGGTCGGCGCGGTAACTCAGTTGGGCACCCATCTGATGACCGCCGAGGAGATCGTCGAGTTTGGTCGGCGCTTCGACCCGCAGCCCTTTCATGCTGATCCCCAAGAAGCGGAAAGCACAGTCTTTCATGGCTTGATCGCCAGTGGCTTCCACTCGGCCGCAGTCTGGATGCGGCTCTACTGGGACGGCTTTCTCCATCGCGCCGCTAGTCTCGGGTCACCAGGCCTCGACGACCTCGCCTGGCTGGCGCCGGTGCGTCCCGGCGACCAACTGACCGCCTCCATGGAGGTGCTCTCAGCCCGCCCCTCCCGGAGTCGTCCGGACCGCGGCCTGGTCCAGATCAGCGGCCAGCTGACAGACCAGGCAGGAGTGGTCAAGCTGCGAATGACGGCCTGGGGCCTCTTCGGTCGACGTCCCGGCGTCCGGCAGCGCTGAGCGCAGGCCAAGCCCTAGGCTGGCTTCGGCGAGGCCACCAGCCAGGATCGCGGCCAGGTGGAGGCCAGACGGCTGTCGGTGGTCAGCAGCGGAGCTGCCAGGCGGTCGCTGAGTTCCATCGAGAGGGCGTCGCCAATGCCCAGACCGGTCCGCCGCGCCGCCGCCGGCAGCAGAGCCGAGGCGGGGTGGGTGGTAAAGGGCGCGGTCGCGAGCAGGCGAACTCGAAGATTCAACTCGGCGGTCGACAGAAACCCTCCCTCGCTCAAGCGCTGCAGCGCCCTGGCCGCTGCCACCGCGACGTGGTCGACGATATGCACCTGGTGGTTTCGGAGAACTTCCCTAACCGCTCTCCCCTCCGCATCGCCGACAACTAGGTCGAGTAACGCCGACGTCTCCAGCACCAGGCGGTCATTCACTAGCGGAACTGGGTTCCAGGGCTAGCTGAACCTCCCGGTGGCAAGTCGCGGTCGGGGTGGGAAAGTTCAGCTGGTCGAGCCACTCATCGACCCGCTGGCGGTCTAGGCGTTGGCGCAGGGCGACCTGCATCACCTGGGAGAGGTTCAGCTCCAAGGGCCGGACCGCAGCCATCAGTTCGTCGCTCAGGTAGATGTTGACGCGTGGGATGCGCATACTATACACACTAGATGCGGTAGCACTCGACATAGGGAACATTGGGCAGCCCCAGCAGGCTGGCAACGACGGACGATCAGAGCCGCGCCAGTCCTAGCCGGCTAGCTCAACCGGCCAGGGCGCCACGCCCGCCGATTCGTGTCGCTGCTAGCTCAGCGAGGCTCGCGAAGGAAGGCGGGGATGTCCACATCCTCGTAGAGGTCGGGGTTGTCCCGCTGCGCTTGACGGGCCCGCTCCGGGATCGGCTCCTGGAGGTCCTGGGGACGGGTCGCCTTGTACTTTTCCGCCAGCGTCTGGTTGAGTTGGGTGTCGGCGTTGAAGCCGGTGGCGATGACGGTGATCTTGACGTCCCCGCCCATGCGGTCGTCGACCACCGCCCCGAAGATGATGTTGACGTTGACATCGGCGCTCTGGCGGATCAGGTCACAGGCCTCGTTGACCTCAAAGAGGGTCAGATCGGGGCTGGCCGTGATGTTGAGGAGGATGCCGTGGGCGCCGGCGATCGAGGTCTCCAGCAGCTGGCTGGAGACGGCGTCGCGGGCGGCGTCCTGGGCGCGGTTGTCACCGCTGCCGTAACCGATGCCCATCAGTGCCGGACCTTGGCCCATCATGATCGCCTTGACGTCCGCGAAGTCGAGGTTGATCAGACCTGGGAACACGATCAGGTCGCTGATCCCCTGAACCCCCTGGCGGAGCACATCGTCGGCCTTCTTGAAGGCCTCAATCATGGTGGTCTTCTTGTCGGTCACGGCGATCAGACGATCGTTGGGGATGGTGATCAAGGTGTCGACTCTCCCGGAGAGCTGGTCGACGCCTCGCTCAGCCGCCTCCATGCGCTTGCGCCCCTCGAAGGTGAAGGGCTTGGTCACCACCCCGATGGTCAGGGCGCCGCTGGAGCGGGCGATCTCGGCGATGATCGGGGCGGCCCCGGTTCCGGTGCCGCCACCCATGCCCGAGGTCACGAAGACCATATCGGCATCGTGGAGAACGGTGGAAAGCTCCTCGCGGGACTCCTCGGCGGCCATCTCCCCTACCTCGGGGTCGCCACCGCAGCCAAGCCCTCGGGTCACCTTGCGACCGATGTGGATCTTGGAGGGCGCCTCGGATGTCTCCAGCGCCTGCTGGTCAGTGTTGACCGCGATGAAGTCCACCCCCCGGAGCTTGGCCCGGATCATCCGGTTGACGGCGTTGCTGCCGCCCCCGCCGACTCCGATGACCTTGATCCGAGCGTTGCCCTGGCTGGTGGGATCTAGATCGTGTTGAGGCATCGCGTCTCCTTCAGGGTCAGAACAGCTCGTGGAGCCAGCGATTGAGCCGGCCCGCACTGCGGGTGGTTCTCAGGTTGCCGCCGTCCCTCCGGGCGCCCGAGCGCTGGCCCCAACGGAGGAGTCCGGCCGCCGCCGCGTGCTCGGGCATGCCGAGCTGGTCAGCCAGGCCGCCCATCCCCTCGGGGACAGCGAGCCGGACCGGCATCTCCAGAATCTGATGGACGGCTGCAGCGAAGCCGCGGAGCCGGAAGCCACCTCCGGTGACAACCAGCCGGGCGATTCCCTGACCGTCTTCGTCCAAGGCCTGGCCGATGAGCCGGGCCATCTCCCGAGCTCGAGGCTCGATGATCTCAGCCAGCCAGCGCCGCGGCACCTCCTCAGCCCCGACATGGGAGCTCCCCACCAGAGTGATCATCTCCTCGGGGAGCACCTGAGCGGGGTCGCAGTGTCCGTGCCGGCACTTGAGCACCTCAGCCTCGTCTTGGTCACAGCGCAGACCGGTGGCCAAGTCGGTGGTGACGTTCTGGCCACCCACCGGGAGGACCAGCACCCTCCGGATGGTCCCACTCTGGAAGATGGCCACATTGGTGGTCCCTGCCCCAACGTCGATCACCGCCACCCCTGCCTCCAGCTCCTGGTCGCGGAGAACGCCTTCCGCGGACGCCAGCGGCTGCACCACCACGTCCTCGATGCGCAGGCCGGCGCCGTGCACGCAGTTGACCAGGGCCGCCAGGTGGGCGCTCGACGCTAGCACCAGCTCAGCGTCGACGCTGAGGCGAGCCCCCTGGATGCCCCGGGGATCGCGGAGCCCGCGCCGGGTATCCACCTGGTACTCGCGGGGGATGATGTGGATCACCTCCTGACCCTCCAGGCCCGGCAGCGAGCGCGCCCCCTCCAGAACTCGGTTGAGGTCGTTCGAGCCGACCACCCCGCCCCGGGAGGTGACCGAGACGACGGCTTGGCTGGCCTGGCTCTGGACGTGACGACCGCTCAGGGTGAGCAGCGCAGACTCGATCTCCACCCCACTCGACCGCTCCGCCGCGTCGAGGGCCTGGGAGATGGCATGGGTCGCCGCGTCGGGGTCGGTGATGACCCCCTTGCGAACCCCGGAGGAGGGGGCCTCCCCCACTCCGAGGATCCGCAGTCGGGGACCGTCCTCCTCGGCGACCGCGCAGCAGACCTTGGCCGTGCCCAGGTCAAGTGCCACCAGGTGGCGGTTGCTCAACGGGGCGCCGAGGGAAGGGAAGCCGACTTCAGGGCGCGACGACGCTCGGTCATCAGGAGAATCCCCAATTGTGGTGCTGAATTTTTTGGCAACGTCTGGTTGTGGTCAAGTTCGGGATGGGGCCGTGTCGGCCCCGTCGAGCTGCTCTGTCGAGGCCGTCTCGCAGTGTAGCCGCAATCTCAGGGCAATACAAGCCCCAAAGTGGCCCAAAACCACATCATGTTGTGGGTGAGGTGCCTCCGACACCCTCAATTTTGCGTCTGACCCCCAGCCGACACCGCCCTCCCGATCAGTAGCTGACCGCCACCTGGGCGGGGTCTTCCAGGTAGATCTCCTTGATACCCGCGGTCTGGAGGTCTACCTGGCCCCCGAGGGCCCGCAGCGCCTCCAGCTTCTGACCGATCGCCTGGATCTCGGAGCTGGTCAGGACGGGGCCCAGGTCAGCCGTCCATCCGGCGTTGGAGGCGATCTCCAGCGCCCCGCTCGGGGAAAGCAGGTAACGGTCCACGGCCACGCCGTCGTAGGCGGTCGGGAAAGCCTTGGCCAGGGCGACCAGGGCGCGAGTGAGCCGGCCCGGCAGCACTGGGGACCCAGCCTTCGGGACGGGCAAGGCACGCTCGTCCTGGAGCACCGGCAGACTGGTGGGAGCGAGGTTGGGAACCTGGCCCAGGGAGGCCCCGCTGGCCGCCAGGGACTCCTGTTGCGAACCCTGCTGGTAGACCATCACGGCGGGCAGCGGAGAGACGTTCAGCACCAGGGTGCTGGGCCAGCGGATCTCGACCGAAGCGTGGCTGACCCAAGGTTGGCTGAGCAGGCCGCGGGACATCGCCGGGGCGTCGAGCAAAATCGTGCTCTCGCCCCAGCGCGCCCCGGCTTCCGCCAACAGCTGCTCGCGGGAAACCACCGAGGACCCCACCACCTCGACTCTCTGCACCTTAAGCCAGGGGAGTGCGAACAGTACCACCGCCACCAGAATTACCGCGGCCAGGGCGACGGCCAGGATCTTGGCGCCGCGACCGACCTCCCGGAGGGCATCCAGAGTTGGGGGTTTGCGCGGAGCCGAGACCCGGTGCCGACCCAGGAAGCGCTGCCGGGCGGCGTAGCGGGCGGCCCGGCGTTCGGCCGCCTGTCGGGCCACGTCTTCAATCTCGTCGTCGGGAATGTGACCCCAGATGGGCCGGCTCGAGCTGCTAGCGCTGGCAGCCCGACGTCGCCGGGTCGGAGATCGGTCAGACCGGGTGGGCTGGGGCGGCCGCCAGTCCTCGAAGTCCTCCGGAACGACCGCGCCGAAGGGCCTTCCTGGGAAGGACTCCTGGCGCGCGGGCGGACTCATGGCTGCCCCTCAGCTGTGACGTAGGTGGAAATCGGGACTGCCGACGGGGATGACCTCGAGTTCGAGCTCAACCCCGAAGCGCTCATGTACACGTTGACGGATTACGTCCGTCAATGCAAGCACTTGGGCAGCGCGCGCCCCGCCCAGGTTGCAGATGAAGTTGGCGTGCTCCAGCGAAACCTGGGCCGCGCCCTCTGTGAGTCCCTTCAGCCCGGCGGCATCGATGAGGCGCCCGGCCTGGTCCCCGGGCGGATTTTTGAAGGTACTGCCGAGGCTGCGTACTCCGCTCGGCTGGCTCGCCTTGCGCTCGCGCATCACCCGTCTTACCGCCGCCCGCGCCTCAGTGGTGTCGCCGACTTGCAAGCGCAGCCAGACCTGGGTCACCACCGCGCCCTCCAGGGGCTCTTCCTGAAGCGCCGTCCGTCGGTACTTGGGCCGGAGGTCGTCGACCCCCAGCTGGATCACGTCGCCCCCCGGGAGGACCACCTCGACCCTCTCCAGAATCTCGCTCATCTCACCACCGAAGGCTCCGGCGTTACCGGCGGCGGCGGCCCCGGCGGTACCTGGGATACCGACGCCAAAGTCCAGGCCCTGCAGCCCCAGGTAGGCGGTGTCGAAGGCGGCGCGGGGCAGCATGGAGCCAGCGTCGAGGCGGACCAAGCCCTCTCCCTGGTGCTCGGCTCGGGTGGCCGGGAACTTCAGGACCAACCCCCGAATCCCGCCGTCGAGGATCAAACAGTTGCTGCCGGCACCCAGCACCGTGTAGGGGAAACCCAATTCCTGGCAGGCCTGGAGCATGTCCGGGAGCAGGCCCGTTGAGGCCGGCTCCCAGTACCAGTCGGCGGGACCGCCGACGCCGAACTGGCTGTGCCGACTGAGGGCCTCGTCGGGCCGCAAGGCTCCCGTCTGGAGGGGCCCGGCCAGGAGCTGGCGGAGGGCGTCGGGCAGCGTGCCGGAGCTCACCATGCCCGATCCGACAAAGCCTGCAGCATCTTGGCCGCCACATCGTCAAAGCCACGGACCGAGCTGCAGACGATGACGGCTGGCGGCTGAATCCGCGCCATCACCTCCGCGATTGCCTCTCTCGCGGAGTCGACCAGAACCAACTCCTGCTCGGTGACCAGGGCGGCCACGTCGGCGGAGCTGACCGTGCCCGCGAGATGGCGCTCCCGGGCCGGCTCAATCGGCCCCAGAACGAGGACGTCAAGGCCGTCGAACGCGCCCCGGTACTCAGCCAGGAGGGCCTTGGTACGGGAGTAGGTGTGGGGAACGTGGACCATGACCAGCTGGACCCGCTCTCCGAACTGCTGCCGGGCACCGGCTATGGTGGCTCGGATCTTGGTCGGATGGTGAGCGTAGTCATCGACCACGGTGACCCCGGAGACTGATCCGATCAGCTCAAATCGTCGCGCCGCCCCGCGATAGCTGGCCGCCGCCTGAGCCGCCGCCTGGGGCTCGGCGCCCAAGCG
>JBAQYY010000182.1:0-24727 GCA_049790415.1 Candidatus Dormiibacterota bacterium | reverse complement strand
CCAGTCGCCACTGCGCAAACCGAAGCTCTGGAGTTGGGCCGGGCTGTCTTGAGCCAGTTCGGAGACGAGCGGGTCAGCGGCGTGGTAGATGAGCTGATCCGTACTTCCCTGGCCGGCCAGGAGCTCGCGGTAGGGAGCGACGTAGGCGGAAAGGTCAGGGTAGAGGTCGGGGTGGTCCAGCTCCAGGTTGAGCAAGGTCACCACCTGAGGCTGCCAATGGAGAAACTTGGCGCTCGGATCGAGCGCCGACGTCGTGTACTCGTCTCCCTCGAAGACGAAGGGCCCGTCCGGCCGAGGGTCTCCCAACCGGGCGGTGCTGGTGAAGTCCCGGGAGGTCGCTCCCAGGCGAAAGCCGGGAACACGCCCGGCCCGGTCGAGCATGAACGCGGTCAGTGCCGAGGTGGTGGTCTTGCCGTGGGTGCCACAGATCACGGCCCGCTGCCGGCCGCTGGTCAGACCTCGGTAGGCCTCTGCCTCACTGAGGAGGGGGAGGCCCATTTGGCCGGCTGCCAAAAGTTCGGGGTTGCCAGCCTGAACCTGGTTGCCCAGAACCACCAGCTGGGGCCGTCCCCAGCGCTCGAGATTGGCCGCCTCATGATGCCGGCCGAACTGGATCCCCGCCTGGGCCAGGGTCTCGGTCGTGGGCGGATAGGCGTCCTCATCAGCACCGGTGACCCGGTAGCCCAGCTCCAGGCAGCAGAGGGCGAGACCGGAGACGGCGTAGCCACATATGCCCAGGAAGTGAATGTGAGCCGGTGGATGGGGCCAGACGCGGGGCGCCGTCTCGACCAAGCTCAGCCTCTCGTTTGGGCCAGCTGCTGCAGCAGTCGGGCCACGTCCTGAGCCGCCTGGGGGCGGGCCATGGAACTGCTGGCCCGGGCCATGGTGGCCCAGCGCTGGGGGTCGCTGAGGACCCCCAGCACCGCCTCCTCGAGCGACTCCGCGGTCAGATCCTGATCGGGGATCACCAGCGCTGCCCCGGACTCCGCGAAGGGCTCGGCGTTGGCGCTCTGGTGCTCGCTGGCGTGGGGGTAGGGGACGAGCACCATGGGTCGTCCCAAGCAGGCCACCTCCGCAAGTGAGCTCCCCCCCGCCCGCATCACCGCCAAGCTGGCCCCGGCCAGCCGTTCGGCAACGTCGGTGACGAAAGGCAAGGGTTGGTAGGCATTTCCGACCGGGAGTCCACGCTCCTCGGCGACGGTCACCACCTGATCAAAATCGGTGGGGCCGGTGAGGTGGACGACCTTGAGCTGGGGCAGTTGCCTAAGCAGACTCGGCAGGGCGTCAAGGAGTACCTCGTTGAGACTGCGGGCGCCTTGAGAGCCCCCCATCACGAGCAGGGTTGGGGGCGCCTCGGGAAGCTGGGGTCGGCCGGCCAGGGCGGCGAAGGAATTGCGGACCGGGTTGCCGGTGCAGACGACCTTGGCGCGGGGCAGCAGGGCGGCGGTTGCCGGAAAGGAGCTCGCCACCCGCTGGACCCGGGGCGCCAGCCACTGTACGGCCCGGCCGGGCAGCATGTTCTGCTCGAGCAGCACCACCGGAAGCCGCCGCCGCCGGGCGGCCAACGCCACCGGCACGCAGACGTAGCCTCCGGTGGCCAGAACCACCTGGGGTTGGAATCTCCGGAGCAGGCGCACCGCCTGGCCGTAGGCCACAGGCAGTCGCAAAGCCAGGCGCGGCGCCGAGCTGCGGGCGCTCGAGCCCATGCTTCCCAGGCGAAGTCCGCTGAAGTCGAGGCCGGCCTCGGGGACCAGCGAGGCTTCGGGGCCGTCGGCGCGTCCCACGTAGGTGATCACCGCCTCGGGATCAGTCTGCCTCAGGGCCTCCGCCACCGCGATCGCTGGGGTGCAGTGACCGCCCGTTCCGCCCCCGGTGATTAGCACGCGCATTACCGAACCCCACTCGACGCTGTCGCGCCGAGATGTTGAGCAGGATGCCGGTGGCGGCCAGCGAGAGGGCCAACGACGTCCCGCCGTAGCTGATGAAGGTAAGTGGTACCCCGGTCGAGGGGATAGTGTCGGTCACCCCGCCGATATTGATCAGGGCCTGACCGACAATCCAGATGGTGACCCCACCAGCAAGGAGAACGCCCAAGCGGTCGGGCGCGTTCCGGGCGGCCCGGATTCCCCGCCAGGCGAAACCCGCGAAGAGGAGGAGCACGAGCAGGGTTCCGACCAGCCCTAGCTCCTCCCCGATGATGGCAAAGATGAAGTCCGTGTGAGCCTCGGGGAGGAGCTGGGCGGGCGACACCGCCCCACTCAGACCGGTGCCAAATATCCCCCCCACCCCCAGTGAGTAGAGAGCCTGGACGGCCTGGAATCCGCTGCCCAGCTTGTGGGCGAAGGGATTGAGGTAGCTGAGCAGACGGGTGGTGCGGTAGGGCTCGGCCCGCACCAGGAGCAGGGCCCCCACCAGACAGGTGGCGGCCAGCCCCGCCAGGTGGCGGACTCTGATTCCCGCCAGCCAGAGCAGGCCGAGAGCGGTCACCGAGAGGACGACAGCCGAGCCGAGGTCCTTCTCCATGACCACCAGCAGGGCCACCACCACCACCTTCCAGCTGTAGTTGAAGACGCCATCACGCAGGTCCTGGATCCGGGGACCGAGCCGATCCAGCCAAACCGCGCCGGCGACGACCACCAGGAACTGAGCCAGGACGCTGGGCTGAAGGTCGAAGGAGCCGAGGTAGATCCAGCGCCGGGCGCCCTGGACCTCGTAGCCGATGTGAGGCACCAGAACCGCCGCCAGGAGCACCAGGGTGACAATGGTCACAAAGGGCGCAAGTTGGACCCAGCGGTGGTAATCGATCTTGGCGCAGACGACCAACCCGACCAGACCTAGCCCGAGCCACAGCAGCTGGCGTTCGAAGAAATAGGCAGGGTTGCCGTAATCGGTGTAGGCGAACGCCTGGCTCGCCGAGTAGACCATGATCAGACCCAGGCCGCAGAGGGCCAGCGTCAAGAGCAGCAGCCAGACATCCAGTTCGGGAAGCGGGATATGACGAATGCCGTGGCGCTGGCGCGACTGACCGACCGGGAGCCAGCGCTCCACGTGGGCGATCAATGGGCACCCCCGGGAAGGCCCGCCGCGACCGCCCAGTAGGCGCCCAGTGCCGCCGCCAGGGCCGAGATCGCCCAAAAGCGGAGGTCGATCCCCCACTCGCTCATGCCACCTTCCTCGAAGTGGTGGTGGATGGGACTGGCCCGAAAAAGGCGGCGCCCGTGGGTGAGCTTGACGTGGCTCAACTGCACGATCACCGAGCCGGCCTCGGCAACGAAAATCAGCGCCAGGAGAGGCAAGAGCACCAGAGCTCCCACCTCGATGGCGGATACGGCCAAGGCCAGACCCACCGCCAAGGACCCGGCATCGCCCATGAAGACTCGGGCTCGGGGTCGATTGAATACCAGGAAGGCGAGCAGCGCCGCCGCCAGGCAGGCGCATGTCACCGCCAGCTGCGGGCGGTGCTCAACCATCGCTAGAGCCGCACAGGCGCCCAGTCCGGGGATACCGCAACCGGCCGCCAGGCCGTCGACACCGTCAGTCAGATTGGCAGCGTTAGCAGTTGCCAAGATGGCGAACCCGGCGAGGGCCAAGCCCAGCAGGCCCAGGTCCCGGGGTCCCAGTCCCGGAATCGTCTGCGTAGTGGCCGCGGTTGCGAAGACCCCGAGCGTCAGAAGTGCGGCACAGGCGGCGAGCAAGAGCAGCTTGGGGCGGAAGCGCACCCCTTCACCACGGCGCACCTTGGCGACATCGTCGACCAGCCCGGCGCCACAGCCCAGGGCGGCACCCCCCGCGACCAGTCCCCCAGCCGGGTCGCGGGCCACGATCGCCCAGGTGACCAAGGCGGCGATCACGAAGAGGACGCCCCCGGCCGTGGGGGTCCCGACCTTGACCATGTGCGATCGGGGGACATCAGATCGCTCCACCTGGCGAAGACCGATACGACCCAGTCCCGAGATCGCCAGTGGGTAGACGGCGAGCGTCCCCAGGAACGCGCCCGCCGCCGCCAGCCAATTCACCCGAGGCATCTTATGGTTGGAGCTTGAAGCGGTCGATGAGAACCTGGGTGACCTTCTTGACGGTGGGGACGGCGTCGTAGAAGGAGTAGCGGAGATGGGGGGCGACCTGGGGTTCGCGGAGGATGCAGATCATCGAGTATTCGGGGTCACTCTCGGGCAGGAACTCAGCGAAGGAATCAATCGTGTTGTCGGTGTAGTTGCCGTTCTCAGCGACCTCGGCGGTGCCCGTCTTGCCCGCCAACTCCCCCTTCCAGGCCGGCCAGATGCGTGCCTCGGACGCGTCAGCGCCGGGGTCGTCGACAACTCCCAACATCATGTGGGCCAGAGTCGCGGCGGTTTGGGCCGAGACCACCCGGCGGGTGACCGGCTTGATCACCGTGGTGGGCTTGCCTCCGCCGCTGATCGAGGTGACCACGTGGGGCTGGACCCAGACCCCGCCGTTGGCGATCGCGTTCACTGCTGCCAGCATCTCGATGGGGGTGACCACCACGCCCTGACCAAAGCTCGAAGTCGCCAGCTGCAGTGCCGTCTCCTGGGGAAGCGAGGGCAGCGCCTGGCTCTCCTCGCCAGCCAGGTCGATCCCGGTCGGCTTGCCGATGCCGAAGTTCTCCATGGTCTGGTAGAAGGTCTTGGCACCCTCCAGTTCCTCGACATGGAGGGCGCCCACGTTGAGGGAGTTGTCCAGGACGTACTGGTAGGAGATCTCACCGTGGTAGATGTTGTCCCAGTCGTGGATCTGCACCCCATCGACAGTGGCGGCCGCCGGGGTCTCGTCAAAGGTCGCGGTGGGGGTGATGACGTTGTTCTGGAGAGCCCCGGCGAAGGTCACCACCTTCATCACTGAGCCGGGCTCGTAGAGGTTGGCGATGCCGGCATCCTGGAAGAGGGAGTCGTTCTCGCTGGTGTAGTCGTTGGCGCTGTAGGAGGGGGAGTCAGCCCAAGCCACGATCGCCCCGGTGCGGACGTTCATGACGATCATGGTTCCGGAGGCGGCCATGTCCGTCTTGACCTCGGCGGCCAGGTCCTGCTCCACCGTGGTCTGGATGCTGGCGTCGATGTCGGTGTTGAGATTGCGCCCGTCGACAGCCGGCGCCTGGGGCTGGTCGTTGAGGACAACCGCGTTTCCCTGGAGGTCGTGAACCACCGACTCCTTGCCGGGGTGGCCAGCCAGGATGCCGTTGTAGTAGCCCTCGAGCCCGTACTGACCGACTCCGTCGGAGTTGACAAAGCCGAGCAGGTTGGCGGCCAGAGTGGTGCCCGGAGTGGCCCCTGGTCCGTAGGTGCGCACCTGGAGCGGAATGCTTCCGATCCCGGCCAAGCCGAGGTGGCGCAGGCCGGCCTCCACGGTCGGGCTCACATCTCGGGCCAGGTAAACAAATTCCAGCGGTTTGGCCAGCAGGTTGTCCAGGTCAGTTGTCGAGAGGCTGAGGAGGGGCGCCAGCAGAGTCGCCTCCCGCAGCCGCGACTGGCTGGGGATCTCCCTGGGGTCGGCAAAGATGTCGTAAGCGATGGAGTTGCCGGCAAGCACCTGGCCGTCGTCGTCGAGGATCAAGCCTCGGGCGGCAGGGATGGTCACCGACTGTTCTTGCTGAGCCACCGCCGCCGCCGCCAGCTGGGCGCCCTGGCTCAGCTGCAGGTCGACCAGGCGGGCGGCCATGCCCAGCAGCGCGACGATCAGGAAGACGGTGAGGCCCAATACCCTGCGGCTGACCGGCGGCATGGCGCTCTTGGAGCGCTGCGCCCCGGCCAGATCGGCGGGACGGCGGCGCGCTACCGGGCGAGGACCGGTCCTGGATTGGGATCGGGTCGCCACCTGCTCAGCCGCCCCGAAGGGCGAGGATCACCGGGGTAAGGGGGTCCGTGGTGGTCACCGGCGGGTTGACCACTGCCCAGGTCGTGGGTGGCGCCATCCCCAGGTGGGTTGCCGACTGCGCCACCTGGCCAGCGCTCTGTACTTCCTGGAGGCGTTGAGCCTGGCTTGAGGCGGTGTTGAGCAATTGGGCTTTGGCCGTGCGCAAGGACGCGATCTGATAGGTCAGGGCGGTGGCCTGAGCGGTTTGGGCCGCGTACATCACCCCAACCGCCACCAGCCCCGCCAGAGCGGGCAGCAGCAGCCAGGCGACCAACGACCGCGGCAGGCCGCGGCGCCGCGGGTGAGCGGCGACCGACTCGTCCTCGTCGAAGGGCAGGTTGGGAATCCAGAGGCGGGGCTCGAGCGCGATGGTGGTCATCTGACTTACTTCTGTGCTGGAAAGTGGAGGGGGACGAGTGCCAGGACGGGAAACTTCGGTAGGTCGCCGCAGAGAGTGCGCCTAGGGGCCGGGGGTGGGCAACCGAACGGCGACCCGCAACTGGGCGGAGCGGGCGCGGGGGTTGCGCAGGACCTCTTCCGGGTTGGGTTTGAGGGAGCGTCGCGTGAGGAGGGAGAAGGTGGCCCGATGGGCGCAGGTGCAGACCATTTGCTGGGACGGACAAACACAGTCTTTTGCTAGGACGTTGAGGGAGCGTTTAGTGGATCTGTGCTCGGACGGTTGGAAGGAGAGCGTCCCAATTCGCCCACCGGGCCGAAGAATTTGAGTGGCAGCGGCAAGGCCGCGTTCGAGCTCCTCGAGCTCGTCGTTGACGGCGACACGCAGGGCCAAGAAGACTCGCGTCGCCGGATGGATGCGCTTGGGCCAGTACCTACGCGGCACCGCCTGAGCGCAGATTTCCGCCAACTGGGCGGTGGTTTCGATAGGCGTCTGCTGACGGTGTTCGACGATGGCGCGAGCGATTCGGCGAGACTGACGCTCCTCGCCTAAGTGCCAAAAGAGATCAGCCAAGTCGAGCTCGCTATAGCCGGCAATAATCTCAGCGGCAGTGGGGGTTATTTCGTCGCTGCCCATGCGCATGTCGAGGGGGCCATCGGCCTGAAAACTGAAGCCGCGTCGGGGATCATCAAGCTGGAGCGACGAAATCCCCAGGTCCATAACCACAATGTCAGCCTCAATCCGGTGCTGGGCAGCGATCTGCACCAGTTCCGAAAAGCGGCCCACTTCCGCCGTGAATGCCTTGCCAAATGCGGCGAAACGCCGCTCCGCCGCGGCGACAGCGGACGGGTCTCGATCTAATGCCAAGACCCGCCCGCCTGGGAGGACGCGGTTGAGAAATGCCGCCGACACGCCGCCGGCGCCGAGGGTGGCGTCAACCACCACCTGTCCGGGTGCGGGAGCGAGCAATTCGAGCAGCTCGGCCAGCATCACCGGCTCATGGGTGCCGACCACATGTCGGGACCGCGAGTCAGCCCGCAGCAGGGGGCGCCGAGCAGATCTGGGCATCGTCGCCAGCATGACGCTCACGACGACCCGGCCTCGCCGACCAAGGGCGTAGCCGCGCTACCCTTCTGGCTGACCACGGTCTGGCGCATCGCCTCCCACTCTTCGGAGTCGAGCGGGGCTGCCTGCAGACCGAAGCCCTGCTCGGAGTGGACCTCGACTACGTTGTTGACGCCGACGAAGACGACGTTGTCGGTGAGATTGGCGTGCTGGCGAAGGTGGGGCAGCAACAGGATGCGCCCTTGGGCGTCCCAGCTGATCTCCTGGGAGGCGGCGTAGAGGCGGCGCAGGTAACCGCTGTAACCGGACTGCGCGACCGGGTCATAGCGCAGCTCAGCGGTCATCGCCTCCCACTCGGGCTGCGGGTACATCAAGAGGTAGCCAGCCGGATGCCCGGTGACCCAGCCGCCCCGGAGCTCCTCTCGGAAGCGAGCTGGAACAGCCACCCGGCCGCGTTCATCGAGGGAGTGATCGAAGCGCCCGAAGAACGCCATCTCGCCTCCCTGTCCCACCTGTCATCTTGGATGGCTCTTTTCCCTATTCACCACAATTCCCCCGAGTGGAGGTCTCGGGGACTGTATCACGCCCGAGTAGGCAGGTCAATGACTTTGAGGAACTTGTTTACAGGATCGTATCCAAAGGAGCGATCGTATTGGGGGAACCGTCCCTAAAGCGCGCAGATGTGTCACGACAGGGCTCAAGAGCGGAGGCGGCGCAGGGGGGATTAACCCCCTGCGGGGAGATGGAAAGGCGAGCGGTAAGCCGAGTTCTGTGCCCCTCGGGCCTCCCGCGCGGCGGGCTCCCCCCGAGGGGCGATGACCATCCATCTGCGACGGCGGTCACCCGCCGTCTCTAGCGACCCACCCGGGTGCTGCTGAGCGAGCCGCCCAGGGGTGTTAGGCACCCGCACCCTGCCGGGTCTTGCTCCAGGCGGGGTTTACCTGGCCAGCCGGTCACCCGGCTGCCGGTGGGCTCTTACCCCACCATTTCACCGTTGCCAGCGCGGTCGCTGGCTGTGTATTTCTGTGGCACTCTCCCTGAGGTTTCCCTCGCCGGGCGTTACCCGGCGCCCTGCTCTGCGGAGCTCGGACTTTCCTCGACCGGGACCAGCCCGGCCGCGGTCATCTGCTCGCCATCCAGGGCCATCGTAGCGCCGCCCCCGACCGCCGTAGGTCGGTCGGTCAGCCGGAGACCGCTTGGTCTTCCGGTGGCTTCTGGGTCTGGCAGGCCTCAACCGCGAGCAGGTCGACCCGATTGTTGCCGACGTTATCGCGATGGCCGCGTACGTGGCGCCAACTCAGAGCCGGCCCCAAAGAGGCCGTCAGCGCGTCGATCGCCGGATAGAGATCGGTGTTGGCCTTGCGTTTCCAATGCTCGCTGAGCCAGCCGATCACGTTGCGGGAATCGGTGTGCAGGCGAAGGCCCTGATCAGGTTGGCGGCGTCGCCTGAAGGCGGCCATCGCCTCACGAGCGGCGATCAACTCCATGCGATTGTTGGTGGTCTGGGGCTCGCCCCCGGCTCCCTCTTCGGCAGCCTCCGGCCACTCGATGCGGTACGCCCACCCGCCCGGACCGGGATTGCCACTGCAGGCGCCGTCGCAGTAGCCGTCGACCCACGACTGGAGCTCTGCCTCGCTCACAGCAGGAGGATCCGCTCGCAGTTCTCACAGGTCACCAACTGGTCCTGGCGCGCCTCCTGAATCAGCCGCGAAGGCAAGGGCAGGCGGCATCCGGTGCAAGTTCCACCGACCACCTTGGCCACCGCCGGGCGACGCCGGGCAGCGGTGCGCTCATAGGTGCGCAGCTGCGCCGGGGTCACCGATTCGGCCAAACTCGACCGCTCCTCCGCCACCGAGGAGATCTCCCCGACCAACTGGGGAGCCTGAAGCCGATCTGCAGCGCGCAGCTTCTCCACCTCCTGCTCGCGCTCGGCCAGTTGCTCCACGACCTCTACTAGCTCGGCGGAGGTCTTCTCCTGGCCTTCCATCTGAGCCAGCTCGCTCTCTTCCAGAAGTTGAATCTTTCCGCGCAGCGTCTCCAGCTCGTGCTGCCGTCTCTGCAGGTCGGCGGGATGACGAACGCTGCCGTCGTAGATGGCCTTCTCGTGGTCGCGGGCCCGGCCTGCCAGCTCGGCCACCTCCAGCTCCAGCTGCTTGAGCGCCGAGGTCTGGTGCAGCACATCGGCCTCCAACCCGGCACGTCGCTGCCTCAGCTGGCGCACAGTGGGATCGGTCTTGGCTCGCTGAGCAGCCTCCTCCTGCTCGACCAGCAGGGAGTCGCGGCGTAGGTCAAGGGCCTCAAGGCCCGCCAGTACCTCCGCCACCTTCATGGCGGCGTCACCAAGAACATCTGATAGGTACGAGCCTTCTCCGCCACTTGGCGGTGTTCGCTCACCACCCAGCCCGCCTCTTCCAACCAACCCTGCAGTCGCGCCACCCGCTGCGCCGGTTGCAGGCAGAGCCAATTCAGACGCTGCGCGACGGCGGCATCCCGCTCCAGCATCTGTGCGATACTCCCGCCCCCCAAGCCGGCGATGACAGCTCCCCGGCAGTCGAGGCCCGCCAGCGGGGCAAGTCCCTCCCCCTCGAGGATCTCGACACCGCTGGCGCAGCCGAGAAGGCGGCGGAGCTCGCCGGAAGGCCCGCGATTGATCTCCGTGGCATACACCCGTCGTTGTGGCGACCGACGCTTCAACTCCAGTGCCAGCCGGCCGTGGCCGCTGCCGATGTCAGCAACTGCGCCCTCTTGAGGACAGAGTTCGAGGAGCGCCCGCAGGCGGGGTCCCATGCGAGCCGCTCCGCCCCCGATCGGTTCAGGGGCATCTGCCGCCGTGATCCCCGAGGGCCAGGGGGCGATGGTCATCGGCCGAGTCTACGGATTGGGATGAGGTGCTCCGGGAACGTCCTCGGGCTCGGCCCGGCATGATGGCCGGGAATGACATCTCGGCAGTCGGGGGCCCTCCCTCAGGATCGCATCGCACCCTACTGGTTGGACGGCGATGAGCGCGGCGTGCTTCTGCTCCACGGATTCGCCGGAACGCCGCCGGAGATGCGACCTCTGGGCGACGAGCTGGCCCGACGCGGCCTGACTGTCTACGCTCCCCTTCTGGCCGGGCACGGAACTTCGCCCGAGGAACTGGAGCAGACCGGTTATCGCGACTGGGTTAACTCGGCCAATGAGGCCCTCGACCGCCTCTACCAGCGCTGCCGACTGGTCGGGCTGGCCGGTCAGTCGATGGGTGCCACTCTGGCGCTCCACCTGGCAGCCACTCGCGCCGAGCCCCGAGCGGTGGTCTCCCAGGCGGGATTTCTCCGGCTGCGCGACTGGCGGGTCCGCCTGCTGCCCGTCCTCCAGCATCTGGTGCGCTGGGACGAACCCTCCGGGCAGGTCGACCTCTACGAGCGCGAGGCGATTCACCGCCTCTACAGCTATGACCGCCGGCCGACTCGGGCAATCAATGAACTGAGCCAACTCGGTCAGCTCCTAGAGAGCGAACTGCCCTCCATCTTTCGACCGCTCCTCCTGCTCCAGGGTGGTCGCGACAGCATCGTCGACCCCAGTCAGGCGGAGCGGATCATCGCCGGGGTCAATTCCGACATCCGTGGGCTCCAGGTGTTTCCCAGGAGTGGCCACGGCCTCAGTGTCGACATCGACGGCGAGGAGGTGGCCCGAGTTGGCGCCGACTGGCTGGAGCGCTACCTGCAGAACTGAGGCCGCCGACCGGTCAAGGACCGGAGAGGAGCTGGCGCAGCTTGGCGGCGACCTCCTCGTCGAGGACCGGATTGTCGGGAGAGCCCTCCGCGGGCAACGGCCGCCTCCGCTGGGCGGGGGCCGACTCCCTCCCGCCCTCTTCCCCCCTGCCTCGAAAGACCAGGCCGCACCCGGAGCACACGTAGACCGGGGCGCTCTTGCCTCGACCCAGATATTGCAGGTGACTCCAGCGGATCCGCTGAGCACAGGAGCACAGTCGCTGGGGCGGCACCATGGGGAGTCCGAGGAACTCGCCGGGGCCCACCTTCAGCTCCCCGAGTCGAGCGGTGCGGTCACGATCAGAGGATAGTGCGGGGGCTGAGCCACCGGGCTGCTCCGAGCCCGACCGTAAGATGGAGGGACCGTGCGCGTCGATGAGCTGACGGGGGCCTCCATCGGCCGCTACCGGGTTGGCGGGCGGTTGCAGGTGCTGCCGTACGCCAGCATCCATCGAGGCAGTGCCATCGCCGACGGGCGACCGGTACTGGTCTGGTCGTTTCGAGATCCCTACGCCACCGCGGCGGGGTTCCTGGAGGCGCTGCAGAAACTGGCAGGCGATCTCCGGGCTATCCAAGTGCCGGGCCTGCTCCACGTGCTCGAGATCGGCAACCAGGACCTCCGCGATCCGCTCGTCTACCTGGTCATGGAGGACGCCGCCTCCGGCTTCCTGGTCGGTCTGCTCCAGGCAGGACGGGCGCCCGGGGTCTTCGCGACCACCGGACGGCTCGCCAGCACACTCGACCAGATGCACGCCCTGGGCATGGTCCACGGGGACATCCAGCCGGCCACCGTCGCGGTCACCGGGTCGGGCCCGGTTCTCGCCGGCCATGCCATCAGGACAGTGGTCAGCCGGGTCACACCAGAAGCCGCCTGGGTCGATCTCACCCGCTCCTTCCGCCCCCCCGAGGCGGTGCCCGGGGCGGAGCCCACCAGAACTGGCGACCTTTGGGGGCTGGGGGCTCTGGTCTACTACCTGCTGGTTGGTCGGCCTCCTGTCTGGGAGGGGGACCCGGTACCGCCGAGCCGGATCCGGCCCAATCTCCCCCCTCGGGTGGATCGAGCAGTGATGCGGGCGCTGGCCACGGACCCCGAGCAGCGGTTCAAGAGGGCCTCGGACTTCTACTCGGCCCTGCGGGGCAGCTCGACTCCGCAAAGAACGACCTCCCCGGTCGTCAGCCCAACCCCTGACCCAGCCCAGGAGCCACTCCCGACCGGAGTGGAGTCCGGCGCACCTCCCTCGAGCCCCATCGCTGCACCCCAGCCCGGGCCGGCGCTGCCCACCGAGCAGTGGGTGCCAGATGCGGTGGCCGCAGCAGCTTCGACGCCGACGGTGGCCCCCGGACGACCTGCCGAATCCGCAGATCCCGGATCTCCTCTCTGGCCGACTGAGCCACCACTCACCCCCGCCTACCTGCGCTCTCAGTCCCTGCCAACGCGCCTCGAGGAGTCAGGCGATGGAGGGATCGCCAGCAGCGAGTCCACCCAGTTGATCGCCATGGAGCCGTACCGATTCGAGCCCAAGTTCCGGCGCCGGGGCGGCTACGCGTTGCTCTGGTTCTTGGTCGCCGTGGTCGTGGCGGGCGCGGTCCTGCTGGTCACCGGTAGGCTCGGCGTCTGACCCCGGCCCCGGACTCCCCACCGCCCCAGGGCGAAGGCAACTCAGCTCTGCAGCTGGAGCGGCTGCTCGGCAGTCTGGCGCCCGTCGCTGGTGACGTCAGCAGCCCAGGTCACAAAACGCTCCGACCGGCGGCGGTGCTGGCGCTCATCGACCCAGCCCAGGCGGGGCTACCACTGCTCCTTCTGCGCCGCAGCTCGTCGCTGCGAGCCCACCCCGGACAGGTCGGCCTGCCCGGGGGTAGTCCGGCCCTCGAGGACGGCGAGCTTTGGCGCACCGCACTGCGTGAAGCCCAGGAGGAGCTGGGCGTGCCGCCCGACGCGGTCGATCTGCGCGGCCGGGCCAGCGTCGTCCCCACCTGGAACTCCGGGTACTTGATCACGCCCTTCGTGGGCTTGCTGCGGTTTGCCTTCCAAGCCCAGCCGGCGGCCGTCGAGGTGGAGTCGTACTTCTGGTTCCCGCTACTACCCAAAGGTGCGCCTGCGGCGCGGATCGAGCGCCAGATGACGCTGACCAGCGGCAACTTCAGCATGCCCGGATACGCCCACGCTGACCACTTCGTCTGGGGCGCCACCGGGGCGATCGTCGACGACCTGCTCGCCCGCCTCACCAGCTCGAGTTGAGGCCGCCGCCTGCCTAGTTGGTGGCGGCGACCCCGCTGGGCAGTGAGGGTGGAGGGGTGAGCCCGAAGCCCACCGCCCGCCTCTCGCGCCGCACCTCAACCGGCGGCATCAGGGCCCGATCGAGCACCTCGTCGACGGAGCGGACGAAGACCACCTCCATGCCGTCGAGCAGAGAGGAGTCGATCTCGAAAAGGTCGCGCCGATTGCGCTCGGGCAGAAGGAAGACCTTGATCCCGGCCCGGTGGGCGGCCAGCAGCTTGTCCTTGACCCCACCGATGGGGAGGATCCGTCCCCGCAGGGTGACCTCTCCGGTCATGGCCAAGTCGTGGCGGACAGGGCGGTCGCTGGCCACCGAGACGAGGGCGGTGGTGAGGGTCACTCCAGCCGAGGGACCATCCTTGGGGATTGCCCCGGCGGGAACATGGATGTGGACCCCGTGATCATCGAAGAAGTTCTCCTTGACCCCGTAGTCGGATCCGTGGACCCGGACCCAGGACAGGGCCGCCCGCGCTGACTCCTGCATGACGTCGCCGATTTGGCCGGTCAGTTGCATCTCGGTGCGCCCGGCCATGGCCAGCGCCTCGACGGTGACCAGGTCGCCGCCCACGTCAGACACGACAACTCCGGTGGCGACCCCGACCCGGTCCTCGGCCTCGGCCGAGTCATGGTCGAAGCGGGCCGGTCCCAGGTACTCGATGAGATCGTCGGGCCCGACCAGGACGCCCTTGAGCTCCGGGTTCTCGACCAGGCGCCGGGGCACCTTGCGCATCACCTGGGCGAGTTGGCGCTCCAGGCCGCGCACCCCGGCCTCCCGGGTGTAGTTGCGGATGATGCTGTGCAGGGACTCATCGGGGATCTCCAGCTCGCTGGCATCGAGGGCATGCTGCTCCATCTGCCGGGGCACCAGATGCTGCTTGGCGATGCCCAGCTTCTCTTCCTCGGTGTAGCCGGTTATCTGGATGATCTCCATGCGGTCACGCAGCGGCGCCGAGATGGTGTCGATGACATTGGCGGTGGTGATGAAGAGGACCTGGGAGAGGTCATAGGCGACTTCCAGGTAGTGATCGGAAAACTCCCGGTTCTGCTCGGGGTCGAGCACCTCCAGGAGGGCGGCCGAGGGATCGCCACGGAAGTCCAGACCGACCTTATCAATCTCATCCAGCATCATCACCGGGTTCTTGGTTCCGGCCTGCTTCATGGCCTGGATCACCCGACCGGGGAGCGCCCCGATGTAGGTGCGCCGGTGGCCGCGGATCTCAGCCTCGTCGCGGATGCCTCCCAGCGATACCCGGACCAGCTTCCGGCCCAAGGCGCGGGCGATGCTGCGGCCGAGGGAGGTCTTGCCTACTCCAGGCGGGCCAACGAAGCAAAGGATGGGCGTCTGCAGAGGGCGCGGCTGGGGGCCAATCTCCTCGACCGGCGTTTCAGCCGCTGCCTCCTCGCTGGGCTGAGGTGCGACCGGACCAGCCCCCTCCGCTTGGGCCGCGGCCAGGGCTCGCCGCTCGATGACCCGCTTGCGAACCGCCATCCACTCCAGGATTCGCTCCTTGACCTTGGGCAGCCCGTAGTGGTCTTCGTCGAGGATCCGGGCCGCTTCGCGGATGTCGACCCGCTCCAGTCCGGCCTCCTTCCAGGGGAGGTCGACCAGCCATTCAACGTAGGTGCGCACGATCCCGACCTCAGGGGAGGCGCTGGGCAGTGACTCGAGCCGATCCAACTCCTTGAGGGCCCGTGCGTGCACCGTCTCCGGCATCCCGGCGGCGTCGATGCGTTCGCGCAGATCGTCCTCGGCGGTGGCATCGCCACCCACCTCGGCTAGCTCCTTGCGAATCGCCTTCAGCTGCTCGCGCAAGATCGCCTCGCGCTGGCCCTGGTTGATGGTCTGGGCCACGTCCTGCTGGATCTTGTTGCGCAGCTGGGCTACTTCGAGCTGACGGGCCAGCAGCGGCACCAGGCCACGCAGCCGCCGCTCCACGTCGGGTTCCTGGAGCAGGGCGATCCGGTCCAGCGGGTCGAGGTCGGGCGCGGTTCCGGTCAGGTCGGCCACCTTGCCCGGCTCCTTGGCTCGGGACACGGCTACCGCCAACTCGGGGGGAACGGCGGCCCCGGCCGCCACATAGTCGGCGAACATCTGCCGAACTGAGCCCGCCAGAGCATCTATCTCGGTGCCGACTGGCTCGGTATCGGGAAGGTCCACGAACCGGGCGGTCCAGACGTCGCCAACTTCTAGTTCGATGAGACGGACCCGGCGCAGGCCCTCGACCAGCACCTGGGCACCGGCGGTGCCCCGCCGGAAGGCTCCGATCTGGGCCACCGTCGCGACCGGGTAGAGGTCGAGGAGCTGGACCTCGTCCAACTCACTCTGGCGTTGTACCGCCAGAACCACCTTGCCCTCCGCCGCGACCGCAGCCTCGAGGCTGTTCACCGAACGGTCGCGACCGGCGCCCAGAGGAGCCAGTTGGTGGGGCAGGACAACATTGTCCCGAAGTGGCACCAGGGGTAAGGATTCGATCTCCGGGGTACGGGGCTCGGGGCGCCGCTTAGCGGTACTGGTGGCGTCGGTCTCGGCGGTCTCGACTTTGTCTTCGCTCAAGGTTTCACCTCAGGGTCGGGGGATCTCCGGACACTGCCCGGCACCGTCGAGTCTGCCCGTCCGCCCGGGTCGCCAAACCTGGGTCAGGCGGCGGCTCGGCTCCGTTCCTCGGCGGCGTGCTTGAGTGAGCCCACCTCGGCCACCACGCTTCGGGTGGCCCATCCCTGGAGCAGCCTGTCTAGTAGCGGTGAGATGAGGGGATAGCCGAAGTCGTACTCCTCCTGATGGGTGAGCAGAACTCCGCCCTCCTGTTGCTCGAAGAGAAAGACGGCGTGGAAGTTGCGCAAGCGCCCCTCGAGCATGGTCAACTCAACCTGGTTGTCCGCCAGCACGTAGCGGGCTCGGATCGAGGACTTGAAGGGGCCCAAGTTGCCGTTGATCCGGGCCACCAGCTCGTTGAGGCCTCGCGACTCCACCACCATGCCCTGGACTTTGGTATTCCCATAGGTATAGGCAGTGGGATCGAGGACGGCCTTGCGAACCATATCGATGGGGGCATCGACCAGCACACTGGCCCTGGCGATCATCAATTTCTCGGTCTGTCCTCCATCCGTAGACAGACCTTGATCGCTGCCGAACGGCCCGGATTGGCAGCCAACCTGAAGGCTTCTCGGTAGTTCCCCAGAGGCACACTGTGGGTACACCAGCTGCTCAACTCCGGGCCCCGGCTCCGGAGGATCTCGAGCGCTTGGTCGAGCAGGTGGGAAGTCCCGCCCGGGTTGGCACTGCGCCCGTAGCCGTTGCTGCCGATGATCTCGGCCTCCTTGTAGTAGGCGAGGGTGTTCTCCGTTCGCGCCGGCTTGGCTACCCCGACCACCACGATACGGCCCCGCGGAGCCAGGCAGCGCAGCGCCAGCTCGGTGGTGGCGCTGCTTCCGATCGAGTCCAGGACCAGACCAACGCCTGATCCCAAGGCCCAGGGGCCACCTCGCCAGGGTCGCACCAGCTCAGCGCCGGTGCGACCAGCCACCTCAGATAGGACCGGGGCGGCCTCAGCGGGCAACGGCTCGGCACCGAGATTGGTGATCAGCTGATGTTGGTGCTCCCATGCCGCCGTCACCCAGATCGGCAGCTCCGGCCAGCGGGCCCGGGCGGCCAGGGCCAGGCTGAGGCCGATGGTGCCGGCCCCCAGCACCAGGATTGGGCCTACCGGGTCCGCGGAGATGCGCTCCACCGCGTGTAGGCCCACCGCCAGCGGATCAGCCAGCACGCCCATGCGAGGATCGATCAGATCCGGAAGCGGATGGCACTGGCTGGGATGGGCATGGAAGACCTCGGCGAACCCGCCGGGCAACCCCCGGATGTTGCCCAGGTGCAGGCCCCGGCCGCTTCCCCACGGTCCGCCTTCCAGCTGGCGACGGCAATGGGGCGGGAAGCCCGCCGCACAGGCCGGACAGAGGTCCTGCAAGCCCCGAGCGGCACAGCCCACCCAGGGATCGACCGCGAGCAGATCGCCCACTTGGACAGCAGACGTTGAACCGGAATCCTCGACCACCGCCACCATCTCGTGGCCCGGTACGTGGGGGAAAGAGACCAGTCCGCTCAGAGGGTTGTCGGCGGCGGCCTGGAGCAGGACCTCCTTGACGTCACTGCCGCAGATCCCCGTCCAGAGCGAGCGCAGCCGGACCCATTCCGGACCGGGCGGTGGGGGCACCGGAAGGTCGCGCAGGGCGAGCAGGGAACCTGGTCCAAGCGCCCAAGCCGGCCGGACCCGACTGGCCAACCCGGCCCAGGCAAGGCGACGGGGAGCGGGGTCGAAGACCAAGGCACGCACTCACCTAACGTTAGCGGCGACTGGTCAGACAGCCCGCCCCGCGGACCTCTCCCCCAACTGCTGCGAAAGATAACGGTCGGGTAAGATTGGGACTCGATCTGATAACGAAGCCTGAGATCACCTCCGAGTACGGTCGCGGTGGGCGATTGTTTAGGTCCGTTAACGGACACGCCGCTTTGGGAGAGAGCTGGCAATTGAAGACCGTCCGGCCCCGGCACACTGGCTTCTGCTTCGGCGTACGAGACGCTCTCGAGTTGACCTCGAAGGCCCTGCGCCCCGGCGAGCCGACGGTCGCCCTGGGCCAGGTGGTCCACAACGCCCGCGCCCTGGAAGAACTGGAGCGAAACGGCCTCGGCCGGACCGACCAGCTTCCGGCGGCCGGTGGGCCCCAGGTGGTGGTGACGGCGCATGGGGCAACGCCGCAGCTCTTCGACGAGGCGCAGGCCCGCGGTCTGACCGTGATCGATACCACTTGCCCCTTGGTCCAAAGAGTGCAGCGCCACGCAGTCGAGTTGGCAGAGGCGAATCTCTCCGTTGTAGTGGTGGGAGATGCCGCCCACGCCGAGGTGAAAGCAGTGGTCGGCTGGGCCGCGCAGCTAGCCGGATCCGAAGTGGTGGTTGTTGCCAGCGAGGAGGAGGCTGACGCACTGCCCTGGCGCGAGCAGCGCGGGGTAGTCTCCCAGAGCACCTTTCCCCAGCCCCGATTCCAGCAGATCGTGGGGCGCCTGCGGCTCCGTTCCGGGTCTCTCGAGATCCGCGACACCACCTGCCCGGTGGTCAACCAGCGCCAGCGCGAGGCAGTTGGGGGACTCCTCGACCAGGCGGACGTGGTGCTCGTGGTGGGCGGTCGCGGTTCGGCCAACACCACCGCCCTGGCCGCCACCTGCGCCCAGCGCCGGCCCACGTTTCACATCGAGTCGGCGGCCGAGCTGGACTCCTCCTGGTTCCAGCCCGGCCAGTTGGTCGGGATCACGTCAGGAACCTCGACACCTGGTTGGGTCGTCGACGAGGTGGAGGCCGCTTGCCGTGATCTCTGATCAGACTGAGCGGACGGAGATCCGCCGTTCCGGGGAGCTGGCCCACGCAGCCCAGGCAATTCTGGGCCGCTACCAGGACCAGATCCAAGCGGGTCTGGTCGACGTGGTCGAGACCCTGCCCGCCGAGGTGGTGGAGCCCGCCCAATATCACCTGGGACTGCTGCCCGGGGCGCGGCCGGGGAAGGCCTTGAGACCGACCCTGACGCTGCTTTTGGCGGACGCCCTGGGCGCCCCGTCAAGCACGGCCCTGTCGTTGGCGGTGGCGGTCCAGCTGGTACACGACTTCTCCCTCCTCCATGACGACATCGTCGACGGTGATCGCTCCCGGCGGGGCCAGCCTGCCCTCTGGGTCCGGGACGGCATGCCCGCCGCTCTCAATACCGGCGATGCCCTGCTCACGGCGGCCTTCTGCGTGATCTCGACCGCCGACCTGCCGCCGCGCATGACGACCAGGGCGACCCGCCAGCTCAGTCAGGCCACCTTGGAGATGGTGGGCGGGCAGCAGGCCGACATCGCCGCCACCGGGGCACCGGCAGCAGACCTCCCCCAGCACTTGGCGATGGTCGAGCGCAAGACGGGTGCACTGATCGGTGCGGCGGCGGCGCTGGGGGGGATCGCCGGCGGCGCATCGCCGGCCACCATCGAGGCCTGCGAGACCTTTGGCCGCATCCTGGGAGTGGCCTTCCAACTGCGCGATGACGTGCTCGGCGTCTTCGGCGACAGCGCCGAGACCGGCAAGCCGGTCGGCAACGACCTACTCCGCGGTAAGCAGGGGCTGCCCATGGTGCTGGCCCTCGCCGGGAATGGCGAGTTGGGCCGGACCGCGCGGGGCTGGCTGGCCCCTCCGGGGATGCGCCGGCGGGATCTCCCGGGGGCGGTGGAGCAGCTTCGCCAGGGTGGGGTCGCCGACCGCTGCCAGGGCCTGACCACGACCTGGACCGAGAGAGCTCTGGCGGCCGCCGCCAAGCTGCCGCTGTCCGAGGTCGGCGCCATGGACCTGGAGATCCTCGGCCGCTGGTTGGGGGAGCGCTGGAATTGACTCTCGAGTTAGACCCGGTCCGGGCGCCCATGACCGGCGTCGCGGCACCTCCCCGAGAAGACGTGGAGCGGGCCCTGGAGCGAGCTGTCGCCCGGCTGCTGGAGCGCCAGCTTGCCGACGGGTCCTGGTCGGGAGAGTTGGAGAGCAACGCCTCGATCACCGCCGAGTACCTCTTGCTTCAGCGCTTTCTGGGCCTGAACAATCCGGTCCGCGAGGCAGCCGTGGTCAAGTACCTAAGGGGACAGCAGCGGGATGACGGCAGCTATGGGATCGCACCCGAGGTCGACGGCGACGTCAGCATCACCGCCGAAGTCCTGGTGGCTCTAAGGGCGGCCGGCGTTCCCGCCCGCGACCCCCAGGTGCAAGGCGCCTGGCGCTTCGTGGAGGCCCAAGGTGGGCTGCGAGCAACCCGCCTCTTCACCAGGATGTGGCTGGCCTTGGCCGGTCTCTGGCCCTGGCACGAGATCCCGGCCATCCCGCCGGAGTGGATGCTGGTCCCGCCTCAGCAGCTGGGCAGCATCTATGACCTCGCCTCCTGGGCCCGGGCGACCACCGTCCCTCTGACGATTCTGCGCAGCCTGCGGACCGTCTTCCCGCTCGATCAGCCCAGCCGCGACGAGTTACCGCTCGGCCCCCACCGGCCCGGGGTAGGTGCACCGACCTGGAAAGTGGTGGACCGGGCCCTGCGTACGTACGGCCGGCTGCCGCGGGTAGGCGTCCGCGAGAGAGCCCTGGCCCGCGCCGAGCGCTGGATCGTCGAGCACCAGGAGGCGGATGGCTCCTGGGCGGGCATTCAGCCGCCCTGGGTCTACGGACTGATGGCACTGCGAGCCCGCGGTTACCAACTCGATCATCCGGTGATGAAACGGGGGTTGGAGGCCCTGGAAACGTTTGGCATCGAGGATGAGCAGGGTTTTCGACTCCAGGCCTGTGTCTCTCCCGTCTGGGACACCGCGTTGGCCCTTTGGGCGCTACTCGACGCGGGAGTCCCGGCTGACCACCCCGCCCTGGTCAAGGCTGTCGACTGGCTGGTCGCCCGCGAGGTCTCCAAGTCCGGTGACTGGGCAGTCCGGAGGCCGCGCGCCCCGCACGGAGGCTGGCCCTTCGAGTTCTACAACGACCAGTACCCCGACACCGATGACACCGCGGTGGTGCTCTCGGCCTTGACCGTGGCCGGCCACGACCGCCATGAGCAGTCCGCGGTGGGAGCCGCCATGCGCCGGGCGGTGGACTGGCTCCTGGTGATGCAAGGCTCGGACGGTGGATATGGCGCGTTCGATGCCGACAACGACCGGAGCTGGGTCGAGCACCTCCCCATTGCTGACTTCGGAGAGATGCTGGACCGCCCCAGTCCGGATGTCACCGCCCATGTGGTCGAGGCCTTGTCGAGACTGGGTGGGGAAGACCTGGTGCCCGCCCGCAAGCGTGCTCTGGCCTGGTTGCGGGAGTCCGAGGAGGGCTCTGGTGCCTACTACGGACGCTGGGGGGTCAACTACGTCTATGGCGATGCCGCGGTGGCCACCGCTCTCGCGGCCACCGGGGAAGCCGAGGACGCGGAACGTCTTGTCCGGATTGGCGAGTGGGTCCGGCTCAACCAGCACGCTTCGGGCGGTTTCGGCGAGTCCGTGCTGTCCTATCACGACCACGCCCACATCGGCCGGGGCGAGCCCACACCCTCGCAGACGGCCTGGGCAATGCTGGCCTTGCTGGAGGCATATGACTCCTGCGCCGAGCCCGAGACCAAGAGCCTCTTCCTGGCGGCAGCGGAGTTAGCTGTGGGCTGGCTCTTGCGCGATCAGCAGGGAGATGGTGGCTGGACCGACCAGCAGTTCACGGGCACCGGGTTCCCGCGCGCCTTCTACCTGCGCTACCACCTCTATGCCACCATCTTCCCGGTGATGGCTCTGGGGCGAGCGCTGCGTCCACGCCCCCTGCCTGCTGGTGGGGATCGCTGACTATGACCTCGGTTGGGATCGCCAGCGAAGGTGATGCCAGCCCCGCCTCGGTGCTCCCGGAGTACGGCCGGGAGCGCCAGCAGGATGCTCGTCGGGTAGAGAACTTCCCCATCGCCGCCTGGCTCCTGCGCCCGGGTCGGCGCGAGGCGAGAGCCGCTGTCTATGGCTTTTGCCGGCTGGTTGACGACCTCGGCGACGAGAGCCTAGGCGACCCCAAATCGCTCCTGGCTCTGGCCCGGGAGGAGCTCGACGCCTGCTACAGGGGTGCGCCCCGACACCCCGTCTTCCAGCGCCTCCAGCCGGTGATCGAGCGTTTCCACCTCGAACCTGGTCCCTTCCAGCGGCTCATCCAGGCCAATCTGCAAGACCAGGAGGTGACTCGGTACCAGTCCTGGGCCGAGTTGGACCAGTACTGCACCCTCTCGGCAACCCCGGTGGGCGAGATCGTGCTGGCTCTGGAGAACATCCGTGATCCTGAAAGAGTTGGCTACTCCGACTCCATCTGCACCGGCCTGCAGCTGGCCAACATGTGGCAAGACGTAGCCGCGGACCGCGAGCGAGGGCGTCGCTACCTTCCCCTCGATGTACTCCACGAGCACGGTGCCAGCGAGGAGGAGTGGTGGAGTGGCACGGTCAGCCCGGGAATGCTGGCAGCGCAAGCCCACGCCGTGGGCCGGGCGCGCCGCCTGCTAGTCGATGGCTGGCCCCTGGTAGCTGAGGTGCCTGGCCTGATGCGGATGGAGATGGCAACCTTCATCCTCTGCGGTCTCGCCGCCAGCAATGCCGTGCTCGGTGCTGGGGCCAGAGTCTTCGCCGAGAAGGCGGCCCTGGCTCCGTCCTTGCGTCGCCGGGCCATCTGGCAGGCGTCCTGGGCCTGGCGACGGTCCGGCCCGCCTCGAGCCGCTTGAGCGCGACCGCACCAGTCGGAGCTCCGCCTCAACCCGCCTCTGCCGAGGAGATCCAGGCGGCCCACCGCGCCTGCGCCATCGAGGTGCGCGCGGTGGCGGCCAACTTCTACTACGCCTTCCGCCTCTTGCCCCTGCCCAAGCGCCAAGCACTGCACGCCGTCTACCGCTTTTGTCGGGCCGCCGACGATATCGCCGACGGGGAGGGCAGTCCGGAAGTGCGGCGCCAACGACTGGAGGACTTCCGAGCGACTCTCGAGAGGACCCTGGCCGGAGCGCCGCCCAACCCCGCCTGGCTGGTCCTCTGGGACGCTGCCCAGGGCTTTCAGCTCGACGCTCGCCATCTCAATGAGGTGATCGACGGCTGCGCCGCCGACTGCGCTCCCCTGGATGTCATCACCGCGGCCGATCTGGAGCGCTACTGCTATGGGGTGGCCGGTTCGGTGGGCTTGCTCAGCGCCCAGATATTCGGATACCGGGATCCCCGCGTTCCTGAGCTCGCCGTCCAGCTCGGACAGGCGATGCAGCTGACCAACATCCTCCGCGACCTCAAGGAAGATCACGACCGGGGCCGCTGCTACCTGCCCCGGGAGGATCTGCAACGATTCGGCTGCGAGGTAGCGGATCTGGGAACCGGAATCAGCGGTCCCCATGCGGATGCCTACCGTCAGCTGATGGCATACGAAGTGGCCCGGGCGCGGCAGTTGTTCGTAGCTGGCCGCCGCCTGGTACCTCTAGTGGATCGAGACGCGCGCGGCTGCCCGGCCGCCCTGGCCGCCCTCTACCGGGCCCTTCTACACGCCATCGAGCGGCGCGACTTCGATGTCCAGTCCGTGCGGATCTCCCTCGGCCGGGGTCGCAAGGTTCGGCTGGCGCTGGGTGCCTGGGCCGGCGCCAGGCTCGGCCTCTGAGGCCGGGTAGGCTCGCACCGGTGGACGCTGTGGTGGTGGGCGGCGGCCTGGCCGGCATCAACGCCGCTCTGGTACTGGCCGACCAAGGCGCGCGGGTCGTCCTTGTCGAGCGGGCACCGGTGCTGGGCGGCCTCTGTCGTTCGGTACCGGATCCGGTGGCCGGGCGGGTCGATACCGGCCAGCATGTCTACCTCGGCTGCTGTACCGAGCTGGAAACCTTTCTGGGACGGATCGGGGTCGAACCGGCCTGGCGACAGCAGCGCCTGGAGCTGGTCGTGGCCAATTCCCGCACCGGGGTCACCCGCCAGCTACGGTCTGGCCCCCTCCCCGCTCCGCTCCACCTCCTGCCGGTTCTGTTCCGCTGGCCCGGCCTGCCTACCCGGGAGCTGGTCCAGGCGGTCCGGCTGGGCACCAGCGTGCGCTCGCTGAGCTCCGCCGATATCGCTCTGCTCGACCCAGTTCCGGCTCTCTCCTGGCTGTACAGCCTGGGCCAGGACGAGGTCACGGTGCGCCAGCTCTGGGAGCCCTTTCTGGTCTCCGCCTGCAATGTCAGCTTGGACCGCTGCAGCGCTGGACTGGCCGCCTACGTCATCCGCGAGGGCCTCCTGGGGGGCTCCGACGCTGGCGCCCTGCGGATTCCCGGCACCGACCTGACCGCCTGGCTAGACCAGCCCAGCCGATCTCGACTGACCCAGGCGGGCGTTGAGGTCAGGCTGCGCTGGCGGGCAGCGGAGCTGCGGGCGGGAACGCGACGACCCCATCTGGTCTGCAACTCCGAGGGAGAGGAACTCGAGGCCGACACTCTGATCTTGGCCGGGTCGGCAGCCTCCGCGAAGCGACTTTTGGGGAGCCGTGAGACGTTCCACCCGGCTCTGGATCGGGCCGCCGCTCTTCCCAACTCGCCCATCGTCAACCTGCACCTGTTCACCGACCGCCCCTTTCTTCCCGGACCGGTGGTGACCGCTCCCGGCTCGCCTCTGCAATGGCTGTTCGACCGGTCTCGGCTGGGCGAAGAGGAGCTCTTGATCGAAGGCGAGCCGGTCTTTCACTCGGCGGTGTCGCTATCCGCGGCCGACGAGATCGTGGGAGTTGGTGAGTCGACGGTGACCGAGACCCTCTGGCACCGCTGTCAAGAGCTCTTCCCGGCGGCCCGCCGGGCCCGGCTGCGGCACAGCCGGGTCACTAGGGAGGCGGC
>JBAQYY010000181.1:0-6375 GCA_049790415.1 Candidatus Dormiibacterota bacterium | reverse complement strand
GCCCCGCCCAGGGCCGCCCCGCATTCCCTGCAGAAGACCGCCGCCGGATCGTTCGGGAAGCTGCAGGCGGGGCAGGCACGGGCCAATTGGGCCCCGCACTTGGAGCAGAACTTGCTGCCCGGAACCGCCTCAGTCCCGCAGCTCGAACAGACCACCAGCGCCTCCTAGGAACCTATTGACGCGCTTCGAAGGTTACCCCGCCGAGCTCCCCGATGGCGGAGACGGCGTGCTACCGGTGTTGAGATCCCCAACCAGGAGTTGGCCCGCCTGGCCGTGTGCGACAGGCGGAGGGCCAGCCCCGAACCGGGACGAAGTCGTGGTGGCTTGCCATCAGGCGCGAGCGGTGCCGGCGGCCTCGAAGGCCATCGCTCGCTGCAGGGCGGCGGCCCGAAGGTTCTCGGGAATCTCGACCGGGCCGCCGATGTTGGCCGCGTTGATCCCCGCTTGGGCCGCTTCTTCGACGATCCCTCCTACCAAGACAGCCAACTCGGGCGTGCGATGGAAGACCAGGACGCCGTGGTTGGCCAGTAGCACGGCGGGAACCCTTGGTGACACAGCACTCCTGATGTTGGCGATCGCTTGCTCCGATCCGCGTAGGCCATAGGCGGCGACCGGCACGCCGCTCGCAAGTCCGAACATGGCCAGTGCCTCAACCCAGCAACCGATGGGTCGACCAGCGACCGCGTAGGCGGTGGCGTTGGGCGAATGGGTGTGGAGTACGCAGTTGACCTCAGGACGGTCCTGGTACATGGCCGTGTGCATGGCGACCACAGCACCTTGGATCGGCGGTAACTCGCCTTCGAGTAGCTTTCCGTCCAGGCCTATCCGCACCACTGCGGAAGGCGCGTGGTGGCGTAGTGAGGGACCTCCGGTGAAGTAGATCTCGTCGCTCCCGGGAACGCGGAGGCTCACGTTGCCGTGCCCGTTCGCGGAGATGGCGCCACTAGCCACTACCTTTTCGGCAACCGCGATAACTTGATCGACCAGATCCTTATCCATGAGAAGTTCTCCTGGGCTCATTCACTTATAGAGCGGAGTTGGTGCCCGCTCCGATTGGCGGTATCGGGGACAACGACGCTTGAGGCCTGGGCCGTCTCCCCACCAAAGCGCGGGCATCGCCCGTGCGGGGCAGCCCCATCATTTTGGCCTGGCTCTGGGGGGCCCGGCGGCAAGGCGTTGGCGTATCTCCTGCAAGCGCTCGGGGCTGTTGTGGGGCATCTCCCAGCGTGTCTCAAGCCACCACGAGCACCCGGCATCCGCCCAGCGGGAGACCTCCACGCCAGCTGCCTCGGGGTCCTGAGTCGGCGTCTCTCCCTCGGCAGTGACATCGAATTCGGGACTGACCCGGGGTTCCAGCCAGGCGCTTAGAGCGCGGGCATCCTCCGGTCCGGGTTCGCGGTCGCCGACCTCGTATTGGGGCACGACTCCGTTGCAGCGCAGCACCCGGGCCATGGACTTCGGTCGCGGCCACACCCCAACCACCCAGATGGGAATGGGCTGCTGGACTGGCGTCACCACCTCGCTCAAGTCACTCTGAACGCCACCGTCGTAGGCGTAGTGGCGACCCTGATGGCGTGTCTCGCCGGCCCAGAGCCTCTGGATCAGATCGATACCTTCATCAAGCAGGTCGGCCCGTTCCCGCAGGTCGGTGACCTCTCCGGTCAGGGGCAGGTCGCTGGTGAGCGCACCAAGTCCGACGGTGAGGATGAGCCGTCCCTGGGACAGCTGGTCAACAGTTGCCGCCTGACTCGCGACCTTCCAAGGACGTCTCCATGGAAGCGGCGTGAGCAGGGTGCCGATCCGAATCCGGGTGGTCGCGGTAGCGATGGCCGCGAGCAGCGACCAGGCGTCCACACCATAGGCGGCCTCCCAAACAAAGACGCCATCCCATCCCGATCGCTCCGCCAGAGTTGCCAGTTCCAGCTGCTCGGGAGCGCTGCCGCCAGGAAGGATCACTGCGTAGCGCATGCAGGAGGCTCCCCCTACTGCCGGGCTGGAGCCGGCCCAGAGCTGGCCCGGCGCTGGGACCACTCCTGTTCCAGCATGGCCATGACCTCGGCATCGACCCAGGTGCCTTCCCAGAGCAAGGCCTGGCGCTTGGTGCCCTCATAGACGAAGCCGACCTTCTCGTATACGTGCCGGGCCCGGGGATTGAAGGCATACACGTCGAGCTCTACCCGATGCACGCCGACGGACTCGAAGGCATGACCAAGGATGAGAGTCGTCGCCTCGGTGCCGAGACCGCGGTCGAAGTAGCGCGCACCGGCCAGGGCAATTCGAAACCCGCAGGAACGGTTCTCCGGGTTGAGGTCGTTGAGCACGACCTCGCCCGCCCACTCTCCAGTTGCCTTCTCGATGATCGACAGATCGACCCGGTCCTGGTGGTCGGCCCGGGTGCGATACCAGTCCCGTAAGACCTCCAGGCTATGGGTGCGCTGACTGCCGGTCAGGCGCAGCGTCTCCGCGTCCATCCCCCCGAGCCCTGACACGTCCGATTCCCGGACGGGACGGAGAAGGACGAGCTCCCCTTCCAGGGTCGGCTTGTCGTCGAATGAGATCAAAGCCGGCACGGGGGAAATTATGCGATCAGGCACCCTCGGTAAGCCCGGCCCCCCTTCTCAATCAAGCGAGGCTGACGGGTCGCCGCTGCTGCCCATCCCAACCTGTTCCTCGCTGAGGTCCCAAAGCCTTCGGGCGGCCCCCCCATCCCGCGCTGGGCCAGCCGGCTGCACCCGTCTCCGACCACTGAAATAGCCACCACTCTGGGCTGATACCTGGGGGGAATCGACCAGCCAGACCAGGGTGTCGGCGCCGCGCTCCGGTGTCCGAGCGAATGGGCGGGCCAGAGTCATGGCCAACCCCATCAGTCCGCCGTTGTTGCGGTTGAAGCCGCTGGCGACAAATCCCGGATGAAAGCAGTTGGCAGTTACCTGGCTTCCTTGCAGGCGGCGGCTGAGCTCAGCAGTGAAGAGGATGTTGGCCAACTTAGTCTGTCCGTAACGGGCGAATCCGAAGGACCCATATCCCCGGGCGGCATTGATGTCGTCGAAGGGGATAAGTGCTCCCCGATGGGCCGCCGAGCCGGTGGTGACGATGCGGGCGGGGGCACTCGCGCGGAGGCGCTCCAGCAGCAGCGTCGTGAGCAGGAAGGGCGCCAGGTGGTTGACCGCCCAGGTGAGCTCGAAGCCATCTTCGGTGAGCCGGCGTGCGCTGTTCACCGCTCCGGCGTTGTTGATCAGGACGTCGACCTGGGGATAGCGCGCCAAGATCTCCGTGGCCAGCTGGCGGATCGCCGCCTGGGAGCTGAGATCGGCGTGGAGAACGTCAACCTCAGGGGCGGGATTGGCGGCGGCTTGGATCCTGGCTACCGCAACAGCGGCCCGCGTCTGGCTGCGGGCCACGATGCTGAGAAGGGCACCTCGATGCGCCAGCTCTTCTGCTGCCGCGAGCCCGATACCGGCGGTGGCGCCAGTGATGACCACCCGCTTGCCCGCGACTCCGCTCCAGTTCGGGGTCGCCTCTGCCGCCCCTAGGCTAGGTCGGGCCTCGTCCAGCACCTCAGGTGAGCCCCAACCGCGCGCGCCGGCGGATGGTCAGGATTCCAGGAACGAGCCCAGGGCTCGGACCAGGTGGCCAGGATCGTCCGCTCCGCAGAGCTCCCGGATGGAGTGCATGGCCAGGGTCGCGATTCCCACGTCGACTGTCTCCACCCCGAGCCAGGCCGCGCTCAGGGGGCCGATGGTGGAGCCGCCGGGGACGTCACCGCGGGTAGCGTAGAACTGATACGGCGTCTCCGAGGAGCGACAGGCGGCGATGAAGGTCGCCGCTCCCATCGCGCTCGTGGCATAACGTTGTCGGGCGTTGACCTTGATCGCGGGACCACGGTTGAGATGCACCAAATGCCCAGGCTCGGAGCGATCCGGGTAGTTGGGGTTGACCGCGTGGGCCATATCGGCTGACACGCAAAGCGATCCCGCCAAGGCGCGCAGGTACTCCTCCCGGCTGCCCCCGCCAGCTCGGAAGATCCGCTCCAACACCTGGGGCAGTGGGGCGCCGGCAGCCCCGCTGGAGCTGACGCTGCCGACCTCCTCGTGGTCGAAGAGGCAGACGACCGAGATCTGGTCGCTGGACGCATGGGAGCCCGCCCGCATGGTCAGGGCCCGGGTGGCGGCGTAGGTGGAGCCCAAGTTATCGAGCCTGGGCGCGCTCACGAACTCGCTCGCCACCCCGGCCAGGACGGAAGGCGTCAGGTCGTACGCCATCAGATCCCAACTCTCAACTTGATCGCCTGCCACGCCCAGTTCGGCGGCCAGAAAGGTCTTGAAACTCCCGTCGTCCGTCGCTTCCAGTCCCCAGATCGGAAACACTTGAGTTTGGGGATTGAGGAGCAGCCCCTCAGTCTTGTGTTTGGGGTCGAGATGGGGGGCCAGCTGAGGGATCCGCAACAGGGGCCGCTCGATGCGAATCAAGCGCATTTCGACGCCCCCTTCCGTCGCCAGCGCCACCCGTCCCGCCAGGCCGAGGTCGCGGTCCAGCCAGGAGTTGAGGAGAGGGCTTCCGTAAACCTCGACCCGGAGCTGCCGGTAGCCGAGATTGTCAGCGTCCGGTTGGGGACGGATGCGCAGATTGGGACTGTCGGTGTGCGCTCCCACAATGCGGAACTTGGAGGCAGTGGTGGACGCGTCCGGGCCGACCCAGGCGATCAGGGTGCCTCCCCGGATCAGGTAGTGGCGTCCGTCCGGAGACCAGCGCTCTGACTCCTTGACCTCGGTGAAGCCGGAGCTCTCCAATAGGCGGGCCGACTCGCGGCAGGCGTGATAGGGCGTGGGGGAGGCGTCGACGAAGCTGAGCAGCCCCTCGGCTTCGGCTCGGGATGTGGCGGTGGGCACGCCGGGATTCTGTCAGAAGGGGGGAGGAGCGGCGGTGCCGCCACTCGGTGCCGGCCAGCGAGCACGGGGGGCGGAGAGACGAGGACCATCGAAGCGGCGCGCTTCGCCCTGCTAGCCTCCGCAGGAAGATGAAGGCAAGTTCGCCCGAGGCGGGTCGGTTCGACCTGGTCGTGATCGGCTCCGGACCGGCGGGAGAGAAAGGGGCGGCCCAAGCTGCCTATCACGGCCACAGCGTGGCCGTAGTGGAGCGGCGACCGCCCCCCCGCCCGGGCGTGGTAACCGTGGTGGGCGGGGTGCCGGTGAAGGCGTTGCGGGACACAGCTGTCTACCTGAGCGGTTGGGCCCGCCGCGACATCTACGGGGTCGGCATCAGTCTGGCGCCGGACCTTTTGATGAACAGGCTGCGAGCGCGCACCGCCGACGTCGTGATGACCATGGCCGGCGCGGTGCGGGAGAACCTGGTCCGGCACGGCGTCGAGCTGGTCCAGGGTGAGGCCAGGCTGGGTCCGGATCTGTCCGTGGTCGTGCGCGCCGAGGATGGCAAGGAGAGAACGCTGCGGGCTCGAGTGATCCTGCTGGCGACGGGATCGCATCCCCACCATCCTACCGACGTTCCCTTCGACGATCCCGACGTGCACGACTCGGAAACCGTGCTCTCGATCGACCGTCTGCCCCAAAGCATGATGGTGGTCGGCGGGGGCCCGGTCGGATCCGAGTACGCCTCAATCTTCGCCGCGCTGGGGGTCAGCATCACTCTGGTGGATCGGGGGACTCGGCTGCTACCGATTCTCGATGGCGAGATGTCAGAGGCCCTGGCCCAGAGCCTGAGGGGATCCGGGGTGCGGCTCATGTTCGGAGCCCAGGTGGATTCGGTCGGGCGCGATGCCGATGGACTGGTCGTGGTCGTGGATGGCGAGGCCCTCCGGCCCCAGGTCATTCTTCACGCGGTCGGGCGAGCCGGGAATGTCGAAGCCCTGGGACTAGCGGAGGCGGGCGTGGAGGCCGACGGGCGGGGGCGCATCCGAGTGGACGGCAACTTCCAGACGACGGCCCCAGGGATCTACGCCGCAGGCGACATCATCGGACCGCCCGGGCTCGCCTCCGTCGCCATGGAGCAGGCTCGTGTGGCCATGTGCCGTGCCTTCGGCATCCGTTTCAAGGACGCCGTCGACCCGGTCGTGCCGACCGGAATCTACACCCTCCCTGAGGCTTCGATGGTCGGTATGACAGAAGAGGGGGCTCACAGCGCCGGTGAGGACGTCGAGACCGGGCGCGCCTACTTCGCGGCGAACGCTCGCGCCCGGATCGCCGGATCTACGGAGGGCCTGGTGAAGCTGGTCTTTCGGGCCGCCGACCGGCGGCTGGTTGGTGCCCACATCTTGGGCGAGGAGGCGACGGAGCTGATTCACGTCGCTCAGGCAGTCCTCCACCAGGGCGGCACGGTCGACGAGTTCATCGACACCACCTTCAACTTTCCCACCCGGGC
>JBAQYY010000180.1:0-6209 GCA_049790415.1 Candidatus Dormiibacterota bacterium | reverse complement strand
TGCAACAACCCTGGTGGAGGCGCCGGGAATCGAACCCGGGTCCGAGAGCGCGTCTCACGAGACCTCTACGTGTGTAGCCCGGGATTTGATCTCACCCACAGAGCGCCCCCGGACGGGCTTTAGGTGGGCCAGTTCCAGTAAAAGTCCTCAGGAGCGCTGAAACGCCACACCTGAGCTAGCCCACTGTATTTACGTCGGATCCGGGCGCCGCGGGCGCTCGTCCGGTCGACGTCGGGCCTAAGCCCGAGCTTTTGGCGCTACTGCTTGATCAGATCAGGCAGCGTAGGCCAGAGCCGGTTGGCTCTGAGTGTTGGCAGTTAATGCCTTTTCCCGGTTTTACGAGCCCGGGGCTCGACACGCCATCTCGCAACCCACGTCCCCGTCGAAGCCACACGCCCCCACGAGAAGGTTGTCAAAGCACTATACCGCGCCTTTCCAGTCCCTACGCACACCGCGCTCCATCTGCCGCCGCGCCTCGCGTTCCGCCAGGGCGTAGCGTTTGTCGTACTCGCGCTTTCCCCTACCCAGAGCGAGCTCCACCTTGACCCGGTTCCGGTGCAGGTGCATGTCCAGGGGGACCAGGGTGACCCCGGGCTGCTTGACGGCGCCAGCCAGGTGGTCGATCTGGCGGCGATGCAGGAGGAGGCGGCGCGAGCGGCTGGGATCGTGATTCTGGCGGTTACCAAATTCGTAGGGCTGGATGTGGGCGCCGTAGAGCCACGCCTGGCCCCGCTCGATCCGGACGTAGGCCTCGGTGATCTGGGCGCCGCCCTGGCGCAGCGAGCGGACCTCAGTCCCCCAGAGCTCGATCCCGGCTTCCACCTGCTCCAGGATGTGGTATTCGTGGCGGGCGCGCCGGTTGCGGGCCAGAAGTCGGGGCTCCTTCGCCTCAGCCATGGCGCCGTCCACCTGCCGTGCGCTGTCGGCCTCTCAGGAACGCCCCCGGCGTCATCGGCGGCCCACCCGGAGGCTGGATCAGCTCCACTCGAAAAGTCCCCTTGGCCGTCTGGACCAAGATCCACTCCGAACCTTGTTCCAAGACCTTGCCCATGGCCGTCGTGGCGGCCTTCTCAGGCCATGGGCCGGGAGCGCCCCGGAGCAACTTGACCCGCGTGCCCTCCAGGGGCACGGTCACACCCGGCCAGGGAGTCAGGGCCCGTAGCGCTCGGTCGATCTCCGCCGAGCTCAGCGACCACTCCAAGTTGCCGTCCCGGCGGCTCAACCGGTGCGAGTAGGTAGCCCCTGAATCGAGTTGGGGGATGTCGCTCCGGTCGCCAGCCTCGAGGTGGTCCAAGGCCTGGACCAGCATCTGGGCGCCAACCAGTGCCAGCGTCGCGGTCAGGGCAGGCCCGCTGACAGACGCGGGAATCGGCAGCGGCTGCTGCGCCAGGATGGGCCCGGCATCCATGCGCCGATCCATGCGAAAGACGGTAACCCCGGTCCGGCCGTCACCAGCCAGGATGGCGGCCGCCACCGGGGCGGCTCCCCGGTGGCGGGGCAGGAGCGAGGGGTGGACGCCGATACCCCCATAGGTGAGCGAGTCGAGGATCGCCTGGGGCACCAACTGTCCGTAGGCGGCAACAACCAGAGCCTCTGGATTGTGGGGCAGCACGGAATCCCGCCAGAACTCCTCGGTCAGTCGGGTTGGCTGTTCGAATAACAGCGCCAGAGACTCGGCCTCGGCCCTCACCGGTCGGGGCGCGGCGGCGCCCCGGTTGCCCGCCCGGTCGGGAGCGGTCAGGACCATCACTACGTCATGGCTGGACCTGGCCAGTGCCGTGAGGACGGGTAAGGAGAATTCCGCCGAGCCGGCGAAGACGACGCGCACCAAGCCACCTCCAGTTCGAGAAGGGTCCAGATCCAGCCAGAGAAGACGAAGGTGCTCAGTCTCCCAGCCTGCGAGCAGCCGTGCTAGCGAGTGGTCGTCGCCAGGGACCTAGGCGGGGTCCACATCGATGGACCAGCCGCGACCTTCCGGGAGGTGGGGACGAACCGCCTCGAGCCGCGATGCCCGGACTGTCAGCTGCCAGCGATACAAGGAGCGCAGGCGGGGAATGAAAGCGGGACTGGGCCCCAGAAC
Organism: Candidatus Dormiibacterota bacterium; assembly: GCA_049790415.1. GTDB lineage: Bacteria > Chloroflexota > Dormibacteria > Aeolococcales > Bog-877 > Bog-877. Next base: position 4,129 of record JBAQYY010000180.1, on the reverse strand, counting down.
TTCAACCGCTGTGCCGTCGAGAAGCTGGCGCAGCCGAACCGCCTCTCGCTGAGCCTGCTCGCGCGCCGCGCTGTCGCTCGGATCGCTGCGAGTCAGCACCAAGAGGCGGGTGAACGGGGGGAAGCGCAGCTGGCGCCTTGCCTCCAGCTCCAGCGCGGCGAATGCCTCGTAGTCGTGCCCGCTGGCCAGCTGCACGGCGGGGTGCTCGGGGCTGTAGGTCTGGAGGATCACCTGAGCCGGCTCGTCCCCTCGGCCGGCCCGACCGGCCACCTGGGTAAGCAGTGAAAAGGTCTTCTCCGCCGCGCGAAAGTCGGGGAAGTGGAGAGCGATGTCGGCATTGACGATGCCCACCAAGCGCACCCCGGGTAGATCCCAGCCCTTGGCCACCATCTGGGTGCCAATGAGAAGGTCAGCATCGCGCCGGACGAAGGCCTCGTAGATCTCCCGATGGGCATCTCGGTGGCCGACGGTGTCACGGTCCATGCGCAGGATCTTGGCGCCGGGCCAGAGCTCGCGGGCCTCGGCCTCGATGCGCTCCGTTCCCGCCCCCAGGGCGCGGAGCAGGCGACTGCCGCAGCTCGGGCATTCCTCGGGCAGGGTCAATTGGTGATCGCAGTAATGACAGGTGCAGAGCCGTCCCTGGAAATGCAGGGTCAGCGACACCGAGCAGTTGGGGCAGCCCAGGGCCTCGCCGCAGCTGCGGCAGAGAACCACACTGGAGGTACCCCGGCGGTTGAGGAAGAGGATTCCCTGGCCGCCTTCGAGCAGGGTCTCCGTCACCAGCTGGCTCAGCCGCCTCGAGAAAGGAGAGCGGTTGCCCCAGGCCAGCTCCTCTCTCAGGTCCACCACCTCGACGGGGGGCAAGGGACGCCCGGCGAAGCGGTGGGGCAAGCGCAAAAGCCGCAATCCCCTGGCACCGACGGCCTGTCGGTAGACCTCCAAGCGCGGGGTCGCACTGCCGAGGACGACCGGGACCGAGAGAATGCGTCCCAGGTGCCGAGCCACATCGGCAGCGTGGTAGCGCGGCATGGCGTCGTACTGCTTGTAGGAAGAGGAGTCCTCCTCGTCGACAACGATCACGCCGGGGTTGGCCATGGGAGCGAACACGGCACTCCGGGACCCCACCACCACCTGGGCCTGACCCGCCCGGACGCGCCGCCACTCCCGACCCCGCTCGGCGACGCTCAGCCCGGAGTGGAGAACAGCCACGATTCCCGGGAAATGGACGGCGAAGCGTTTCTCCGTCTGGGGCGTCAGGGAGATCTCCGGCACCAGCACGATCGCCCCTTTGCCCTGGGCCAAGGCTATCTTGATGGCCGCCAGATAGACCTCAGTTTTGCCCGAGCCAGTGACTCCGAAGAGGAGAAATTCCTCTGCCTTGGACCAGGTGATGGCGTCTCGGATCGGGCCGAAAACCTCCTCCTGCTCGGTGGACAGGTCGAGCCGACCGACACCTCCCGTTGCGTCTGGCTTTCCGTCCGCTGCCTTGGCGATGGTCCGGCGCTTGGAAGTCGCCTTGCCGGTTCTGAGCGCGGGCGGGATCATGGCGCGGAGAACCTCGGGAAGCGGGCAGAGGTAGTGGGAGGAGATCCACTGCGCCAGGCTGATCTGGTGGGGCAAGAGCAGGGGGTTCTCGTCCCGAATCCGCTCCAAGGATCGGAGCTCCTCGATCGGCGACTCCTCGAGCAGCTCGACCACGAAGGCGAATACCTGACGGCGACCGAAGGGCACCACCACGCGCTGCCCCAGCCGGATCTCCTGGCGCAGCTCCTCGGGGATGAGGTAGTCGTATAGACCAGCCGGTGCCCCGGCCTTGAGATCCGGGGAGACCCTAGCGATCAGAGGCGGTTCGACGCTCACCGCGACGTCGGCGACTGATCCTGGCCCTGACCGAGTTGCTGGACCTCATCGAGAATCGCTTCAGCAATTGCCGACTTGGGCTGCCAGGGCAGCTCCACCTTTCTTCCGCCTCGAGCGAGTAGCGTCGCCTCGGCCATGTCGCCACCCATGGCTGAGTGGGCGCCGCGGATGGGGTTGGCGACGATCAGATCACAGCCCTTCTGCTCCAGCTTGGCCCGCCCACGTTCCGCCACGTCCTCGGTCTCCGCGGCGAAACCGACGACCAGACAGCCTGACGGGCGATCTTGAGTGAGACGGCTAAGGATGTCGACGTTGGCTATCAAGTGGAGGTCGATCTCAGCCTGCTCGCGGCGGTGCAGCTTCTGGGGAGCCACCTCCGCGACCCGGAAGTCCGCCACCGCAGCAGCCATCAGGACCAGGCGAATGCTGGGCAGGAGGGTCAGGCACGATTGGAGCATCTCGGCCGCCGTATCGACCCGGACCACCTCCACGTCGGGAAGATTGGGAGCGTTCTCAACCGCTGTGACCAGATATACCGCTGCGCCCCGAGCAACCGCCTCCAGGGCCAGCTCGGTACCCATCTTGCCGCTGCTCCGGTTGCCCAGATAGCGGACCGGGTCGATCGGTTCCCGGGTGCCGCCGGCGGTAACCAGTACCTGCCAGCCTCGCAGCGGTGTCTCCTGGCGCAGAACCCGGGCGGCGACGCGGAGGATCTCGCTAGGCTCGGCCATCCGGCCCTGGCCCACCCGACCGGACGCCAGGCGGCCAGTGACCGGGCCCACCACCGTCGCTCCGCGAGCCACCAGGGTGGCCAGGTTGCTCTGCGTGGCCTGATTGCGCCACATGCCGGTCTCCATGGCTGGCGCCAGGAGCATGGGAGCTTCGGTGGCCAGCAGCGTCGAGCTCACAACGTCGTCGGCTAGCCCCAGTGCCAGCCGAGCCAGGGTCGAGGCGGTGGCGGGGACGACGAGGTGACAGTCAGCCCAGCTGCCCAGGTCGATGTGGTTCATCCCGTGCCCACTGTCCTGGTCGGCACTCGAGCCTCGTCCCTTGGCCGGAAAGAGGCGCCAGGCGACGGGATTCCCCGAAAGCGCCCGCAAGGTGGTCGGCGAGATGAACGCGGTGGCGGAGGCCGTCATCGCCACCCTGACCTCGGCGCCTTGGCGACGCAGAGCGGTGATCAACTCGGGCACCTTGACCACTGCCACCCCACCGCAGACGTGGACGGCGATCTTGCGGCCGCCAAGTCCTTGCCGCATCTTCTCTGCCATCTCGGTCTCATTGTGGCAGGCGCCGTCGCTGCTTCTAGCTGGCGGCGGGCTCAGGCGTGTTCAGAATCTTTGCCAACAAGCGCGCCGCGCGGCTGACCTCGTCGTTGACCACCACGTGCTGATACCAACTTGCGGCGGCCATCTCGCGGGCAGCGTCTTGGGTGCGAATAGCCAATTCCTCGGGTGTTTCCGTGCCTCGCTTCTCGAGTCTGGCCACCAGGACCTCTAGCGAAGGCGGCGCGAGAAACAGGAAAAGGGCGTCCAGTCCTGCGTCCCGGAGCAGAGCGGCACCCTGCACGTCGGGTTTGAGGAGAGCGTCATAGCCGTCGTTTCGGATCTCCTCGACCCGCTCCCGAGAGGTTCCGTAATGGTTGCCATGGACCAGAGCTGTCTCCAGGAATTGTCCGGCGGACTCCATCGACTGAAAGGTCACCAGATCGACAAACGAGTAGTCGCGGCCGTCGACCTCACCGGGACGGGGCAGTCTAGTGGTGTAGGCCGGCGGGCGCCGCAGTGCAGGGCAGAGCGGCAACAGTTGGGCAATCACCGTGTCCTTGCCCACCCCGCTCGGGCCGGAGAGCACGATCAGCCTTCCTCTGCCTGAATCGTCCGTCATGGCACCTTCGGGCTCCGGTCTTGCCAAGGCCAAGCCGCGCGGCTTCCCGGCTCTGCTCCAACCTCGATCCTAAGCCGTTCCAGATCCTCCGGCAGCGGGCTCAGAAAGGTCATCGCCCGGCCGTCCCCGGGATGACTGAAGTGGAGCATGGCGGCATGCAGAGCAGGCCGCGCCGAGCCCGTCATCGAGCCTGGGCCGTAGAGGGCGTCGCCAGCCAAGGGACGGCCGATGTAGGCGAGATGGACCCGAATCTGGTGGGTCCGTCCGGTGCGCAGCCGCAGTTGCAGGGCCGTGTGCTGGGGCCAGCGCTCGAGCACGGTGAACTCGGTGGTGGCATCGCGGCCGGCGGCCCCGACCGCCATCCGCCGGGGCCGCTGGGGGT